>JADJGC010000004.1 GCA_016708315.1 bacterium
CTACATCATCAGCACTACTTTCGCGGAGGGTTGGCTGCCGGTGGCGAACATGTCGACGGCTTCAAGGAATTTCTTGAAGGGGTAGCGGTGAGTAATCACCGGGCGCGGATCAACCATGCCGCCGTCGAGAAGCGCCTGCATCTGGTACCAGGTTTCGAACATCTTGCGGCCGTTGATACCGATCACGGTGGCGCCTTTGAAGATGATGGCTTTGTTGACATCGATCATCACAGCGTCGGGCGGGATACCGAACATCACGAGCGTGCCGGCTTTGCGAAGAATCTCGAATCCGGTTTCGACGGACTTTTGGTTGCCGGCCATATCGAGGACGACATCGACGCCGCCTGAGGTTTCATCCCAGATGCGCGTTTTGAAATCTTTGTCGTTGGCGACATTGATCGAGACGTGGGCGCCCATCTGTTTGCAGATGTCGAGATTGAAATCCTGCATGCCGATATTGTAGATTCGTTCGGCGCCGACGGCTTTGGCGATGCCGCACGAAAACGCCGCCGTTGGGCCGTCGCCGATGATGGCGATACGTTTGGTCGAGACATTGGCAGACATGGTGGTGTAGACGGCGTTGCCGAAAGGTTCGTGGATCGAGGCGATTGCCGGGTCCATGCCTTTGTCGATTTTCCAGCAGACGATTTCCGGGAGCGCGACATACTCGGCAAAGATGCCGTCGGTGTCGACACCGAGGATGACGAGATTGTCGCAGATGTGCATGTTGCCCATGCGGCATTGTTTGCAGACACCGCAGGGGATGTGCGATTCGGCGGCGATGAAGTCGCCGAGTTTGAGACCGCGGATATTTTTGCCGACCTCTACAACTTCGCCGCAACATTCGTGGCCGAAAATCAACGGCGGCTTGAGGCGGCCCTGCGCCCATTTGTCCCAATTGTAGATATGCTTGTCGGTACCGCAGATCGAGGACGCAATCGTCTTGATCAGTACCTGGTTGTCGTTTATCTGAGGAATTTTGACTTTACGAAAATCGGCTCCCGCCGCCCGATCCGGTTTTACTCCGGCCCACATCGTTTCCACGGTAGTTGTCCTTTCCCCTCGGTCTTGTCCAAGGGACTTGATAGGTGCTGGGAAAAGATACACTTCGGCAACCGCAAAGTCAATCAGCCCCGATGCCGGTGTTTCCTTTGGAAAAAGATTAGACCTTTGCCCGGAAGAAACTGGCATATTGACAAATTGCACCCAAGGCCTTATTATATGGACAATAACGTCTATCACCCACGCCGAACGCGGAGGTTTTGCGATGCGCTGGACCGCTGTTTTGACATTCTCGGTGATTATTGCCATCACCACGAGTGAAGTCTATGGCCAGCAGAGCACAAGCGGACCGTTCTCGCCGGCAGGATCGACCGTGGCCTGCGCCCGCCCGACAAATCCCGCAAAGTCATCGGCGGCGTCCCATCCTACATTTGGCACCACGGTTGCGGCCCGACAGCCGCCGGTATGGTGCTGGGCTTCTGGGACGGCTTTGCATTTCCCAACCTGATTTCGGGATCGGCAAGCACACAGACTATTGAAGTCAGCGAGATGATGGCGACCGACGGCGGAAATGAAGGCTGCGGTATTAGTGCATCGGATCACTTTCGCGACTACTCCTGCCCGATTGATGCTTCGCCCGGAGCTTTGCAGCCGGATCGCTCTGAGACCGGCCAGGTGCACGCCAACAATTGCCTGGCGGATTTCATGCTCACCTCCCGAAGCGCGAATTATAACTACTACGGTTGGAGTTGGTTCAATGACGTTGAATCGTCTTTGCGGCAATATTTCCTCTATCGACTCCCCGGAACAACCATCAACGCCGGCAGCTTTCTTTTTGATGATTACAGTTGGCAACTATTCAAAGATCAGATTGACCTCCTCCATCCGCTGGTGCTTTTGGTGGACACTGAGGGCGACGGCTGGACTGACCACTTTGTGACCGCAATCGGCTACGATGAAGCCCGGCAAGAATATGGCATCTATGACACGTGGGATCACAACGTGCATTGGTACAAGTGGCGCAAAATTGCTTCGGGAAGCGAGTGGGGTGTCTTCGGGGTGACAACGTTTGGCCCGCAGATTGCTTGTGTTGACAGTGACTCCGACGGATACGGAGATCCAGAGCAGGCCGGCAATCAGTGTCCTGACGATAACTGCCCGGCAATTGCCAATTCTGACCAGGGCGATGTCGATGGCGACTTGCTGGGCAACTCCTGCGATCCTGACGCCGACGCCGACGCAATCGCCAATGCTCTCGACAACTGCTGGTTAGTGAGCAATCCCGAACAGGAGGATACGGATGCTGACTCGGTCGGCAACCTGTGTGACAATTGTCCAAACGTTGGCAATTCTCAACAGCGCGATGAAGACTATGATGGCGTGGGCGACCTCTGTGACGGCAAGCTCCACATCTATTCTCGGTCCTGTCCCGACGCATATCTTGGAAAACCTTACTACTTCCAACTCGATGGCGCCGGCGGAGTCTATCCGTTAACATGGACTTTCTTGGGCGGGGATTTGCCATTCGGAACTTCGTTCACAGGTCCGGGAGGAACTATTAGCGGTACGCCGACTTACAAAGCCATTTACTACTTCACGGTCGAGTTATCCGATTCCGACAACCCAGCCCGACGCTCGACGTTAAACACTTCCATTCTCGTTACTGATCCTCCGCCCCCACCACGGCCATGCGGTGATGCCGACAACAATCTGCAAGTTACGATCTCTGATGCTGTATACCAAATCAGCTACGTCTTCTCCGGAGGTCCGGCGCCAACGCCGTTGCAATACGGCGACACCAACTGCAGCGGACAGGTTAGTATCTCGGATGCGGTATACTTGATAAATTACATTTTTGCCGGCGGACCTATTCCTTGCGCTGCATGTCCATAAGCAGAAATTGTGCTTCGATCGAACAATGGCCGCAATTGTCATCTATTGGCAAATCGCTTGATTTTGGGAGGCTTTTGTCGATTTTAGGATCAAACCGAACATTACATCGTTAGCGCCTGCAATTGTGTCTTTTACACCTATGTTTCAACTGATTCCGGAGGAGTATCATGTCTTCCTTACTATCCTTGCTCAACCTTGTTAAGTCCGTGGCATTACTGGTCTGCTTATTGACATCAGTGGCGCAAGCCAGCGTCCCCAGTTCCTTCACGTACCAAGGACGACTGACTGATGCTGCCGGCACAGCGCTTAATGAAGTTGTTGCACTGACATTTGGCATCTACTCTGATTCGCTCGGCACAAAGCTAATCTGGAGTGAGATGCATCCGACAGTAACCGTTACAGAAGGACTGTTCACAATAGTGTTAGGGCAGGCGAATCCACTGACCGTAGCAGTGTTTGATGGGAGTATTCGGTGGATTGGCGTCAGTATTGATGGCGAGGCGGAACTGCGACCGTTGCGGCCGCTGTTGAGTGTACCCGGGGCGTTTCAGGCAATCGAGTCTGATACTGCCGGGCACGCAAAGACAATAGCGGACAACTCTGTCACCACAAGTAAGATCGCTAATGGTACGATCGCATTTACCGACATCGGCCAGAATGGCGCGACGAGCGGACAGGTCATGAAGTGGAACGGATCGAACTGGGCGGCTGCCGCGGACGCGGTCAGCAGTAATACTTCGGGCTGGACCGATAATGGCACGGTGGTGAGCTTAACAAATCCGATTGATACTGTTGCCCTCAATACGAGTTCACGCCTGGGCAAATTGAACTTCAGCGGCGATCTGGGGATGTCAGGTCAATCAGCGATCTACTTCGGTTCCGCTAATGCGCGACTGGAATCACTGGTCGGCAATGACATGAAGTGGGTTGGCGCCGACTTGAGTTTGCTATCGACGGAGAGTGTTTACTTCACGGAACTCGGTGTTGATACATGGGCAGAGTTTGACAATGTCAACCGGAGGGTTGGAATCGGCACGATCAACCCGGATGACAGGCTTCATATAGAGAATTCCGAGGCGGGCACTTGCTGGTTAAAGATCCAGGGTTCACATCCGACCAATTGGGGGCAGACGGGCTTAAGGATTCAGACCCCGGCAAACACCTGGCATTTGCGGCAGGATCTCTACACCCATGCAAATTTCCCGGAAGGTGCGTTGTCGCTCTACTCCTCGGCGATGAGCGAGGAGGCGATGACTTGGTTAGAAAATGGTAATGTCGGGATCGGCACAGCCAACCCGACGCGAAAACTGCAAGTAGATGGCAGCATTCAAGTCGATGACACGCTTTATGCCGGTGCGATCAAGCCGTCGTTGATGGCGGCGTCGAGGTTACCGGACGAGGCGGGATTTGCAACGAGCTTCTTCTTCTCCCCGGCTAAAACCATCACCTCGGATCCGCATACAGTGCTCACGGCAGAGATTGTTGTCCCAGCCAGTGGCTATGTGCTTGGAGTAGGTTTCTGCGAGTTTCAAATTGACCATACATGGGGAGACGTTGACGAGGTATACGCCTCAATAGTCGAGGACACAACGTACTACTGGGTATCAACGGCCTTTGGATATGACGACGACGTCGAAAGCGGCAACTTTAAGGTAACAGCCTCACCAAATTCTGTCTTTTGGGTTTCGGAGCAGGATCACACACATTTCGCATTATGGCGTCCAAATGGTGACCTGCGGTTACCAAATCAGCCAGAGCCAGCCTTGTCTTAAACTATAGCCCAACTTATTACGGAACCTTCAAAAGCCCTGAAGAGTCGAATAAGGCAAATGACCACTTCGATCCGAGTAATAGTGCCCGATCCGCGGACACAATGTCCGGGAACGGCTGCCCGATTGACGGAGCAGATTAACACTCTTAAATCTGAAGTGGAAGCTCTCAAGGCACAAATGGCAGCGGCGAAGAAATGATCCTCGCCGCTCGACCATTCGCGATTGGGAATGGTGTAGTCGGTTGGAGTTAGACTACCGGAGTGGGCATTCCGTAGTTGCCCCATTCTTCGAGCGAGGGGCCGTAGATTCCCGGAATCTTCAAACCCGCTTGACGCATTAATACTGTCATCTGACCGCGATGATGGACCTCGTGGCCGATCAGGACAAAGAGGGTGAAACTGCGCGTCCAGATTGAGCCGTACATGTCATCCTCCTGGAGGAGGGTTTCGTCTTTCCAGTTCGCCTTGATTGTCGCCAAGAGCGAGGTTGCGGCTTTGTCGTACGCCTGCTGGATGGCAGCGGCGCTGGTGGGAACCGGAGCGTGTTCATCGGGTGCGTCGATCTTCATGCCAAGGCGGGTCGGCATCTCGCCCATAGTCTGGATGATATGCCAAGCCATCCGGCCTAAGGTGCGGTGGTCTTTGGCTACGGACTGATTTAGCGAGGCGTCGGTAAGTGCCCCAAGAATTTTCCGAGTCGCTGTTGTTTCGTTATTCCACCATTTTTCGAAGTCTGCGATTGTGCGAATCAGCACGAAGCCTTCTGACATAATGTCTCCTTGACGACTCTCAGTCGCTACGGTCTATAGGTTCAGCAAATATCTTTGGGTAAAATGGACATTAGGCGGCTTGTCGTCAATCACATTTCTGGGGCATAGGTTTTCGGTTGCGCGGAGGCTGTGCGAGGAATATATTCTCGTCAGGAGAGTTGGCAGAGCGGTCTAATGCGGCGGTCTTGAAAACCGTTGTCCTGCAAGGGACCGGGGGTTCGAATCCCTCACTCTCCGTATTTATATTGCACTCCGACCGCGCAGAATCTTGACATCTAATTTACTGCCGACATTGTTCTCTCCAATAATCGTAGTTTTCCAAGTATGTCAAATTTAGAGCCGAACAATGCGGAATGTCAGGCACCGGACCATCCTAACTTCCTATTGAGCCACCTTAAGCCCTAGACAATCTCGATAGCACGTATCGTAATTCAAGCACCGGATTCAGTGTTTTGCTGACAGCGAACAGGCCATCGAACGTGGACAAGAGCAGTGTCGTTTCGGTATGGCACGAGTTTCTCCAACAATCGCTGCCGGATCGAATGGCAGATTCGCAGAATGAAGATTGTGTGCGAATTTCCTGATAACATGGACTCGCTAGTTTAAGTTTTGTATCTCGCAGCCGAACCAAGTTGATATGTCACGCGCAGATGACTGCGAGTGCCTCGACTTAAGCGATCAGTGCATCTGTATCATTACACACCCAGGGCCTCCTAGAATGCAATGCGATCGTCCAAGGTTGACGGATAAAGAATATATCTCGAGGAAGGGAGCCTCTTAATCATATGATGCAAGACTTGACGTTAGCAGCCAGGGCGTGCCGTTGTCCGGGCGATTCGAGAAACGGTTGCGGTAGTAGGAAAGAGAAATCTACTCGATTGGCCGGTCTAATCGTTACAATATGTCTGTTGGTTCTCTCCACGGTTTTCGAGACGGCAACAGCCGAAAGGCCTGAGCGAGGTGATAATGCGGCGCTTGATCTGACCGAATTGAGTCTCGAGGACTTGATGAACGTTGAAGTTTCATCGGTGTCAAAGAAATCCGAACCGATTTCGGAAGCGGCTGCCGCTATCTATGTCCTGACAGCCGAAGATATACGCAAGTCTGGTGCCATGTCGATACCTGATGCACTAAGGATGGTGCCGGGCGTACAGGTAGCACAGATTGATGCAAACAAATGGGCGGTGACGGCACGCGGGTTCAATGGGAGCTTTGCCAACAAGCTCTTGGTCCTGGTTGACGGTCGGTCAGTATACACGCCCTTGTACTCCGGGGTCTACTGGAATGTCCAGGATGTGTTACTTGAAGATATCGATCGCATCGAGGTCATCCGTGGTCCCGGCGCAACTCTTTGGGGTGCCAATGCCGTCAATGGGGTCATTAATATCCTGACGAAGTCGGCTGCAGAAACGAAGGGCGTGTTCGTCAGCGGTGGTTCAGGATCGTATGACCGCGCCAACGGGGAAATTCGATATGGAAGATCCCTTAAGGGAAACGGCGCATTTCGCGCCTACGGCAAATGGTTTGAAAAAGACGGGTTTGATGATGCATCAGGCAAATCGACGCTAGACGCCTGGAAGATGCTCCGCGGCGGTCTGCGTGCGGATTGGGAACTCGGCTCCAATTCCAATCTGACCCTGCAGGGTGATGCTTATGATGGTGAAGCCAACACTGTCTATCACTTGCCCAGCATTTCATTTCCTTATTCGCAAACCCTGCATTCGGTTGCTCCGCTACGGGGACGAATACTCTGGCGCGCCTGACCACAGGGCAGCCTGATCAATCAACATGGACATTCCAAATGTACCACGATTGGTATGAGCGACATGATCGTTTCATTGGAGAGTCCCGGCACACCTACGACATCGACGTTCAGCACAATTGGACATTGTCCCGTCGATTCAATCTGACGTCTGGTGTCGGATACCGCCGCAGTACGGATAATGTAGACTCAACCGATTTTTCCGGAGTCGAAGATCCGAGCCGTAGTTCAAACCTGTTCAGTGCTTTTGCGCAGACCACAGCACTGCTGATTCATAATCGAGTTCAACTTACATTCGGTTCGAAGCTTGAGCACAACGACTACACGGGCTACGAGTTTCAGCCCAGTCTTGTTTGTTTGGGCGCTCAGTGAGCGCCATTCGGTTTGGTCATCAGTATCGCGGGCGATACGTACTCCTTCACGCGGAGAGAACGATGGGCGTGCCTGGCTGTACGTTGTTCCACCGCTTACAACGGCCAATCCTACAGACCTGGCGATGAAGGTTGAATACCAGGGGTCACCAGAATTCAAGAGTGAGACTCTGGTCAGTTATGAGTCCGGCTATCGTGGAAATCTGACAAACCGATTCTGGATTGATGCAGCAGCATATTACAACATTTACGATGGCATCATTATGGGCCAAGTGGGTCAGCCCGTACCTCCTGATGCGCAGCACCCTTATATCACAATTCCATTTAGACCATATAATGGTGGCAGTGTAAAGTCATACGGCATGGAGATTACCGCCGACTTCCAACTGTCTCCATCGATTCGAACCAAGATGGCCTACTCCTATGGCCACGGTGAGAAGCTAAAGGCGGTTTCCGAGATAAGCGCAGGATCCTTCTATCTGCCGCGCCATCAACTTAGCCTGCAACTAAACACCAGCCCAGCCCGTTGGATCGAGCTCGGATATTGGATCCGTTTTGTGGACGAGATTGCCGAAGGGCCGGTTCCGAGTTACTGGACGCTAGATTCGCGGCTGGCAATCAGCTTAACCAAGCAGCTAGAATTCGCACTGATCGGCAAAGATCTGCTTGAAAAACAACATCAGGAGTTTCAATCGGATCTGAACAACGTGTATTCAGAACCCGAACGAAGAATTGTCGGATCACTTACCTGGAGATACTAGCTTCATGCATAGATTCTGGCTTTGGCTCGCAACGGTGTTACTGTTGTCTGGAGTCAGTCAAGGTAACATCGGCGCAGGAGAAAGCCTCCGAGACCGACGTGAAAGCGGCGTTCCTTTATAACTTCGCGAAATTCGTTGAGTGGCCGAATTCGCCAAATCGTACACTGGACTCCACGTTTCGCATCGGAGTAGCAGGCAGAACTGCGATCAATAAGGCTATCAAGGCTGCTGTTGATAACAAACAAGTAGCAGGCCGACGTGTTGAGATCGTTGAGTCCGATGATGCCAAGGAGCTGCTTGACTGCAACATTGTATTCATCAATTCCTCTTCGCCTACCACGATGGAGGCTATGCTGACTGCCCTGCGCGGACATCCAGTTCTCACGGTGAGCGAGCATGAAGAGTTCATTTCCTACGGTGGGATGATTCGGTTCTTTGTCGCAGACGGAAAAGTTCGTTTCGAGATATCACCGAAAAGGCGCGCGAGAGAGGCTCAATATCAGCTCAAAGTTGTTGAAACTGGCAGTAATAGCTGACAGTTACGGGGACTGAATGATCCAAACATTCCTGAAAGACCTGACGATTCGCGGCAAGCTGATTGGAATCGTCATGATCAGCTCTGCTCTGGCGTTGTTACTCGTTGGAATCGCCTTCATCGCATACGATTACTCGAGTGCAAGGGCGGATTTGTTTCGTTCGATGGCGACCTTGACCGATGTCATCGGAATCAACTGCACTGCGTCGGTGCAGTTTGATAACAGCAATGATACAAAAGGCACGTTGGTCAGTTTGCTTGCTGAGCGGCAAGTAGTTTCGGCGGGTGTGTATTCTCGCACCGGCGAGATCTTTGCCTCCTTCCCCTCAGATGATAGCCTTTGTCCGCGTGTGTTTCGTCTCGAAGATTCCACGACGCAGATCGCCAAAGACGGGTTACTCATCACTTCTCGTCCCATTAGACTGGATGACGAACCGATCGGGTTCATAACGGTTCGCGCCGACATGCGTGAACTGTCGGCACGATTGAAGCGTGATTTCCTGATGGTGGGATTGCTTATCGTGCTGGCTCTGTTGTTTGCATTTCTCGTCGTCAGTCGTCTCCAACGAGTAATCTCCGAGCCGGTGTTGCATCTGACGTCGGTTGCTAAGGCGGTTTCAAGGGACAAAGACTACTCGATTCGGGCCGTGCCCTCCGGAGCCGATGAGATCGGGTACTTGGTTGGTACATTCAACGAGATGCTCACACAAGTGCAGGATCGCGATCGGGAGTTGCTCGACGCACGAGATTTTCTGGAACAACGCGTGAGGAGCGGACTTCTGAATTGGAGTCGGAAATCACCGAACGAGTCCTGGCAGGATAAAATCACTGCCTCGTTGCGGGAAGGAAGTCCTGCTTAAAGAAGTCCATCACCGCGTAAAGAATAATCTCCAGATTATAACCAGCTTGCTCAATTTACAGGCGGGCAAGATCAAAGATAAGAAACTCGAGGCAATGTTCCGCGATAGTCAGGGGAGGGTAAAGACAATGGCTTTGATTCATGAAAAGCTCTACCGCTCGGAGAATCTTAGCGAAGTCAATTTCCCGGACTACGTTGACAGTCTCACGAGTTACATGATGAGCACGGTCTCCGGTAATCGGGAGAGAGTCAACATCAGACGTGAGATTGACCCCATTAATCTCGGCGTTGATGTTGCCATACCGTGCGGTCTGATTATCAATGAACTCGTCACAAATTCGCTGAAGTACGCCTTTCCGGACGGCAGGCGAGGGGAAATCACAATCCGTTGCCGTAAGTCGATGAATGCGACACTCATCCTGGAAGTTGCCGACGACGGAATTGGAATTCCGGATGTGGTTGATATTCAAAATAGCGGGACGTTGGGAATGCAGTTGGTCCATGGGCTGATCGGCCAGTTGGACGGAACGATCAAGATCGAACGAGAACGCGGCACCAGTTTCATTCTTGAATTCGCCGCTTCCCGGCGCGAGGAGAAAGAGAGACAACTTGTCAGCGCATAAGATTCTGGTAGTTGAAGACGAGTCGATTGTTGCTTTAGACATTCGGCAGCGACTTGAAATCATGGGTTTTGAAGTAGTCGCGACAGTCGCCACCGGTGCTGCTGCCATCGAGAAAACATTGTCGGAAAAGCCTGATTTGATTCTAATGGATATTCAAATCAAAGGAGAGATCGATGGTATCCAGACAGCCGATCAGATAGCTCAATTAGTCGACGTACCGATCATCTTTCTCACGGCTAACTCCAGATCGAGTTACTATCGACCGGGCAAAGAACTCAGGTCCGCTCGCGTATCTTTGAAACCTTTCGAAGATCGGGAACTTCAAACCGCTATCGAAATCGCTCTCGAACGACACCGCTTAGAGCGCAAGCTGAAGGAGCACGAACAGTGGCTATCAGTGACTCTCGGCAGTATTGGTGATGCCGTTTTGGCATTTGACACGAAAGGCAATGTCACCTATCTAAATTGTATAGCGGAACAGCTTACAGGTTGGACAAACGATGAAGCACTCGGGCGACCAGCAAGAGAGGTCCTGAGACTCACGCTCAGCGAAGCGGCGGCATTCAAACCGATTGAACCAATCGCAAAGGTGTTGGATTCAGGGACAACCTTCCATCTGAGTGAATTCGCCCTTTTGACTCGGCGTGACGAAGTGCAAATCGCGATTGAAGACAGCGTTGCTCCAATTCGGCTCGAGTCGGGCGAATTGATCGGTGCTGTCATGGTCTTCCGTGACGTTACTGCTCGTATCCTCACTGAGAGGAAATTGCGAGATTCCGAGATGCACATCAAACGGATCTTTGAAACTGTGCAGGAAGGGTTGGGAGTGGTCGATGAACACGAGCAGATACTGATCTGCAACCCCGCCTTTGCTGCGATTCTGGGTGAAGACGATCCCAAAGCGGTCATCGGAAAGAAAATTGTAGACTACATGAGCCCGGAATCACAACTGGAAATCTTGGCACAGACAAACATCCGGCAGACGGGCGTCAGCAATGAGTACGAGTTGAGCGTTGCGACTCCGGCCGGCGAAGCAAGAATTGTAGATGTGAATGTCGCGCCGCTCGTAGATGAATTGGGCAAATACTGCGGCGCTGTTAGCACGATGGTTGATATTACCCATCGCAAGCAATTGGAACTGGAGCTGAGCCAGCATCGTGATCACCTCGAGAAGTTAGTGCAGGCACGCACCAAAGAACTAACGGTGACACTCAAGACTCTTCAAAGCGAAATCGATGAGCGCAAGCGCCTTGAAACTGAACGCGAGGCGATGAAAGGTAAGTTACAAAAGGCCGAGAAGATGGAAGCCTTGGGGATGCTCGCCGGCGGCGTCGCTCATGACCTAAACAACACCTTGGGACCCCTTGTCGGATATCCCGATTTGATTCTTGAGTTCCTGCCGAATAATCCCGGAGTCCGAAGAATGGTTGAGCGGATAAAGCTTGCCGCGGTTGACGCGGCCAGCGTGGTTAACGATCTCCTTACCCTCGCCCGACGGGGCCGGTATGAGATGTATCCGATGCGAATGAGTGACGTTCTTCGCGAATATCTTGATTCGCCTGGCTTCTTACGGCTCCAAGCTGAACATCCGAAAATCAAGACTGTGACCGACCTTGACGACGCCGCTGATCTCATAATGGGCTCAGCTCCACATCTGGCCAAGGTGCTGATGAACCTGGTGATCAACGCATTTGACGCCATCAAGGCAGAAGGAACTGTGACTGTTAAAATCGCCAAGGTTAGCTTGACAAGACTGGATTCCGGCTACGACAAAATCAATCCGGGCGACTACGTTATGGTTCGAGTATCCGATACCGGATGTGGAATCTCCGAGGAAGACCTCACCAAGATTTTTGAGCCTTACTACTCGAAGAAGAAAATGGGTCGTAGCGGTACGGGACTGGGACTTTCGGTGGTCTACGGGATTGTTCAGGACCATGCTGGTTACTACGATGTTCTCTCCGAAGTCGGACGAGGGACTGATTTTGTACTGTACTTCCCGGTAACCGAAAAGGCCATTTCCAAGACTCCGAATCAAGAAGTCAAGCAGGGTTCTGAATCACTTCTTGTGGTTGATGACAACGAGGAGCAGCGAGAACTTGCCAGCGAAATTCTTGGCAGCATCGGTTATCGCGTCAGTTCCGTTGCCAGTGGACGTGAAGCAGTAAGATACCTACATGACAACTCCGTTGATTTAATCTTGCTCGACATGATTATGGAACCTGACTTCGACGGGCTCGATACTTACAAAGAAGTGCTTAAGTTGAGACCGCAACAAAACGCAGTCGTCGTGTCCGGATTCTCTTCGAACGAACGTGTTGAGGAACTTCTGCGTCTCGGTGCGTCGGGGTACCTTCAAAACCATACTCGGTGGAACAGATCGCATCGGCAGTTTATGCCGCTCTACATCCATGCTCCTCAAATCCTGAACACGACACAAACAGTTCAGTCTCACCGATGCTGACTTTGTAGCCAGCCTGAGCGGCGAGAGATTAATGAGTTATTACAGAGTCAAACAGGTGCGGCGAGATGAGAAAAATGCGCCCACTGCCCTTCCGAACTCACTTTCCAAGTTTGACCGAGTGTTCAGCAGCGTCTAAACATGTAGCATGATTGGACCGCTCGATTCAAGTGCGCTACTACTTCACCGACTGCCACGAGTCGGTTTTCTTGTAGTCGAAGAGCAACAACAACGGAATCACCAGCCAAATCAACAGCGCCAATCCTGTCACTGACAGTGTCACTGCGCTCTTCGTTGAAATCAGGAAGATGAAGCTTCCGCCCCAGACGAATATATTGATGGCGACAATCGTCAGTGTCACTCTGAGATTATCCATCGTCCAGCCAGAGCTTGATTAGGATCTTCATCGACATGGCAAATGCCAAAAACAGTAGCCCGGCAACGCGGAGAATGCTGACGGCGACAAAGTAGGTGCTGTCGGTTACGATCCGGCCGGAACGTTCGCCCAGGAAATCAGGGCATCATTGACGATCAAGTGGGGAACCATCAACGCAAACACCGCAGGCAAACGTAAACCAGATTGAGAAGTTGATCAGCCGCCAAGTCATGGAATGAATCTACCTCCTACGTTATCAAACTGCAACACATCATCACCGAAGTTGCCTGAATAGGAAATCAACTGCCTAAACCTTTGCCGTCAACCATCGGCCGCGGCGATAATAGAAGTAGAACAGTATCGTTGTCAGGATTCCCGAGCCGGTAAGAACCCACCAGACGGCGGTTTCATTGAAACCAAGCAGCTGCGTCAACATGACTGCAGGCAGTACCTGGAAAAGCCACGAATGGATAATGCTGAATACCATGTATGGCGCATTGAGTCCGACGCCAAGATGAATCTGTTCAAGCATCAAGAACGCTCCAAAGAACGGGAAACTGATTGCCGTAATACGCAGAATATTGACACCGTGGCGCACCGTTTCTTCGCTCTCAAAGAATACCCGCATGTACGCTCCGGCAAAGACAAAAGTCAGAATTCCCATCGCAGCCATAACTCCGAACGACAACAAAACAGCATGATCGGCAGTCGCTTTGGCGCGATCGATTTTTGGGCGCCGATATTATGCCCAATCAGCGATGACAGCCCGAGTCCAATCCCGACAATGATCGACATACCAAATCCGATCACCTGCATACTTGCTCCATAGGCCGCAACCACTGTCGTGCCGAAGCCGGCGACGATCGGCGTAATCAACAAGCGGGATAAAGAGAATGACAGTTCTCCCAACCAGGCCGGGACGCCAAGCCAGATCATGGTCCACATAGAGGCAATCGAAATCGGTACTTTGCTGCGAAGGTGGAGCCGGACATTTACTTTGCTCGAGAAGAACAGAGCAATGCCAACAATAAACGTGACTGTGACGCTGATCACCGTCGCCCACCCCGCTCGGCAATGCCCCACTGCGGAAGACCCATCCAGCCGAACATCAGAAGCGGCGCCAAAATTATGTTGAGGATGTTTGAACCCAGCATCAGCGCCATCGCCAAATTCGGATTCGCCACACAGCGGAGGGCCGTAAAAATCGTATAAACCGAATACATAATCGGCAAACCAATGATCATGATCCGGCCATACACTATTCCCATCTCTAAAGCTTGCCCCTTTGCACCGAGGAGTTCGAGAAAGTCCGGAAGGAAAAACAGTCCTGTGAGGTTAAGCAGTATCCCAAAGAACAGTTTCAGAATCAGTGTTTCCTTAATTGCTGTTTCTGTCCGGTCGAAGTCCTTTTCGCCATATCGCCGAGAGATTATCGCAACAGAGCCAGGCCCAATGAGGCTGTTGAAGGCAAAAAGCATCCAGAGCAGGTTCATGAAGAAAGTCACACCGGCAACACCATTCTCGCCCTCCGGAAGACGCGACACCCAGAACATGTCGGCTACCGAATAGAGATGCTGGGCTAGGAACCCGATCATCGACGGCAACCCCATCTTCAGCACGGAGGCTGCAACGGAGCCTTCGGTAAAGTCGGTACGTTTCTGCTCGGTGGTTTCTAACATGGTTTAGCTATACGATAATATCGCAAGAATGTTCGTAACCGGTTACGCAAATTTGCTCTCTCAATTGGATGGTAGTCGTTACAGGCCGCCTTTACTTTCTCGCGTGGCCGAATATAATGTACTTATGGTGATCTTTCAGAATGGGGTCAATGAATTTGTCTATGTGATGGAGAGACTTTCTTTGAAACTCATTGCGCCCGAACGTGCCGAGGAATCCAAAGGTCGCATAATTGAAGTGAGAAAACCCTCCATGAAATTGCTGCATCTCATCAATCGTGACATAGCGCCAATATCCTCCCCATTTAGTCATCCTTCGGAAAAATCGATGAAGTGCAGTACCGGCAAGGTTTTCAGCAAAAAGCAGGATGCCGCCCGGCTTAAGAACCCGGTACATTTCGCTGATAGCATTTGCCTGATGGTTTATTTGGTCGTTGCGGCCAATGGTACCAAGAATCGACTTAAATGCGACTACATCGAAACGGCCACTATCAAACGGTAATCGCGTCGCGTCAGCAGCAGCGTAATTGATCAGATGAGAAACGCAGTGGCGCTTGTGGCGAATCTCTGCCGTCACTCGTGGGTTTTCGACATCGCTGCAGATTACATGGAAACCTTTGAGCGCAAAGTAGAGGGACAAACCGCCTTCCCGAGCGCCGACTTCCAGCGCCGAGGCTCCTTGCGGGACTTGAGAAAGTACCTTGTCCCACGTTCTGAGCGCGACGCTCCAGTTCTTTATGTCCCAGCCTATTATGTCCTGGAGAGTTGATCCCGGGTACTTAGTCATTTGGAGAATACTGTTAGGGCCTTGAAATCTGTTAGATTAGTGAGTACTATATTGTCCACGAACTTATTGAGAAACAACAGTGAGTCTCTCCGAGTATACGATACAGGGAACCAGATCTGCAAGTCGAGTGTTAGAGGGTGGGGTAATTTAGAAAGAATTATATACCTCAGGAGTTTTTTTGTATACTGCGAACGGGTCAGGCAATTTGGAATGAAGTGGTACCACGGTGACCTCCTGTTTCCCACAACAGCACAGTTTTGCCGCACCCTTGCAGAGCAGTAAAAAATGTACAGTAGAAGGAATTGGAATGAAGTTCAATCGTCTACATTCTTGGACAGACGATGTAAAAGAGGCCGAGCGTCTTCAAGAAAAACATGCTCCCTTGGTGAGCACTAAACCGGAGAAGACCTCTTTTCGTCTCGTAGGCGGAGTTGATGTCGCCTACTCAAAAAAGGACAACACCGCGTTTTGCACGGTCGTTGTCATGAAAGTTCCCGAGATGGAACTACTCGAAAAAGTTCGCGCGCAAGCGGAGATCACTTTCCCGTTTGTACCCGGGCTTTTTTACTTTCGAGAGGGTCCCGTCATCTCAAAAGCCCTGAGCAGGCTCAAATTTGTGCCAGATGTCTTTATCTTTGACGGTCACGGCATCGATCACCCGCGTGGTATCGGTATGGCGTCGCACATGGGTGTGATGCTTGAGATGCCGACGATCGGCTGTGCCAAGAAGATTCTTGTCGGCAAAGTCGATGCTCTTGGAAATGAAGTCGGCGAAACGGCAGCCATTTATCTTGGCAATATTGAAGTCGGGCGCGCCATCAGATCACGCGAGAATGTCAAACCGCTCTTTGTCTCACCCCGTCACAAGATCGATGTTGAGACGGCAGTCAAGACGGTTATCGACCTGTTGCGCGGATATCGTCTTCCCGAGCCATTGCGTTTGGCTCACATCATGGTCAACAAACAGCGTCGCAACTATGATATGAATTTACCGGGTGGAAACGCCCCATCCCGCGGACGCCAGCGTGATGATGACGATGATGATGATCGCGAGTAACTCTATCGAACGACAGTAAACGATTCGTTCAGTTTCCGCTAATGCATTAAGGGCGACCTACCGGTCGCCCTTAATGTTTGTGATCCGAAATTCGATTTGTTGTTGGTGCTAAGGCAGACACGCGGCACAAGGCACTGGTCCGCCGGAAAAGATGTGACTGATCAGATAGACTACGTCGGAAATCGTCACGCTCGAGTTGCAATCAACATCTGCCGATTCGAGCGGATCCGGCATTGTACCCCCGGAAAAGATGTAATTGATAATTCTTACGACGTCGGAGATATTGACCGACCCGCTGTTGTCTGCATCACCGCAAATATAGTCTGGAGGCGGCGCATCAGTAACGGCCATATGCAGGCTCAACGTGTCTGATTTAGCTGGACTACCGGCGTCCGTCGCAGTTATTGTGAAGTAGTAATCGGCATTAAATGTCGGAACGCCTGTGAGTGTACCCTGAGGGCTGTTGAATGTCAGACCAAAGGGAAGATCTCCACCGAGGAAAGCCCAGCTATAAGACCCAACTCCGCCGATTGCTTCCATTTGGCAGAAGTAACTCTCCATCCGATAGGCTGGCGGCATATTATAGCTTAGAATGTGCACTCTTCCATCGCAGTAGTCCCCGATACCGTCATTATACTCATCTTCCTGAAGCGGATTGTAAACATCAGGGCAGTTATCGCAGGAACTGCCGACTGCGTCGAGGTCGGGGTCGGCTTGCGAGGCATTTGCGACATAGATGCAGTTATCGACACCATTCAGAACTCCGTCGTTGTCAAAGTCACCTGAGTTGGCGCCTTGGACGACTGTCGCCAATGATGCGCGCACCATCCGCGTCATGTACTCGAAATTCATATATGTGGTGCTGTCGCGTGCTGAGTGATAGACGCTTGAGAAGTTGTATTCTATGATGAAGACTGCTGTATACCCGTTCTGCGTAAATGGATAGTGGTCCGATCCGCTCGAGTTGCCGCTAAGATACCCAGTGATGCCATAGCTTGCTTGAGCAATACCGTTCCACATGCTGGCGTACGTCGTGTTGGCACCGCTATATACTGTCGCCCGATTCGTGTTTGAGATGTTCGCGATCATGTCCATATTGAACATAAACAGAATCTGATCACCGTTGGCAGCCGCGGCATTGGCATAGTGGTACGAGCCGTAGAGTCCCCATTCTTCTGCGTCAAAAGTAATAAACTTGATTGTGACTTCTGTCGGCGTGTCGGAAAGAGCGCGGGCAATTTCCAGCACTCCTGCCGTTCCTGAGCCATTGTCGTCTGCGGCGGGCGAGGTTGTTACTCCGTCATAGTGAGCGCCGACAATAATCTCAATCTCCGGATAGACTGTTCCAACCTTGGTCGCCACGACATTGTAGCACTGGTTTGTCTTTCCATTGAAATACTGACTCCAGCCATCGAGATAAACCGAATCATAGCCGAACGACTCGAATTTTGCCTTGATCCAATCCCTCGCAAGGAAAATGCTTGGCGAACCGGCAACACGACGATAATATGATTGCAGGCGAGCAGTGTATGAATAGAGCGAATCCTGCTGGATCGTTCCCAAGAATTTCTCCATAGTCGTCGACTGATCAGGCGCCACGAATTCTTTCAAGCTCGTCTCTTCAAAAACTATCCTGAGCGGCTGATCCGGCAAGGCGAGCAATGTCGGTTGAACCTCTCGGAGTCGGATCAAATCCACCCGGTACCCGATAGACGCGAATAGCGCCTTCGGAGAAAACAATTGGATATCTCGACTGGTTGTAGTTATCGAGACGAAGGTCAAGCGCAAGCTCGTCGCGGTTGACTGCTGAGGCACAAGTTTCGACTTTCAACCAGATGCCGAAAGTTGTGCGGTGGTTGAAGGCTCTGCAATCAACAGATAGCCGGAATTCATCTTGAGTACAGCGTCGGGACTTAACTCCTGAGCAATTGTGCGTCATCCCGGTTGCTGAGCGTGACTTTCACAAGGTCCGAGGCGATATTGCAGTTGACAGTAAAAGAGTTAGAATTGTGACAAATTTTAACGTGGTTCTCATGGCAGGTAACTCCAGAGTAAGAGATCTAAAGAAATAGCGTTGATAATATAGTCTTAAATCTAATTTAGTAAAGCCCAAAAAGCGGTCAATTATGAGGGTCGATATGAACTGAAAGGAATTGAGGAAGGTTTTTTACCGAGGACTGCCAACCCGAAACAGTCGGATTTCGTACTCGGTCGATCCGGAGACGATCAAAGAATCAGTATACAGCTGGTAACCCGACTTGTATGCTGAGATTTGATAAACCCCCGCGGAAACTACAGAGAAGCTGAATTGTCCATTAGTTACGGTCGTAAATGAGTAATCACCCAACTTCACTTCGACCTTCGGAATCGTAAATTCTGTATCCTCAAGCAGGACCCTGCCGGTTACCCGACCTACTTCGCGACCATTGTCGACCGCATTCGAGCAAGATATTGCTGCCACTGCAATCGCGATAATTGAGAGCAGATTCCGCATGTAACACAACTTCCCGAATTGATATGGTGCTTATCATAATTTCTACGAGTTGATATATGCCGATTTTTGCCACATTACACCTAATCTGACCATCGCGAGAGAGTCGCAAGTTCACCTTGTCCTAATTCGCTTGACTTAAATTCGCCAAATCCCTAACCTTTATGATTCACTATGGCTACTAATTCTGAACTGCGATACGATTTCTGGGACATTCTCAAAGCCCCACGTATGGCTTTGTCCGGCAAGTGCTTGCTTGCTCAGGCACAGCCGCTGGCATTCGGCTACGCAGCTTACTTCGTGTTCGCTTACCTTGCCCTGCTAATCGACGGGCAACAACTATCCTCAGTCATGGAGCCAGTTCAGGCTCTTTCCCGTTCTTTCTTTGGGCTTGGAACATTGGTACAGCTGCGCAATTTGGATTGTCGGAATTATCGCATTCATTGTCATGTATGACTACGGCAACCTCACTGTAGCCAAGCTTGGTTTCGAGCATCTTCGCGGAAACCACTTCTTCTCGAAGCGGGATGCAGCGAATGACGCTCGTTCTAACTTGATGCCCATGTGGGTTTCAGGCGGGTTGGTACTGCTTTTGATAGCAGTTTTGACGCTGGTTCAAGGTGTAGTCAGCTTGGTATCGCTGATTCCGGGAATCGGTGAACTTCTCTATGCAGTGCTCTACATCGTTCCATTCTTTCTGTGGTCGCTCTTCCTCGTCTTCCTTGCTTTTGGATTGGCGACGTCTTGCCTGACACTCCCGGCAATCATTGTCGCCCGCGAGAAAGAAACCTTCGGAGCGACATTCTATATTTACAATGTCATCTGGACGCAGCCCTTGCGCTGGTTGGGAATGACCATTTCCGGTCTGGTTCTTGCCAAGATTGGCATCTTCGTCATAGGCTATTTCTTTGCTCGTGCTCTGCAGTTAACCAATTTCCTTGCCGCATGGTTTGGCGGCGAAAAGATAAACAGCATCATCGTCAGCGCCTATAGCGCCCTCGACCCAATCCAGAACGTGATTCGCTTCTTCACGACTCTGTATCCCGGTTCGTGCATCAGCTATGACCCCAAAATGCCTATCGCATACAACCTCAAGCACTTCGACTGGCTCTCTTCAGTTTCCGGAACCGAGCAAGTTGCCGCATTGGTAATCGCTATTGGCGTGTTGGGAATCCTGTTTCTGATGATTTCTTATGGTATCAACATCGTCACTAACTCGCAGTTATTGGCTTTTTTGCTGGTAGCATATTCTGAGGACAAGGTCAAACTTACCGAAGATGCCTCCAATCGTGCAGCCGAACCGAACGAAATTCTTCCCGAAAAACCGCAATCAGACAGCACGAACTCTTGACATTACCCCTCTTTGCACCGTAAATAGGCCGATGGAATTAGTAAAGAACATACGCAACTTCTCGATTATCGCACATATCGACCACGGCAAGTCAACTATAGCGGACCGCTTGCTCGAAATGACGCGCACAATCAACGTCACTCACAAGCAAATGCTCGACAATATGGACCTCGAGCAAGAGCGCGGAATCACGATCAAAGCACATGCGATCCGAATGCACTATCACGCCAATGACGGGCACAAGTACATCCTTAATCTGATCGATACACCCGGACACGTCGACTTCTCCTATGAAGTCTCGCGCTCGATTGCCGCTTGCGAGGGTGCGCTCTTGGTTGTTGACGCTTCACAGGGAATCGAAGCGCAAACGCTGTCAAATCTCTACAAAGCGCTCGACCAGAATCTGGAGATCATTCCGGTACTCAATAAGATCGATCTCCCCCACGCCGAACCGGAGCGAGTCGCCGAGTCGATTCTTAACCTCATTGGCGGCAAGAAGGAAGATATCCTCCATACCTCCGCGAAGATGGGAATCGGGATTCACGAGATTCTCGAAGCCATCGTTCAGCGCATTCCGGCTCCGACCACAGATCCCAACGGAACTCTGAAGGCGATGGTGTTCGATTCCAAATTCGACAGTTATCGCGGTGCAGTCCCGTATCTGCGTGTCGTCGATGGCGAAGTCAAGAAGGGCGATGTCATCAAGTTTTTCTCCACCGGAATCGAATACGAAGTCGACGAGGTTGGCCACTTGATCATCGACCGCAAGCCGGCCAAGAAACTCACCGCAGGGGAGGTCGGCTACATCGTCTGCAATATCCGCCACCTTGCTGATGCCAAGGTCGGCGACACAATCACCTATGCCAAAGATGGTGCACCAACGCCGCTGCCGGGCTTCAAAGAAATCAAGTCGATGGTCTTTTCCGGTATTTATCCCGCGACCACCGAACGCTACGAACAGCTCCGCGAAGCGCTGGAGAAACTACAGCTTAACGATGCGTCCTTAACCTTCGAGCCGGAATCGTCGCTGGCATTGGGATTCGGTTTCCGCTGCGGGTTCCTTGGGCTGTTGCATCTCGAGATCGTGCACGAACGCCTCGAACGCGAATACGGTGTCACGATTGTCAACACGGTGCCCAACGTCGAGTACCACGTTTATACTAAGAATAGTGAAATCGTCAAGGTCGATAACCCGGCCAAGATGCCTTCACCGATGTTGATCGACCATATCGAAGAGCCGTTTGTCGCGGCTCAAATCATCACGCCGGTGGAATACATCGGCGGTATCATGAAGATCATCGCCGAACGACGCGGCGAATTCAAGGCGACACATTATCCCGACCCGGCGCGTGCAACTTTGGAATTCAACTTGCCGTTGTCGGAGATCATCTTCGATTTCCACGACAAACTCAAATCGATTTCGCGCGGATATGCTTCGCTCGACTACGATTTCCTCGAAATGCGCACCAGCAAATTGCAAAAGCTCGATATCCTGCTCAATTCCGAGCCGGTCGATGCGCTGTCCTGTTTGATTCATCAGGACCGCGCCCAAGTCTGGGGCCGCAAACTTTGTGCAAAACTGCAGGAGTTGATTCCGCGACAGATGTTCGAGGTCATCATCCAGGCGGCAATCGGCTCCAAAGTCGTCGCGCGCGAGACAGTCCGCGCCATGCGCAAGAACGTTACTGCAAAATGCTACGGCGGCGACATTACCCGGAAACGCAAACTGATCGAGCGTCAAAAAGAGGGCAAGAAGAAGATGAAGCAGATCGGCAGCGTGGAATTACCGCAGGAAGCATTCCTGGCGGTACTGCAAATTGACCGGGACGGGGAGTAGAATCTACCGTCCTGCCCGCAAAGTCGTCTTCTCGGTCCGCTTGAGAGACCCTCTTAATATAGCAATCATGGCTCCATATTTTTATTGACACAACTATAAGTGCTCCTAAATTTACGACCGTAACATTCACAAGGAGTACCTTATGCGACTGACAAAAGTCAAAACCGTCCTTTCACTTTCTCTTCTTACTGCAGCTTTGATTGTTGCGAACTGCGCCCAAAACAGCGCCGACAAGCCGCTCACCAAGGAAGAAATGATCAAACGCGGGTCATACTTGGTAAATTCCGGCTCGTGTAATGACTGCCATTCACCCAAGAAGTATGGCCCGAAGGGACCAGAACCGGATCAGTCAATCTTGCTGTCTGGCCACAGAGCGAATCTGCCGGTCGCAGCGATTCCGGCTGGATTGCCCGATCCTAATGGCTGGGTCGTAATGGGTAATGCCGACTTCACTGCGTGGGCAGGTCCCTGGGGAGTTTCTTTTGCGGCCAACCTGACACCCGATCCGAATACGGGCATCGGCAAGTGGACCGAAGACGACTTTGTCAATGCGATGCGCAACGGCAAACACATGGGCACCGGTCGCGAGATTCTTCCGCCGATGCCGTGGCAGATGATCGGTCAGATGACTGATGAGGATCTCAAGTCGATGTTTGCTTACTTCATGTCATTGCCTGCCGTGCCCAATCTGGTGCCGGGACCGATCCCGCCGCAGGCTGCGCCTCCGGCGACAGCAGAATAACAAAGAGCGACCTGCAATAGAATCTCTGGTTACTCAACCGGAGATTCAATTGACGGAAGTATATACTTCGGGATGTACTCTTGTTGGGGGATCAGGCCCGCACGGTCGGAATAGTTTCCGCCATAGAAACCGATCAGTAAATCAAGTTCTGGAATTCCCAGCACAAGTTGACCGCCGTTGCCGCCGGCAAAGAATGCTCTAATCGTGCGACCGCGAAAGGGATATTCAACAACCCACCACAAATATCCATAACCGTGCCCTTCAATCTCCACGAGTGCCGACGTCGACCTGCGCGCATATTCTGCACTGACAATCTGACGACCTTGCCACTTGCCGTCATCGAGTATCATCTGGCCGAGCTTCATGAAATCGCGAAGTGTGAAGTGTCCACCACCACCCATGTAAGCATCGCCGGTTGGAGTCAAATTCAGGGCGTAGTTGCGAATTTGCAGGGGCTCGGCGATCAGTTCGCGAAACAGGTCTGGAAGCCATCTGCCGGTCGTCTTCGCGAGCACGCCTCCAAGCAGATTCGGATTCGCACTGCCATAAACAGCCTTCTCCCCCGGATTGCGCACCATGTCGAGGTCGAGAGTATAGCGATACCAGTCGGGCTGAACAGCTTGCTCTTGCATTGTGTCCTCGTTGCCGCGGGAATCGGAATTGGAATCGTCACAATCGAGACCGGAGGACATGGTCAGAAGATGTTCAACTTTGAGTGCTTGCTTGCGCGGATCGAGATGAATCAAGGCGGACGCGCCGTCCATAACCTCAAAGACGCCGGTCGAAATTGAAATCGTTTGATTGTCAAGCATTGCGGCGCCGAAAAGCGCTGAAGTCATGCTCTTTGAAGCGGACCTTGTATCGTGAAGCTGATCGCGTGAATAGCGATGGAAGTATTCCTCCAGCACGAGTTTGCCGTGGCGGGCGATCAGTAATGCGTGAATGTCCGAAGTCTGAACCGATTCAATCGGCATTTTGATTAGCATCTCGACGAATTTAGCAATTGTGTCTCTTGAAATGCCGACATCGGCAAGATTCGCGACTGGCCAACCGTCGTCCAGAAGCGGAGGCGCATGATATGTGTATGGCGCGGGCGATTTGCTGCGCGGATAGAACCCAAGCTCTTCAAACTCCGACGCGCGGTGGAAATCATAGGTTCCACCCCGCCAAGGCAGCGATAGAGAAAACATCTCATGCTCAGTATTGAACGATCCCACCATCAACAACTCTTCCGGCTGATCTGATGAGCGACGGCCAAAAAGGGATACCTTATTTGTATCAAGCGAGATCCGATCAACTCTCATGAATCTGCCGGAGTTGCGTTCCGGATTGCGCAGGAACGTAGCAAACGAGCCATCCTCATTGCGTTTGACGGGCAAGTAGAAAGTCATGTGATCATCGAGGGGACTTACTTCGCCGAGCCAACGGTTCGGACCTTGCTGGCTCAAGATCACCGGCGTCGCATATCGACAGCCATTGACGACTGTGTGCGGTTGAATCCAATGGCCAATGATTTGGTCGCCAGTGAAGCGACCGCGAAAGCCCCCTTGTTCTCCCGAAATCTCGAACGAGATTTGATTGTCACTGACGGTTACGAATTCCGTTACGCCACCAATCTCCGCGATCCAATAGTCTCCGCGATGTTGAATCGCCAAGTCGCCTTTTAGCTCAGGACCGAAATGACGCTTGGCGCACCACAGACCGACAGGGTCTCGTGCTGTAGCCAATGAATCTGAGCGCAGGGGTTCAGCCGTCAGAGCGTGTACGAACAAAAGTATTGCGAGTAGCAGTGTCTTAGTTTTCATAAGTATAGTCGTTACTTTCGCGTTTGTCGGTTTTTCAACCATTCGACGATGGGATCCTTACCGCTCTCCATATTCTCCTGAAGTGCGGTGCAGGCAGCATCCAAGTCGCCGCGATTGAGGGCTTCGATAATGGTCTGGTGACCCTGCAGAGTTCGGTTGACGTTGCGGTTTTCTCGCATTAGTGCAATTTCATAGCGCCGGGTTCGTCGCATGAATTGTTCAATCAGCTCAATCAGGACGCGATTGGGACATTGAGACAACAATTCGAGATGCCAAGAATCATCGAGCGAAGATGCAGTCGCAGGCTCGGTGGCTTTCTCGATCTTCTTATTCATGGCCTCTAACCGCGAGAGCTGTTTGCATGTTGGCAAGCCGGCAAGCCTCAAAGCGTGAGGATCGAGTATTGCACGGATGGGGTAGATCTGCTCGAATTCTTCGAGCGTGAGTGGGCACGCAACAAAACCGATTCGCGGGCGACTTATGATTGCGCCTTCAGCAACAAGGCGAGTGAGTGCCTCTCGAAGCGGAGTTCGACTAATGCCAAGTTTCTCGGCTAAATGTACTTCGTTGATCCGCTGACCGGGCGGAAAAACCCCGTCGACGATCATTTGCCTGACAAGAGTTACAGCAGAATCACTGAGATTGGACCTATCTAGCAAACGCACCACTTTCATAAGTGTATACAGTATAATAAATATATGTTATTTGTCAATATGTTACTGTGAAAGTTTACAATTTCATCCAGCCAGGCCGTTTGCGACGGTCCAAGGTCTGAGCCTCGGTATTCGGACCGGTAACTGGGAACCGTCGCGGCTGTGGGCCACGTATTTCGGACCGCGTGCTCGGATAATATGTATCCATATTATGCTTGACAAATCACCCGACATCTTTAGATATAGCAGCAAATCTTGAAAAGGATAATGCATGAAGCCAGCTACTACTAAAATCGTTCTGTTCGTTTCGCTTGTCGGTGCCTGCTCGCTGCTGGTCATGTGCGCACAAGCTGAGAAAGATGTCGCCATGACCCCGGAGCAAATGGTCAAGCGCGGTGAATATCTGGTGAACCTTGGCGGATGCAACGACTGCCATTCGCCCAAGAAGTTTACTGAGAAAGGCCCTGAGTTTGATCAGTCGATCCTGCTCTCTGGTCACCCGGCCAATGCCCCGATTCCGGATATCCCGGAGGGACTACCCAATCCAATGGGATGGATGGCGATGTGCAATGGTCACATGACTGCTTGGGCAGGACCGTGGGGAATCAGTTTCGCCTCGAATCTGACTCCCGATCCGCAGACCGGTTTGGGCGACTGGGATGAAGAGGCTTTCATCAACACGATGCGCACCGGTCAGCACTTGGGGATGGGCAGAGAAATTCTCCCGCCAATGCCGTGGCAGTCTCTTGGCAAAGCAACGGATGATGATCTCAAAGCTATCTTCGCCTACTTGAATTCGCTTCCTGCTGTACCGAACCTGGTCCCGGGTCCGATTCCTCCGCCGTCAGCGCCGGCGCAACCGTAGTCTGTATTCTTTCCAGCAAAGAAAAATGGCAGGTATCAACTACCTGCCATTTTCATTTCTGCTCCAATTTGATTTTCTAATCTCTACTCACACGCGGCACATGGCGCGTTGCCGCCGAGGAAGATGTAGTTAACCAAATAAACGCAGTCAGTGATGCGAATCAAACCGTCGCAGTTGACATCGGCATCTTCCGCATTGATAGGGTCGAAGCTGACACCAAAGATGAAGTTGATGAGCCCGACAGCGTCGACAATATTGACATCCCCTGATTGATTCACGTCACCGCACTCAAATCCTGTTGAGAATTCGAAAATATCAAAAAAACCGTTAAGTGCCGCAGCGTCGATTACCAGCATTTGGCCGTCGGCCAACTCGGTTGCGGGATTGTGTCCGGGACGCACGCGCGGCCAAAGTGAATAGAGGACGTCCATCGACATAGCGTCGTTCAACAAATTCTTGTTCGTGTAGTTCGCATTCGGTGTTCCGGTATACGTGCTGTTGGTTACGAACAGGTACTCACGTTACCAACCTCATCGCAGGGCAGCCAGGTGGACATCGAAGGCCGGCTTTCTGTTGTCACAATCAGGCGTTCAGTTGACGTTCTGGATTTGCTAACATCCCAAGCAGTAAACGGAACATCAAAGAAGCCATAATAGCAGTAGCTGGCCGGTCCTCGCAGTAAAAATGCCCTTCTGTGTCGCCGTCAAGCTCAAGCGAATCTCGACGTCCTTGTAGTCATTGCGGCCAACGTTAGAACCAAAGAAATCAATACCGTTTCCAAGCCCGCCAAAGAACTGCGGCAGACTAGCATCGACTCCCGTCATCCAACGATCCCCGATCCACGACCAGCCCGAAATGCCGGGCTCAGGTCCGAAAACGCGCGGCATAAATCCATCAACCACTGGATAGTTGTAGTCGCCCGATTGGTTTGTCTGGTTGTTCAAAATGGTCAAACCCGTCGTCAGGTCGATCAAGTCCCAGGTTCCATTGTCGGCAAATGTGATGCGATAATCGTGTCCCGTGACAGCTGCTTGATCGATTGTCTCAATAATGACCCGACCTTCACTCTGTCCGGAAATGTGTACCGCCGTATCGGTAACCGAGCCAGGGCTTGCTATGGGCACTTCTTCAATTTTGACAATCGGTGACTCAAGAACTGGAGTCAAATATCCGAGGAAGTTTCCGCCTAGGTCGGTGAATTCGACCATGTGGTTTACATCGTAGTGATATCCGGAAACGCCAAAATGGTAAGTATGACCATTTACAAGCGGCTGATCGGTAAAAGTATCGTAGCCGACTAACCGTTGAAATTGTAGGCCGGAGTTCGTGCCATTCTGTATGATTATCCTTTGTGTCCCGCCAGCGATCGGATCGACGACATCGGCATAAATGAGTGCGACCTCATTGACCACATCGTATGTAGCAATCTTCTCCCACGGACCGACTTCAGTTTGTCCCTGGTAAACATTGAACCCTTCGAAATGATACTCTTCATTTAGGAGGCTACTGTATTGAACATCTCCCACAAGTTCTCCGCTCCAGAATAACTCAATCTGGCTGTCGAGCCCGCGAGAGTATACTGATGCAATCTGATCAGCGCTTGGAATGTCAAAGCCCAAATCGTAAGTGGTTTGAGCAGTTACGGATGCCGCCTTCAAGGCCGAGATTGAATTTATCGGGTTGCTCCCTTGCGCTACTACTACTGCAACGACGACTTCCTGCGTATCACCCGGTGCCATATTAAATGGTCCCGCAGAAAGCATCAACCGTCTGTCGGCAGCGGCAGCATCAACCCAACCGATCTGATTGACCGGATCTCCGGAGACGGCGAACTTCGTCGTCATGCCTGTTGACGGATTCACCATTGGCACCATCTGGCCCGAAATCGGATCCTTTACCAGACCACGCATGTAACCGTATGTTTCAACCGGACTAGCAGGGTCCGTACCGTTGATGTACTTATTGAATGAACTCATCGGCAGATTTCTGAATCCGTGTCGCCAATTTCCATTCACCAGAGCAGAATCTTTTCGGTTCGGCGGGAACGATCGGCCCTGGAAAGAAATCGAATCCTACGGCCGGTGGCGCTGCACCATACCGGTTCGTCAGGCCTTCATTGTAGCAATATCCTAGTGACAGAAGGGTGTCGCATCCAACCAAGTCGTCGCTAGCACTACCCAGATCAGGATCCACCCAAATCGACACGTATGTGTCCTCGAGGTTATTCCCGCCTTTGTTAATAATCTTGTACTTAATGATATAGGTATTACCGAGAGCGCCGCCGCGCGCATATCCGAATGTCGTCTGCTGTATCTCAAGTCCAAGTGGCTGCGTGTCGGCGGCATCATTTATGTGACCGTCCGGATTGGCATCGTTAAAGACAGACCAAGTCATCTGATCTCCGGTCACTAACGGATCGCCGTTCTCGTCGACCGGTGCTCCCTGATCAACCGGCCAATTGGCATAATCAGGATTGGATGCAGGCGTATCGCCATCTTGTATCTTGTAGACGCGAAAGTCAAAATTGTCCGGCGAAAATGTGCCACCTTCCATCGGTCCAGGAACAAACTCGGAAGAGTATTCGGCGATAGCCAGGCGGACAAGAATCCTTGCATAAGACCTCCCGTTTTGGTTTCTGGAGCGGCCCAATATCTGCGGTTGGAAGTAATAGTCGTAAGCAATTAACACTGTATGGATGATTTTGTCAATTTCTTATCGGCTATAGGTCCATGATTATTGAAGAGCACTTGTCCCGCGAAACATAAAATATGCGGCCCCGACCAGACATAACCCTGCCCACAAGAAGTCCAACTTCAGTTCCTGTTTCATGTACAGCACTGAGAAGAGAGCAAACACGCACATGGTGATTACTTCTTGCATCACTTTGAGTTGTCCAAGCGAATAGTGCTGATATCCGATCCGATTGGCCGGCACCTGCAGACAATACTCAAAAAACGCTATCCCCCAGCTGATAAGTATTACCATCAACAAGGGCTTGTTCTTGAAGTCTTTCAAATGCCCGTACCAAGCATAAGTCATGAAGAAATTGGAAGCAGTCAGCAATACCACGGTCCACAGTCTTCCCATTGTCTTTCCTCGCAGTCTATCGGTAGAAAAAGATCAACTCAAGTTCATCGTCGCTGCAATTTCGCGCCTCTTTTCTCCTTCGGCAACGGGAAAAGACTTGCTGAAAGTGATGCTCACACGCTATCTTGAAGTTCGGAAGAATCATCATCGCGGATTCAAATACTCCACATCATAATCGTGAATATAAGATTTGTTTATATGGAAGAGGAATAACTATGCATGGACATGTAGACGACTTGGAAGTCGCTGCGACAAAAGGGCTGAACTTCGAACTGCCATCTGTTGTATTCTCCGGTATCGTTGCCGTCCGTGATCGATTGCTGCAACTGCCAAATCCTCTGCGCCTCGAATCGGGCGACCCGAATTTCGATACTCCGGATCACATCAAAGAGGCCGCCGCCAAGGCTATCCGCGACAATCACACCCACTACGCGCCGTCGACGGGAATAAAACCGCTTCGAGATTCAATCGTCAAGAAAGTCGCTCGCAAGAACAAGATTACTAATATCACAAACCCGGATCAGGTTTTGGTGACCAACGGCGGCATGCACGGGCTATATTGCGCCTTCCGCACCATTCTCAATCCGGGCGACGAAGTTCTCATCCCCCAACCAAATTGGACTTCGACTGCGTGGATCATACGGATCGCCGGCGGCGTTCCCGTTACAGTTCGTCTTCATCGTGAATTCGAATATCGCTGGGATATCAACGAGCTAAAATCGAAGATCACCGACAAGACCAAAGCAGTTCTTATCAACTCTCCTCAAAATCCAACCGGTGCTGTGATGTCGCGGCAGGACTTGATTGACTTGCTCGATGTCGCCGCAGAGCATGACCTCTTCGTCATCGGTGATGAAGCCTATGAAGACATCATTTTTGAGGGCGAGCACAATTGCATTGCAGCACTTGCTTGCGAGTATCCGCGCCGGGTGCAGGACAAGATGATTTCCTGTTTTACATTCTCCAAGAGCTATGCGATGACAGGATGGCGTCTCGGCTATCTCACCTGCACCGATGCTGAATTCAACGAGAATGCCAAGAAGATGATACTCTATACCATCAACGGCGTTTCTACTCCGACGCAATATGCCGGACTTGCCGCCCTCGAAGGTCCGCAAGACGCCATCGGAAAGATGGTCGCCGAGTATAAACTTCGTCGCGACATTCTCTTCGATGCCGTCAATGCAACCGAGTTCATGCATTGCGACATGAAGCCCAAAGGCGCAGTCTATTTGTATGCCCGAATTACTGACAAGTGGCAAGGCACCGAATGGGATCTTGTGAACTACCTGATCGAGCACTACTCCCTCGGATCAGTGCCGGGCGAAGAGTTTGCCGACGACGAGAAGTCGATTCGCTTTGCCTACGCGTGTTCGACCGACATGGTTCGTCGCACTATTGAGGCGCTAAAGAAGTAGACATCGCAGATACATATTGACAGCGGTCGATTTCGCAGTACTTTAGAAAGTGGCTGGTCCTCCAGGAACTTTCTAAAGGCGAACACAAAATGCGGATTCGATTCCAACTTCTTATTGCCATTTTGATTCTCGGCCCGTTGCCATTTGCGAGTCCGTCTCTAAACTCGGCAGCGGCCAGAGCAGAATCGGTCGCCTCCGAAAATTCCTACCGAGGGTTTTCGCTTCAAGCAAAACCCAGGCAATTCTGTTCATCATATCTTGTAACTGAACTTGCGCTGCTGTTTCGTGCGGTCAATTCGCAAGTCACTACCAACTTGCTTCGACGCGACGGCACACACCGCTACGGTGAAGACTTCGGTTTGCGATTCGGCGCCCAGGGAAATCTCGGACTGATGATCAACGTATCGCGATCAGCATCTTTGGGATTGGTTGGATTTGGTGTCATCGAAGAGCATCGTCCCCGAGCTGGGGTAAAACTTCGGTACCGTTTCTGGGAATGGGTCGGCACAGCAATAGACCTTGAGGGAGGATTGGTTGTCGATCTCGCCAAGGATGATTTTTCCACGGATCTCAATCGGCGACAATGGGTTGTTACCGGACTCTCATTAAGCCATACTCAATTCGTACACTTTGTATTTCAAGTAGAATCGTGGCTTCAGGATTATCCGCCCAATCGCCGCACGTCTGCCGCCTACCTCGGATTAAGATTTGGATATTAAGGTAGAGATTCCACTTTTCACTGATTATATTTCCCGCAGATATTCTGACGATTTCGCCCGAGGTATGATTGTATGTCAACTGAGATCAACATCCTGCTCATAACCGCCGCTTCAATCGGATTTATTCACACCCTCATTGGTCCTGACCACTACCTCCCCTTCATCATGATGTCCAAAGCCAGAGGCTGGTCGGTCACCAAGACCATGTGGATCACCTTGGCCTGCGGAATTGGCCATGTTGCAAGCAGTGTTGTGCTTGGATTCCTGGGCATAGCTCTTGGCATGGCAGTTGGCGAACTCGAGGCAATTGAGTCAATTCGTGGCGACCTCGCTGCCTGGGCGTTGATAGCCTTTGGCTTGGTCTACGCTGTCTGGGGATTCCGTCGCGCTATGCGCAACCATCCACATACCCACACTCACTTGGCTGGCAAGCTAGCGGGCATAACGCATGTTCACTCTCATTCAGCCGGCGAAATTCACGAGCACCCGGAAGGGAACAAAGCCAACATCACTCCTTGGGTGCTATTCACCGTATTCGTCCTTGGACCGTGCGAGCCCCTCATTCCAATCCTGATGTATCCGGCGTCACAGCACAACTTCGGCGGCGTCGCTGCCGTAACATTGACTTTTGGTCTGACTACAATCGCAACCATGATGACAATAGTCCTCGTGACATCCTATGGATTCAAGCTGCTGCCCATGGGAAAACTTGACCGCTTTTCGCACGCCATTGCCGGTTCGACAATCGCGCTCAGTGGCCTAGCGATCAAGGTATTAGGCATATAGGAGGGAATTTGGGATTCCTAAAAAATAACAGCGGCGCATCCAAAATCGACCGTCCCAAGATTGAAGTCCCCCGAACCAGAATAGACTACGCCCTGGAAATTCTGGCAGCAATCGGAGTCTTCTTGGGACTGTACGAGTTGCTTGTCAACTATTCCGCATTGCCGGCTTCGATTCCCACGCATTTCAATTTCAAGGGTGAGGTCGATTCCTGGGGTAGCAAAGAGACAATACTGATCCTTGGCGCTGGAATCATTGTGGTTCATGTCGTATTGACCTTCGTCAGCCGGATTCCCAACATGTACAATTTCCCATGGGAGATCACCAAAGAGAACGCCCCGCGTCAGTATCGACTCGCCCGCACCTTCATTACTTTGCTAAAAACAGAGATCGTCTGGCTCTTCGCCGCAATAGTCAGCGAAACCGTCAAGGTTGCTCTCGGACAATCCAATCAAATGCAACCATCAAACCTGTACCTGTTTCTTGGACTCATAACCACTTCGGTGGTAGGTTACTTTATCGTCTCTTACAGAGCTCGCTGAGCAAAATCGGCTACTGCACTGAAATCATCTATTCGCCTTCTGGGCGTGGCTTACGTTCCCTCGGCACAATACCGTGGCTCGCCAGCATCGTCAGGGAATTATTGACAAAGCTCGCAATTGAATCCTTTTCTTCTTGCGACAATGAAGCGCTCCAATGCATGAACTTATACTTGCCCGGAGGCATGGCACCCTCTTCGACCTCGCGCGCGAGCTTTTTTAGATCATCAACCGGAGCTCGGTTGCTTACGAATGGAAACCCTTTGGACATATCGAGCTCGGCGCGAGCTTCTTCTATGTCATGGTCAATCATTCCCTTTACGAATGGCAGCTTGTAGTACCACGGATAATCTGTCCGGTCCGTATGGCAGTCGTTGCAGGCTTTCTGCCAGATAGGTTCGAGTTTCACGAATTCCTGCTGTACGATCGCATACAGCGAATCAACATTCACTTCTGCCTGCCCTGAGATTGCATTTTCGGCAACAGAATCTTCAATTTTCTCATTGTCTGCCAAAATTGATGCAGAGTAGACCAACTGACAGATCGCGAAAACAACAACGGCAAACATCAGCCACATACGGGCGAATTTTGAAGACAAAACTACCTCCGGAAAGTTTGGTTTATGCACGCAACTTAACATGTAACATCAACTGCGACAAGATGGTTTCCCCGACTCAGCACAATTTTGGTCGAGATAAAGGATTTGACAATTGTTGACAATGTCGTAACTTTAGCGCCGTTTTTGATTAAGCTGTAAACCTGCGGAGGAGCCGTGAATATGCTGTTCAGAGCCATTATGATTTGTCTTGCTGTGCTGATGGTCGGTGCGCTGGTATCTTGTGCGTCAGAGGCACCCGAAACTCAGAAACTTTACACTGATGCCAAGCAGATGTGGGACGAGCTAAACAGAGCGTTCACTCTCGAAAAAGGCCAGGCGCGCATCGATCTGATGGGTAAGATTTTGAACGAAGAATGGGACGTCAAGATCATCACCAATCTCGAAGCTTATCTCAAGGCCGCGCCAACAGGAAAGTTCGCATCCGAGGCTACGGCACTCTTGAGCGAAGCGAAGAATTCCGACAGACTTAAGATGCTCGGACAGACGAGGCCGATGCTGCAGATGATTGGTGGAGCGCCTAAGACTCCCGAACAAGTTGACTCTCTTGCCAAACAGGCGGCGCCGCCAGACACAACAAAATAGTCAACTTCGGTCCCTGCCAGCGTATATAACATTGACACTTCCAGCCGCCGGTGAAACAGAGCCGGCGGCTCCGTAGTATAATCACCAAGGAAAACAAAGAGCATAGAGTGTTTAGTTCGATAGTTAAAAAGATATTCGGGACGAAGTTTGATCGCGACATCAAGTCGATTCGACCGATTGTTGCCCGCATTAATGAAATCTTTCCGACATTAGCAGATTGGCCCGACGAGAAATTCCAGGAGCGGACTGCTTACTTCAAGAAAGAACTGGAAGAGCTCAAGGCCGAAGTTCGCAAAGAGGCAGAAGCCGGCAACTGGGACAAGGACCTTCTCAAGAAAAACTTCCGCGAAGAGATCGACGAGTATCTCAACGAGATTGCTCCGGAAGCATTCGCCATGGTCAAGGAAGCGTGCCGTCGTCTGTGCGGCAAATCCTGGGACGTTTGCGGAATGGACCTGTCATGGGAAATGGTGCCGTTTGATGTCCAGCTGATAGGCGGGCTGGCGCTTCATCAAGGTAAGATCGCCGAAATGGCTACGGGCGAAGGCAAGACGTTGGTTGCGACGATGCCGATGTACCTCAACGCGCTTGTCGGCGAAGGCGTTCACCTCGTCACGGTCAACGACTATCTTGCCAAACGCGACTCGGAATGGATGGGCGAAGTCTACCGCTTCCTTGGTCTGACCGTAGGATGCGTACAGCGCGATATGGACTTCAACGAACGGCGCGCCCAGTATAACTGCGATATCACCTACGGAACAAACAGCGAGTTCGGCTTTGACTACCTCCGCGATAACATGGCTGTTGCCGCTGAGTATCGTGTACAGCGCGGTCACTTCTACTCAATCGTCGACGAAGTTGATAGTGCCCTTATCGACGAAGCGCGTACTCCATTGATTATCTCCGGCCCGGTGGAGAGCAGCTCGCTGACGCCGAGATTCATGGAAATGCAACCGTTGGTCGAACGCCTTGTCAAGCGCCAAACCGAATACGTCAACAAAGTGATGCTCGATGCTGAGAAGATGTTCGAAGAAGGCAAGGCCGACGAAGCCGGTACAGCAATGCTAATCGCGCAGCGCGGCGCTCCTAAGAATAAACGCCTGATCAAACTCTACAAAGAGCAAGGCGCTCAGAAACTATCCCAGCGTGCCGAACTCGACATACTTCGCGAGAAGAAGATGCACACCATCGACGAGGAGCTTTACTTCGTCATCGATGAAAAAGAGCATACGATAAATCTGACTGACAAGGGTCGCGATCTGCTCTCTCCGGAAGACCGACAGTTGTTCGTACTCCCCGACATCACCGAAGGCCTCCACGAGATCGACTCCAACGAGAAGCTCAACCTCGAGCAGAAACTCGCGGAGAAAGAACGGCTGTATAAACTGCACGCGGAACGTGCCGACAAGAACCACGCCATCAACCAATTGCTCAAAGCCTACGCCCTGTACGAGAAAGACGTCGAATACGTCGTGCAAGAGGACAAGGTCCTGATCGTCGACGAGTTTACCGGACGCTTGATGCCGGGCAGACGCTACTCCGATGGTCTCCACCAGGCAATCGAAGCCAAAGAGCGAGTTCGCGTCGAAGGCGAAACTCAGACCGTCGCGACGATTACCCTGCAGAATTACTTCCGCATGTATGTCAAGCTCGCAGGTATGACAGGTACCGCAGAAACTGAAGCCGGCGAATTTTGGGAAATCTACAAACTCGATGTGATGGTAATTCCGACCAACAAGCCGATTCGCCGCTTAGACTTCGAAGACCAGATTTATCGCACACGCCGCGAAAAGTACGCCGCCATCATTGAGGAGATTCGCCGTCTGCACGAAAAAGGCATGCCGGTGTTGGTTGGTACTATCTCTGTCGAAGTATCGGAACAGCTTTCGCGCATGCTCAAACGCGAGAAGATTCCGCACAATGTGCTCAATGCCAAATACCATCAGCAGGAAGCCGAAATCGTCCGAGATGCCGGTCGTGCCGGTGGTGTGACTATTGCTACCAACATGGCCGGTCGTGGTACCGACATCAAATTGGAAAAGCACGCCGTCAAACGCGAAGTCATCACCGATGAAGTCAAAGATATGATAAAGCATATCAATGCCGTCGAAGGACTGAAGCTTGCCGACGACGAAGAGCCGTTTGGTTTGCACATCATCGGCACTGAACGTCACGAATCCCGCCGTATCGATCGCCAGTTGCGCGGTCGTGCCGGTCGACAGGGAGACTTCGGTGCTTCACGATTCTTCCTCTCACTTGAGGATGACTTGATGCGTCTCTTCGGCAGCGATCGTATAGCAACGATCATGGATAAGCTCGGAGTTCAGGAAGGCGAAGTTATCGCTCATGGCATGGTCACCAAGGCCATTGAACGCGCGCAAAAGCGAATCGAGACACAGAACTTCTCCATCCGCAAACACACGCTGCAATACGACGATGTGATGAACAGTCAGCGCACCGCAGTCTACGATCGGCGCAATTCGATTATTGACAAACTCGATCACCGCGAAGAAATCGAAGAGATGATCGTGCAGACCGCTGATGCAATCGTCATCGAGAACTCGACCAAGGGCGAGGATGAGGATACGATTGACTTGAGCAATATGCTCCTGGCTTGCCAAAACTCGTTTCTGCTTACATTCGATCCGCGTTCAAAGGAGCTGTTGGAATTGACCCGCCAAGGACTGGCGGAAAAGCTCGGCGAGATGGCGATTCAGCATTATCACAACAAAGAAGCATTCCACGGCCCTGATGTGATGCGTCAACTCGAGCGATTTGCGCTCTTAACGACAATCGACACTGAGTGGAAGGAACATCTCTACGAGATGGATCAGCTCAAGTCGGGAATTGGGTTGCGGGCTTACGGCCAGCGCGATCCGTTGATCGAGTACAAGAAAGAAGCTTTCAGTATGTTTGAAGCCTTGCTTGGTCGCATTGACCGCAATGCTGTCAGCTTGGTGTTCAAGCTTCAGCCGGTCGATCGCTCGCAGGTTCAGCAACGTCGTCAGCAACAACAAGCGCGTTTGACTTCGGTCCACGAAAGCATCTCCGGAATGCAGTCAGTCGCCCCGCAAGCCGAGCAACCGGAGGAGGCGATGCCATCCAAAGTAAAACCGATTGTACGCGACATGCCTAAGGTTGGCCGCAATGACCCTTGTCCCTGTGGTTCAGGCAAGAAGTACAAAAAGTGCCATGGGGTTGAATAACACGATCTCATTATTCAGAATCGCTTAGTGAGTTAACGGCAGGGTGAAGACCCTGCCGTTTTCATTTAGGGGATATCTGTAGATATGCGGAAGAAGCGAAAACCCTATTTGAACTGATAAGTCAGATTACCACTCAGCAAGTACAGAAATACATCATCTTCTTTATCGTCGTGGTATTCAAAACTCGAACCACCGACTACGGAAAAACGTATCCGGTCCGACAGATTGAGATCCGCAAGCAAATCCAGATTCACGAACCAGTGGTCAGTATAGAATTCAGAATCATTGTTCAGGTAGTTGCGCCATCCAAGTTGACTGTCCAGACTGAATGAATATTTCCGCGAAGAGAGATTCTCATATCCGGCGAGCAGTTTTGTTGCCTGATAATCTTGTTCGTTGTAAATAGAATCAGCTGCCTGAAAGCGCTCGCGCGCAATACCAATGCTGAATGTTGACAGAAGATTGTAGCGATAATCCAACTCCATTTGCGTCATCACGCGCCAGTGTGAGAATGTCGCGAGCCCCTGAACATCAAAATCATAGTATTGCACTTCCAACTGGGGTGAGAGCTCTAATTGCTCTGCAACTGAGAATGAAGCATCGAAGTATGGTCCGAAGAAGTAGTAATTGTCATCTGAGCTGTCCCACGAGTAGCTCTTTCTTTCCAGATAGATTCGTGATTGAATCGACCGCGAGGCACCAATGTAGTCCAATCCAATTTCAGCAATGCCCTTGCTAAAGTCGAGCAACGACGAATCATAGCTGTCGCGTCTGTCGTATCGCAGCGCAAACTCCAATGCCGAGAAATCCGCAATGTTGCGGGTTATCCGCACCCGTGATTCATGCTGGCGGTATCCATAAACCGACTCTGAGCGGTTGTCGTATCCTGTGTACTCAAACTCTTGAGAGATTTCCGCCTCCCAGTCTTCGTTCTTGAAAAATGCAAATCCGAGTCGCGAACTGTTTTGGAAGCGGCTGTCATAGATGTTGAAATCATCTGAACCGGCATATGACTTGAACTCGGCATCCGAGGTGAGCTTCCAAGCACCCCATTCAATTCTGAAGTTGATCTGATTGCGAAGCTTCTCGTCAGAAAGGAAAGTGTTGTTCGTAAAGACGACCTTCGCGGGACCTTTTCGCTGAAGTTCGAGACGGAGATTTACACCCCTTTCGTCCAACCGATCAGAGTAGCTTCGCAACTCCGCCAACGAATCGTCGCTGATTCCAAGTGTGTCGATATCGCGAAGATAATAATCCTGCGAAATGAAATCGTAGTTTAGCCCCGCCTTTCCTTTCCATTCCCAACTTCCGGCATAAACCGGCACTGAAATGAAAACAAGAACTAAGAAAAGAAAAAGTCTCTTCGGCGCAGCGCTGAAGAGACTCCGCTTAGCAAAAATATCCTGCATCTACCAGGCTCCGAGAATCCTGGCAGCCTGTTGGTTGAGTTCGATAACGACGCGCACTATTACCAGAGCACGCTGCTCCTCGCCGCGTTCGTGCAAAGTGCGTGCCTGATCCAGTTTCTCGGTGGCCTCATCAAGCAGTTTGTCAGCATCGTGACTGCCGGTTTCCTGCGCGCGCTCACGCAATCGCTCGAGTTGCGATTGAGCCGTAGCGATGGCACGCTCGGAATCGGTTATCGCACCTGATTCTCCACACATCTGCACGGCGCGTCGCACTCGGGTGACTCCGCTTGCCAGCAAACGAATCGACTCTTCGAAACTGCCAGACTCGTATGCTTGATCCGCCTTGTCAATCTGCTCCTCACCGGAATCGAAAAGCCTCTTTGCCGATTCATCCTTGCAGGAATTCATAGTTTCTGAATTGTCCGAAACGAAGTCCTGTGCCCGATCGAGGTTGAGTCGAAGATTTTCCCTCCGCCGTTCGCCTCCGCCCACATACTCGGTAAGGTTGCGACAGATATCCTGCGCACGGCGAGTAAACTGCAATGATTGACGAAGATTATTTTCGCTGAAGAAATCACGCGCCCGGTCCTGAAGCCGCTGAGCCTCCTGCAATCGCAGATCAAGAATCGGAGTTTCACCGCTTTGCGCGACCGCACGAATCTGTTCAATTAGTTCGTCTGTACGGTCAAGCTGCTGTTCAACCAACGAGCGATCTTCATCAGAACGCACCATTGAGCCGATGCAGCGCCTTGCCGCTTCCCGCGCTCGCAGTGTCGACTGCAACGCCAATGCCAGACGTCCTCTCTCGAGAAGCTCTAATGCCCGATCTTGGGATTGCTCAGCCTGACGCAACAATGCTGTCGTCTTCTGGTCTCGCGATTGGTCGACTGACTTACGCGCTTGCTCAATGATATTGTCAGTCTGCTCAATCTCCTGCTTCACGCGATCCCGGTCAAGAACCTGTCCGTAGGCACTACCGCTCAAGACCGCTATCGAAAAGAGCAAAACGGTGACGGCTATCCACATGGTCGATTGTATTTTCATTTCTCGTAAGCTTCTCTTCATAATATCCTCGAATTGGATATTCTCAAAATCCGTGCCGGAATTGCGGATTTCACGAGTTTTCCTAAGGCGTTCATTTTGAGGATGTTAGAAACACCGGAAACTGCACCTTCCAACCCTGACAAAAACGCACGGCCGGAGTGTACCATTAGGTTCATTTATATGTACCATCCGGTCCAGAATTGATGCCGTAGATCTTCATTCGCGAGTACAGACGCCTGCGTGTAATCTTGAGCTTCTCCGCCGCGACTGTCTTCCTGCCGCCGCTTTGATTAAGCGCATCCACAATCATCCTGCGTTCAGTGTCATTTATCCCGCCCGGCTCGTGTTCCAACACTTGTTCGTCAGCCTGAATTCCAAGCAGATCCGGACTCAAAGGTTCACCATCGGCGAGTATCACGGCACGCTCGATGATGTTTTTCAATTCCCGAACATTGCCGGGGTATGCATAGCGCTTGAGTGTTTCCACGCAGTCGTTAGACAATCCGCCATGAGTATAGCTATGACGCTTAAGAAAGTACTCTGCCAACGGCACAATGTCATCCTGCCTCTCGCGTAACGGCGGAATTGCCATAGGAAAGACACTCAACCTGAAGAACAAATCTTCGCGAAACGACCCGTTCTCCATCAGCGCCTTAAGGTCTCGATTCGTTGCAGCAATTATGCGAGCATCGGAACGTAAGGTCTCTGTCCCGCCGACACGCACGAATTGCCCCAGTTCCAGCACACGCAGCAGTTTGGCCTGCATCGATTGTGAGATTTCGCCGATTTCATCGAGGAACAGAGTCCCTCCCTGTGCCAGCTCGAATCGCCCAGGCTTGCGTTTCACCGCGCCGGTGAATGCGCCTTTTTCATGGCCAAACAGTTCTGACTCCAACAATGTCTCGCTCAGTGCGGCGCAGTTAAGTGCAATAAACGGTCCCGATTGGCGCGGCGACCGCTTATGAATCATATTGGCGACCAGTTCCTTGCCGGTACCTGATTCACCAAGCAGAAGCACCGTGGATTCCCGCTTGGCGACCTTGTCTATCATCTCAAAAAGTTGTTTGACGCCTGCCGACTTGCCGACAAACTCTCCAACTGCAAACTGCTCATAGTCGGCGACAAACTGCTCATTGAGTACCTTGATTCGCCGATTGTCCAGAAAGCGGTCAACCAATATTGTCAGTTCGTCCAATGAGAACGGTTTGATCAAGTAATCATACGCTCCATTCTTCATCGCCATAACTGCTGACTCTGCTGTTGCGTAAGCCGTCATCAAGATGACACCGGTATCCGGCGCGATTTGACTCGCCTGCTTGAGAATCTCCAACCCATCCGGCGGGGACATTCGGAGATCGGAAATCACGAGATCGTACGATCCGCCGTTAAGCGCCTTAATCGCAAGGTCGCCTGAATTGTGTACTGTGACTGTGTGACCGGCATCCTCCAGTGTGGAAGCAACCAGCATCGCCATTTTGGCTTCATCATCAACTACGAGAATCTTCGCCATCAATCCGTTCCGGGAAAGTTACTGTTACTGATGTCCCAACTCCCACTTGAGAGTTGATACGAATTTCGCCTTTCATATTATCGACCAAACGCTTCACAACAAAGAGCCCGAGCCCCGTTCCCTGCGATTTGGTTGTGAAGAATGGATCAAAAATGTGCTTCATCACTTTCTTCTCGATGCCAGCGCCTGTATCGCTGATTGTGATCGACAGTATTCCCGAACGTGCCGTGCCCGCCGTCACATTGACAGTTGCACCTTCAGGCGAAACATCGAGTGCGTTCTTCATCAAGTTCACAAGTATCTGGCGAACCTTCTGTGAGTCGACCTTGCAACTTGTTATTGATGACTCGCAATCCGCGTGCAGCTTTACGCCCTTCTGCTCAAACTCTTTGCTCATTCCTTGGACAACTGATTCCACTACCTCACTGAGGTTCTGTACCTTACCTGGGGCATCAATCGGCGATGCAAATTGAAGATAGTGCGTTGTAATCGTGTTGAGCCGGTCTACCTCTTCGGGAATGAAATCAAATAGCTGCGCATCGCTCGATTCACCAGAAGCGTACTTCTTTTTCAATCGTTCAGCGGTCGCCTTGATAATCGCCAGCGGATTGCGCACCTCATGCGCGATTACCGCCGCCATTTGACCCATTTGCGAAAGAGCCGCTTGCGACACCAACATCTTCTCCGCTTGTATGAGTCTGCGATTTAGTATGACGACTACTATAGAAACAAATAACAGAAACCCAATCGCCGCCGCGTTGACAACAATCATATACTGCTTGAAGTCTTCGAACTCCGTGAAGAATTCAAAATTGCTTTCGATCAATAGTACGCCATAGACCGGATCCTCGCCGACCGGCTGATACGCCGACTTGAAGTAGCGGTTGCCGGCACGATTCAACTCGGAGACTCCGGCATTGCCCAAAGCGGCGCGGCTCAACCCCTCGATGTGCAACGGCAAGAACAACTGCACATTTGAGATTGAATCATCCAGTGAGAGCATATCACGATGCTCTGCATCGAGAAGATATATGGCAGACAACGCATCCGAATCCCGAATTCGAACAAGATAATCCTGGAGCCTGACCACTGTCGCCAAAGACAAAGGATCTTCCGGCGTTTCGTATTGCAGTACGCCTTCGATTTCCGGCGCGATTGCGCGTCCGACCGACAGAAGACGGTCGCCGAGCGAACGATCAAGTGTATCCAGCGAGCGCGTGTACAATAAGTATAGCGCAATGTTGAATCCCGCCACCAGCAACAGAAGGAGAGCAATAATAAGTATGGAAACGAGTTTGCGATTGTCACCGATCATTGCTTATAACTGCCGCCTGATTGTTACACATTTGTGCCCTCGGATTTCGTACCTCGTGGTTCGAGATCGTACTTCGATGTACCATGTGGTACGCATCGACAAATAGTCGTCATCAATGTCGATTGCTTGAGACATTTACACAAGGGGTCTAAGCCGCGTTACGGCAAATGGTTGTCTCTTGTCTCGACCTCCCTGCGAAAGTTGGCACGACATTTGACTATACCCTCAGTAAGAGATCATTGCAGATCAGACCTAAATGAAGGAGAAATTATGAAGTCCAAAATCAGAATCCTGCTATTCGGAGTACTCGCGTTGTTGGTAGTTGGCCTAATCGGCTGCAGCGACAATAACGTCACTCCCGAACAAGGCGACGATGAGTCAATCAATCTGACCGATAACTTCGGCGGTTACAAAGCAACTGACGAGCAACCTGCATTCGGCGATCCCGATATTGCCAGCCTCGAAGGCAGCGCTGAGGCAAACGATCCGATCATGTTGAATCCCGATGTCGATTCAATCACCAAGCTTCTTGACATCGGCGTCTATTCGGTCGAATTCCTTTGGGGACACCTTGAACTCGATTCCACTGAAGTTGCCGTCACCGATTGGTCCGGCTCACTGACTCTAGAACGCGGCGCAATTGTTGCCGTCCGCCTGATCCGCTTTGAAGCCGGCGACTTTATCGTTCGTCCGCGTCTATCGCGTACTGTTCTCGAGTTCGAAAGCAAGACCCGTCCGAGTTTTGATGGAATGCTCGTTTACATCTATGATCCAACCCCTTCCGTTTTTGATACCGAGAACACTCTGACCTTCACGTCCGGACCTATCACCCAGACTTTCACTATGTCCGAACTGGCGTCAATTAGCACCGTAACTGACGTCGGCAGTAACCAGTTCTCAGTTAATGGATTTAAGATCGAGCGCCTTGCTTGCGGCGAGGGCTATCTCGAAGGAAGATGGATTCGTCCGGCATCAGTACGCGGACAGGGCACTTTCGTCGGCCGGTGGATCTCCGAAGATGGCCTGATGTTGGGTCATGTGCGCGGGCACTTCGGTAACCGTGAAGATGACGTTCAGGTGCTCTTCGGCAAGTGGATCTCAGTAGCTGGCCTCTTCCGTGGCTTCCTCAAGGGAGAATGGGGATACGGTACTGATGATGATCCGAGCGCGACTGACAAAGGCTGGTTGTCGGGAGACATCTTCAATCGCGAAGCTGTCGCTGTTGGTGAATTTGATGCCAACTGGGTCGCGAGAGAACGTCCCGGAAATGGCAATAATGACCGCGCCGCAAAACACGGTTACTTCCGCGGTCAATGGTCGCAGAACTGTGAATAACACCCATCCGTAAAGGCGTTTGCAATCGCCTTCCTGAAGATCAGGCGCTCGACAATTGTCGGGCGCCTGATTTGTTAAGAGCTTGATACAAAATAGGATACTCGAAAACCCGTAGTTGCCGATCCTCGACGGCAAAACCCCGACAGACACCAACTTTGTGATCGAATGTTCTGATGATCAAATCCAGTTTCAGTACCGATGATTGTGGCGCACAAATTCTAACATCGTCGTGGTTTGTCCTAACAAAAAATTAACAATCACGATAGTGGTGTTTGTCTGTCCACAAACTTCATTTTTACTTGCTTTTAAGCGCCTTTTCGTTTCATTGCCTGTAACAACCCCAAAACCCGAGCCGCTTGATTAGCCGATGTGAAACTTGCCAAACGCTGATATGGGCAAGCCGATCACTGCACCATTGCACGGCTGACACGAGCAGCAGTTTTAATTAAGGAGAGCGTATGACCAGTCGATTCGGTTTGTTGATGATGCTTGCCGCATTCATCTTGTGTCTTGGTGCTACTGCGTACAGCGGCGTTACGCCATCACGTCTCAACTATCAAGGGTTGTTGACGGATGCAAATGGCCAGCCAATGAACGCCACCGGCGTGCAGATGACATTTCGCATTTGGAACCATCCTATTCAAAGCGACATCGCTAATCTGAAATGGGAAGAGACACTCCTGGTCGATGTCACCAACGGACTCTTCAACGTCATTCTTGGCGACAATATCCAAATTGAACCCGAAGTATTCGATTCATCTGCCAGCTATCTTGGCATCCAAATCGGAACTGACCCGGAAGGCGAACCGCGCACCAGATTGGTGTCGGTCGGTTACTCAACCAGAGTTGAAACCCTCGATGGTGCCCGCGGCGGCGTGATCTCCGGAACGATCGGATTGCAGCCATCAACCGGCACAAAAGATGGCGACATCGAACAGCTCCGCTACGAGATCTTCGACGAACAAGACAGCATCAAGTTCTGGGCGAGCGAGACCGAGGTCTTCGCTCCCTGTGTACAATTCTCCGGCGACGACAGCCGTCAATGCACTGCGGCAATGAGCTCCGGCGCAGCGCAAGTTGAAGATAGCGATGTAACAACCACTATTGGTAACACACCGGTGGTGCTTGCTCAACAGACTATCGATTGCCCGAGCGATGGCTATGTCCTCGTATTGGGCTCCTGTGAAGCTTCATTCGATCTGACCGGATCAGATATCACGGCAGTGGCGCCCGGTACTATTCCGACTTATGCAGCGGAATTTGGCGTCGTTGCCAATGAGACCGAACAACCCGACGATCAGCGCAAGAGCTGGCTGATTCGTGGTATTGAACCATTCTTGCAGGCGAAAAATGTAATAAGTCTCCAAAAAGTCTTCGCGGTCGAAGCCGGTGCTTCGACATTTTTCCTCGTAGCCGAACGTACTGCCGGTGATGCTGAATTCACAGCTTCCGATAAAACACTGACCCTGGTCTTCATACCGACGGCATATGGCGACGTTAGCTCCACATCTACGACCGCGGCGCCCACGACTGCTGTCACGAGCACAGTCGGAGTTAGCAAGGCAGCATCAAGAACAGTGCTGTCAACAACTGAAAACGGCTCGAATAGTGAGATTGCGAGACTCAAGACCGAGATCAACGAACTGAGATCACTTCTGCAGCAAGTCGTTGCCGAAAAGAACAAACAATAACGGACCGAAATCGGAGGTAACTTATGACAAAGGTCCGAGTGATTGTTAGAGTGGCACTGTTGATAGTCGTGATGCTCTCTTCCACTTTGTTGGGGGACGACTACACGATCAAGTGGCATGTGGTATCGACCGGCGGTACCCAAAGCACATACTCTGACGGGAAGACGCTTCATGGTACGGTGGTACAGACCGCCATTGGCACCGTTTCGTCATCCAACTACCGCGTCTACCAGGGGTTCTGGCAAGAGTTTACTTCGTGCCGTGCCGGCGATGCCGACGGCAGCGGCAATGCCAATATTTCTGACGCCGTTTATATCATCAGCTTCATCTTCCTTGGTGGCCCCGAACCGGTCACCGCTTGCGGCGGAGATGCTGATGGCAACGGCTTCGTTAATGTCTCGGATGCGATCTGGTTGATTCGATACATCTTCCAGTCGCCATGATTTGAACACAGTCGATTCAACGCTGGAGAGCCGATCGCATTGTTGCGACCGGCTCTTCTGCATTTTGATTGTCAGATTTCACAGTATTTGCTATCCTCAGACCGTTAGCAGTGCGAATTGAACCCGTAGAAATGAATGGCCCCGACAAATTGCCATGAGCGATTCTGAAGAACAAGATAACCTCGAAAAAACCAAAGTAAGCCGAAACGACGGCAAGATCGCAACCGTCGGCAGATATCGCGTTATTGAAAAAATCGGCGCTGGTGGTATGGGAGAGGTTTATCTTGCATTCGACCCGAAACTACAGCGCAATGTCGCAATCAAACTACTACCGCCCACACTGGCCGAAGATCCGGAGACCAAAGCGCGCTTCATTCGCGAGGCTCAAACCGCTGCCGCGCTAAACCACAACAACATTGTCACCATCTACGAAGTTGACGAAAGCGAGGGAAGACAATTCATCGCTATGGAGCTTGTTGAAGGTGTGCCGCTCAAAGACCTAATCAAAGCTCAGCGACTACCACTGGAAAATTGCATCGACTTGATCTTGCAAGTCTGCGACGGCCTTGTCGCCGCTCACGAACGCAGTATCGTTCACCGCGATATCAAACCGGCAAATATACTTGTCAGTGGCAAAGGCAAAGTCAAAATCCTCGACTTCGGTCTCGCCAAGCTTCAAAGCGTTTCCGGTTTGACCAGCACTGGCGTTCGACTTGGTACAATTGCCTACATGTCGCCAGAGCAGGCCCAAGGCGTTGAAGTCGACCAACGTTCCGACATCTTCTCGCTCGGAGTTGTCATCTATGAGATGCTTTCAGGGCAGACTCCATTTAAGAAGGATTCCGAAATCGCCACGTTACTGGCAATCCTTCAGCAGATTCACGTTCCGCTTCTGCAACTCACCCCTGAGGTTGGAGAGAAGATTAGCGCAATTGTTGATCGCGCACTTCAAAAAGATCCCGCTTTGCGCTACCAGAATGTGGAAGACCTCGCCCGGGAACTTCGGCTTGTCATGAAACGTGCCGAGCCGCAGCCATCGCAATTTCCAAACGTTGCATCGGCGCCTCTACCGATGCCGTCAGCAGGCTTGGAATCCAGTACTGTAACTCGCACTTCCGTTGGACTCAAGAAAGCCATCGCAATTCTTCCCTTCGAGAATCTTGGTCCGACCGAGCACGATTACTTTGCTGATGGTATCACGGATGAAATCACCACCAGCCTCGCCAAAATCAAGCTGCTCAAGGTCATCTCCAACAACAGCGCGCGCCAGTTTCGCGACAAGAATAAGAGTCTTGTCGAAATTGCGGGCGAGCTGGGAGTAGAGTTCTTGCTGACCGCAACGATCCGCTGGGACAACAGCCAGACACCTTCTCGGTTTCGACTAAGCTGCAAGCTTGTCGACACTAAAGATGAATCATATCTCTGGGCGGAATCATACGATCGTGTTCTCGACCAGATTTTTGTGCTCCAATCGGAGTTGGCATCGGAGATCACCAAGGCGCTCGGTGTTGCATTGGCAACTCCTGAATTGGATAGTCTCTCGCGCATTCCTACAACGAATCTCGAAGCCTACGACTTCTATCTCCGCGGAAATGAATTCTATCCTCGCAGCACTCAGCCAGCCGACATCAGCAAGGCCATCGAGATGTACGAAAAGGCTGTCGAGCTCGATCCTGATTTCGCATTAGCTCACGTGAAATTGAGCCAGGCAAACCTCAGTATGTATTGGTTCTTCCATGACCGGACACAGGCACGTATTGCCCGCGCCAAATTGTCGGTAGATGCTGCAGTTCGCGTGGCGCCGCAGTTAGCTGAGACCAATCTGGCAATGGGGTACTACTATTACTATGGCTGCAAAGAATACATGTTGGCGCTTGAGCAATTTGTTGTCGCCGGTAAGAGCCGTCCTAATGACAGCAGTCTATTGGCCGCAACTGGATTTATCCAGCGGCGGCTCGGGTTCTGGAACGAAGCCCTTCGCAATATACGCAAAGCAGCCGAACTCGACCCCAAATCGTCGTTGCTTGCTTCAGAACTCGGCAATACGCTAATGCTTTTGCGGCAGTATGACGCGGCGTTGATACAATTTGACCGCGCCATTTGGCTCGTGCCTGATTGGATAGATATTTACGCTCGAAAAGCCCAAACGATTCTTTTGCGCGACGGCAACGTCGCCGCAGCAGCACAGATATTCCGTGAGGCCGAATCACGTGTGCCGCCCGGCGAGATGGTCATGGAATTTATGCTGCTCGATGTCTTTGTCGAATACTGCGATCGCGATGTCCAGAAGGCGATGGATAGACTCGCCATCGACGAAGTTGAAATGGAGCTGTACTTCATAAACAAAGGCCGGTTGGCGCAGCGCCTCGGACGTGAATCAGAGGCAAGATCATATTTCGAATCCGCACGCGTAATGCTCGAATCCAAACTCAAAACCAGCCCCGATGACGCCCGCTATCTCGCTAATTTGGGCATAGCCTACGCCGGACTTGGTCAGGCAGACAAGTCGATTAGTCACTGTGAAAAAGCGCTGGAGTTGTTTCCACATGACCGCGACCACGTCTTCAGTATTGTTTACATGGAAACCTTCGCAATCGCTTTGACGATGCTTGGCCGCACCGACCAGGCAATCGAACAACTGAAGTTCCTCCTCGGCGTGCCGTCCTACATTTCGCGACCGCTCCTAATGGTGGCCGAACATTTCGCGCCGTTGCGGGGCCTCCCCGGATTCCAGAAGCTATTGATCGGTTAACCCACGCCGTCTGTATCTCAGAATTCCTTTCTCGAAAATCGGTAGAGAATCCTCACGCTAAGGTTATCTTTCTGGCGCTGATTTCTAGAAGGGAATATCCTCATGCGACCTGCTGACATAACCCGCTTGATACTCCTTGCCGCAATCTGGGGAAGCTCTTTCATATTCATGCGTGTCCTCGCCCCTGTCCTCGGCGCTATCACGACGGCAGATTCACGTTTGCTGATCGCCGGTGTGGCAATGTTGGCTTATTTCGCCGTTATCCGCTTTGACCTTGCCTGGCGCGAGAACTGGAAACAATATGCCATCATCGGAGTCGTCAATTCCAGCATTCCATTTTCACTTTACGCCTTCGCAGCCCAACACATTCCAGCGTCATACTCAGTCATCTTCAATTCAACCTCGCCACTATTCGGCGCGGTCTTTTCGGCGATCTGGCTAAACGATAAACTCACTCTTCGTAAGATAGCCGGCCTGATTTCCGGAGCCGTTGGAGTTGCCTTGGTCAGCAAAGTCGGCGGTGCGCAGGTCGACGCCATGTTCGGCTGGTCATTAGCAGCCTGTCTCGCCGCGCCCATGTGTTATGGTCTGGCGGGAATTTATACCAAGAAGAAGGCATCCAAAATCAAGCCAATGGCGATTTCCGGCGGCAGTCAGATCATGGCCGGACTCGCACTCCTGCCTCTCGCATTGTTGTTCCCTCCGACCGGTGAGATCAATTCGAGAATAGTAATCTACACCATCATCCTTGCGGTTCTTTGCGGATCAATCGCCTATGTGCTCTACTACCGCCTTGTCAGTGATGTCGGCCCAACCAAAGCTCTCAGCGTCACATTCCTGATGCCCGCCTTCGGTATGCTCTGGGGAGTCATTTTCCTGCATGAATCGGTGACACTTCCAATGATTGCCGGCTGCCTCATGATCATTGCCGGTACAGTACTGATAGCTCGCAAATAGAATTCGCCTCACTCACTTTCTTTAGCTGGCGAGCTTTACCACTTCTTCAATTTGTCATGTGTCATTCTGAGTGCTTGCTTATTGCCTCGATTTGCGGCAAATTGGAGTTTAGTCACCGTTGTCTTCGGAAAGGAAGTTCAATTGTCGGAACAAAATTTCTCTAATCACGCCCGCTATGTCCCGGGTTTCCATATCGTCCTGTTTGGAATGCTATTTCTCTCGCTTATCGGCGCATCCGTCAACCTTTACCATTCACTTGACGACCACACAAGGCTCTACTCTGCTTCACTATTAGTCGTCGTGTTTGTCTCCTTGTTGATGCTGTTCTTCTATGCTCGTTCATTTGCTCTCAAGGCACAAGACCGCGCCATCCGGGCCGAAGAAAACCTTCGTCACTTCGTAATGACCGGAAGGATGCTTGACTCCCGACTCACCATGCGCCAGGTCATCGCATTGCGTTTTGCCTCCGATGGTGAATTTGTCAAGCTTGCCATGCGTGCCGCCAGCGAGGATATGTCGAGCGTCGACATCAAGAAAGCTATCACCAACTGGCGCGCCGACAATTACCGCGTCTGAGAAGAATCAGGGAGCATCAATGCAAAAACGAAAGATCGGGAAGTCCGAACTCGAAGTCGCACCTTTGGCACTTGGCGGCAATGTCTTCGGCTGGACAATCGACGAACCAACATCGTTTGAGATTCTCGATCGTTTCGTCGGGGCTGGATTCAATTTGATTGACACTGCCGATGTCTACTCCCGCTGGAAACCGGGACACGTCGGCGGCGAATCGGAGACGATTATCGGCAAATGGCAAAAAGCGCGCGGCAATCGCGACAAGATCATCATTGCTACAAAAGTCGGTATGGAAATGGAGTCGGATCGGAAAGGTCTTTCGAAGGTTCACATCTTGCGTTCCGTCGATGAATCCCTGAAGCGACTGCAAACCGACTACATCGATTTGTACCAATCACACACCGACGACAAAGATACACCCATTGATGAAACCCTCGAAGCATTCTCACAGCTTGTGGCACAAGGCAAGGTTCGCATCATTGGCGCGTCAAACTACACTGCCGAACGACTGAGCGAGTCATTGACTATCAGCGAGCAACATTCCTGGCCGCTCTACCAATGCCTCCAACCGTGTTACAATCTCTACGAGCGAGCAGACTTCGAAACCAATCTCGAACAGCTCTGTCTCAAGCGCGATCTGGGCGTCATACCATATTTTTCGCTCGCACGAGGTTTCCTAACCGGCAAGTACCGCTCCGAGGCTGACCTCTCCAAAAGCCCGCGCGGGAAGGGTGTTGCGAAATTTCTTGATGATCGTGGATTTCGTATTCTTGCGGCGCTCGACAACCTGGCCGAGAAGCTTGGCTCTACACCAGGCAGGCTCGCTATCGCCTGGCTGATTGCACGTCCAAGTATCACTGCGCCAATCGCCAGCGCCACAACTATCGAGCAACTCGATGACTTGATTGCTGCAACCCGACTCGTCTTGAGCGATGCCGATATTGCGTTGTTGAATCAAGCCAGCGCCTATTAGCCGCATTCCGTCCGCTTTAAGAACAGCGGCTTACCTGCCGATAAATTCAGAGACTATGAAATCGAACTCTCTAAAGGCTACTACTGGTTCAGCGCTGTTTTGTGCTTTGTTCGCCGTTTGCCTCACCATTGGCTCATGCGGCGAAGACAAATCGACCGAGCCAAAATCGCCATACGAAGAAAACACCGACCCGGCCATCTTCACCGTTTCGCCGGTCGCTATCGACAAGATCACCGACCTTGAGCCGCTCGGTGCAATGAATCCATCGGGTCATACGATTCCGACTGATCATGTGTATTTCTATACCAGTTGGACATATGGTCAACAGCCGATCTATCCAGCCGAGATTCTGCCTGTTTATGCACCGGGCTCAGGTGTCGTGACTTGGATATTACAAGGCGATGGCCGCGATGCCGATGCCAAGATCATGCTGAGGATGAACAAATGGGTGCTTTACTATCTTGACCACGTGGTCCTTGACTCTGCGATCAAAGTCGGCTCCATAGTTACTGCCGGACAAATCATTGGTGAGAGCCGTGGAATCGCTATCGACCTTGGCGTGGTCAATGAGCAGGCCGCGTTGACCGGATTTGTCAATCCCCTTCGCTATGGCTGGCAGACACTGTATACAGATTCGCCTTACAAGTACTTCTCTGAGCCGCTTCGTTCGCAACTCTATGCTATGGTACGCCGAAACGCAGTCGACAAAGACGGCAAGATCGATTATGACGTTCCCGGCACACTCATCGGTAACTGGTTCCACGAGAGCGTCGAGGTGGCCGAATCGATGATGCCGCCCGCCTGGCCCAAGCATCTTGCCTTCTGCCCCGACTCGAATGAACCGGAAGAAATGCGAATCTCAATCGGCGGCACTGTCTCCACACCGGGCAAGTTCAAACCTTCACCAACAGACCCCGCCTTTACCGATGTGACTCTGCAAAGCGGTCGCGTCGTCTACCACTTGAACTACACCGAATTTGGTTACTTCGGCATCATGCTGGTACAGCTACTCGACAGCCTCCATTTGAAAGTCGAAGTCTTCCCAAACAGCACCGACCTCAATCAACAGTTTACCGACAACGCCAAGGTCTATTCGCGATAAGTGCAGATTCAGAAAGGCCGGTACCCCACCCGAAGCGAAGCGCAGGGTGGGACTTTTGGCTCAACCAGTAGAGTCTATCGAATATCCAGAGAATCACTGCCGACCGAGGATACGTTAGATAGCAGATTGCAGCCTGCTCAGCCCTGCGGGTACACGTGCATCTTCTACTCGCTGCCAACGATCCGATGAAAATGGATACTTATAACTCTGCCCCTTTACCTGCGCAAAGACTACGTCAAAGTCTTTGTCGTCAGTCGGAACATAAAGCAGAATGCTCTCTCCAATAACGCTTTGATCGGACGGAAGAAAGTCGGAAGCCACTGTTGCCCTGCCCGCATTGAGGATTGTTCGCGACTTCAGATCAAACCCATTCGGATATGTTGTGTAATTTATGAGGTAACAGAACAAGCGTGGCTCAATACCAGCTGGAAATCTGACCCGCCGAACCCATCCCGAACTTGCGTGAATCTCGGTAGAGAAGTTCTTGGGCAGCTGGTAACTATACATCTGCTGAAAATCGCCGATGATCTGCCTTAGCTCTGAATCGTTCCAACCTTCCACGAGCAATTCCATTTCACTGATTTCGAAACTGACTTTGGGCTGCTTGCTGCAGCCGCCAAATAGAAGTGAAAAGATGCTCATGATCCACCAGATATGGCAATATGACTTTCTCATGGCGTTTTTGGTAGGTACCCCACCCAGAGCGAAGCAAAATGTGGAACTCTTAGTACCACCAATAAAAATCGGAGAGGCAGGGATTCGAACCCTGGATACCCTCGCGGGTATAACGGTTTTCGAGACCGCCGCTATCGACCACTCAGCCACCTCTCCAAAATCTTCAAAGAACGAACGCCCACAAGGGGCTAGACTACCGTGATGTTGCCAGGCTAAGCTATCTTGGTATCGCTAGTTTGGCTTCAGCATCACGAGCCAAATCGCGAACTGTGCTCTCGGTAGGTCGAAAGAACAGATACGCAATTGGCGAAATGCAAATCAAGACGCTCGCAAGAGTTGCGTTGTGCGTCACCAGAAATATCACCATCCCGAACACCGCGGGACAAATTGCGAAAGCATAACCTACCAGATGTCCGACAAAGATGCCCTGCGAGACATTGCCCTGTACGCTTCGGGCGGCTACTGCATCAGCATTGAGCTGACGCTTGCGCAGCACGTACCCGATCACCGGTTCGGCGATTGACATTGCCGAGAGTATCCAGATAAACATCTCGGTGTCATCACCAGCTGGCGGTTCTATATTTTCACCCGGAGCCAAGACGGTCCAGATGAGAACAAGAAACACGATTGGTGCTGCGAAACACATTAGATATCCCAGCAGTTTGAGTCTTGTCTCAAGGCTGGTAACATCGCTCTGATCCAAGTGCTAATCCTCGCTCCCCGGAAGTTCGCTCTCCAACTGCTCGATTTCCGATTCTCTCGGCTTAAGTATCATTAAGCCAGCCGGACAAAATACGGAAATGAGTACATACGTGTCAAGGTCGCCGCCGAGAAAATAGAAAATTAATCCGATTGCTGCGGGAATTGCGGCTATAAAGAACAACGGATAGAGCTGATTCGAGAGAATTTCGGCAATATTGGCAGGATGTGAGCGAATTTCGGCTATGAGCTTCTCGGATTTGAGAATGCTTCGTTTTCGCAAGAAGACGAAGGCAAGGACCGCGAGTGCTACAGTGATCAAAGCAAACCCGGCGATCTTGAGATTCTCTGCGCCCGTAACTGGAGTTTCAAGGAATTCAAGGTTCGCTCGAGCCAACAACGCGATTGCCAAAAGAGCTGCCGGTAACCCGATGCAGATATTGAAGCCTCTTTGGGCAATTGCGCCTTGAACGGCGCGCGCGTCAATTTTGCTCATTGCCGCTTTTCCTGCGCTTTTCGCGAATACTCTCGAAAAACTCGGTAATCAGGGTCGCACATTCGAAGTCTTTCACTCCGCCCACGACTTCTACTTGATGATTTAGTCTTGGATCCTGAACAAGATTGAAAACCGAGCCACAAGCGCCTGCTTTGGCATCGCGTGCCCCAAACACCAAACGCGGCAGACGCGCCAGGACAATCGCGCCGGCACACATCGAGCACGGTTCGATTGTGACGTACAGGGTCGCGGATTCGAGATATCGAAGCTGGATTTTGTTACACGCCGCCGTGATGGCAATCATCTCCGCGTGCGCGGTAGGGTCGATTAGTGTCTTGTTCTGATTATGCCCCCGCCCGATGACCTTGCCGTCCAAAACAACGACCGCGCCAATCGGGATTTCTTCCTTGGATTCGGCGATCATCGCCTCGCGAATGGCCATTGCCATGAAGGCTTGGTCAATTTCTTCCTGTGTCGCGTCGGGATTGAGGTTCAACATAACCGTCAGTATATACGAGAACACTCGATTTCAAAGAGGAAATCGCAGTCATAAATCAAGTAGTCCGGCATTCTGTCGGAAAATCTTCGTTGCGATCAGAAGGTTCTTCGTCGATGTCATTGTCGATTTACAGGTTGGGAATTATCATATTTGAATGAAGCTGCTTGATCTAACCGGATTCTACTGCCGAACCGTCGCCACTAACGGCGCTTGGCGCGATTATGAAGAACAATGTCCCGAGCTGTTTCGACATTATTTTCGATTTTGGGCAAAGCGCTCATATCCTGATGTCAAGATTCCCGTGAACATGCTGTTGTCGAGATCAGCCCGGATCACACGGCGCCTGCCGCAACTTCTGCGGAAGTTCAAAGAAAAGGGATTCGATACCAGCGACCTGTGCATCGTGCTATTCGTTGGCAAGAACTGCACCAACGGGCATGCATTTCGAGGTGAAAGTGGCTGGGTAGTTTGGATTCCGGTCGAGTCCTATGCAACCGATCTGCTAATAGATGTATTCGTTACACACGAAATCGCCCATGCACTGCATTATGAAAGTTCATCGAAATTCTATTTCACTTCAAAACCCGAGCATCGCGATTTCGCTCGATTGCTGTTAACGGAAGGCATTGCAACGTACCTGACGACAGTGATACTTGGCTGTACCGATGATGTGGCGCTGTGGGGTGACTTCTTGACCGCAAAACAGATTTCCAATTGGCGGGTCAACTGCGAACGAAGCTGGTCCTTGATAAATGACATTGCTGTGCGGAAGTTCCGCTCAAATGCACCGACCGAGCTGTTTCAGGCAAATGACTCCAATGATGTATTCAAGTTCCGAGCAGGATATCTACTTGGCTTGGAATTGGTCAAAGAAGTCTCCAGTGTTGAGAATATTGCGCCTAACGAGCTTGTTGCTCTTTCCCGAAAGCGTTTCGAGCGGCTTGCCCTCAGTTACTTGAAGACTCAGAGTTGATGGCTGCCGAAAATCTGAAGCAGCGAGAAAACTAGGCTAAACTGTTCCGATGCGCTCGGCTTCGTGCTCGATGAAGCTCTTCAGTCCGATCAGGTCGTCCTCGTAGACATCCACAAACTTCGCTGCAACCTCGTAACTTCCGGTCGCTACTTGCTTACTGCGGATGATCTGACAAATGGCCATGATCGTCGAGTTCACATCGTCTTCATCCACACGGAAGAATTGTGGGTGATGTTTCTTCCAAGTCGGCAAAGAGATCGTCATTTTCACCAGCTCATTGCGGTGGTAATCGCGGCCGGCACTGAAGAGCACACCGCCAGCGCCGATATTTTGCGCCTGGCCAGTTGACTCTGAGTCAGCTTTTGTGCTGAAGAGGATTTTCTGCGTGGTGAGTTTGCAGCTTGACGGAATTCGAATGAACTTCCGCCGATTCGTCGTCGTGGTCTGAGTTTCTGCTACCATGGTAGTCCCTTAGTCCTATTATCGTCCCAATCGAGACAAGATTGTTTAAACATCTAACATTTTGATTATCGGAAGCTTAGGGGAAATTTCGAGCATTTTAGCCCGAAAATGTTCTTGATCAACGATACAGCCTTTCGTATCGTATCAGACTTATATGAGTACTGAGCGGCTCGCCAAGCCAAAATGGCTTATGATGAACGCCAACTTCGGCTCCGGCTACCGCCGCGTCCGCAGTTTGCTCAAAGAACATGGTTTGCATTCCGTTTGCCAGGAAGCTTCCTGCCCGAACATGAGCGAATGCTTCGAGTCGGGAACGGCGACTTTCCTGATTTTAGGCCATGTTTGCACCCGTGGTTGCGGATTTTGCGACATCCTCAAGGGGAAGCCTAAAATCCACGATCTCGGTGAGCCACAGCGTCTTGCAAGCGCGGTTGCCAAACTTGGACTGAAGCATGTCGTGATAACTTCGGTGACTCGCGATGATCTCGACGACGGTGGTGCGGCGATCTTTGCTGCCACAGTCGTCAAACTCCGTGAATATGATCCGGGTATTCAGATTGAGCTGCTGGTCCCCGATTTCCAGGGAGCAAAGGCTTCTGTTGACCTCATTTTAGAGGCGGCTCCGGAGATATTTAATCACAACATCGAGACAGTTCCGCGTCTTTACAAGACAGTCCGGCCCAGAATGGGCTATAAACGCAGTTTGTCTATTCTCAAATACGCCAAGGGTTCCGGCAAAGTAAAGCTGGTCAAATCCGGCATATTTGTCGGAGTAGGCGAGCGCGAAGATGAAATCAAGCAGACGATGCAAGACATTTGCGATACGGGCGTCGATATCCTGACAATCGGTCAGTATTTGTCGCCGTCGGAACTGCATTTGCCGGTTCTAAAGTACTATCCGCCAGAGGATTTTGTGAAGTTCAAGCAGTGGGGCAATGAGATGGGCTTCAAGCATACTGAATCTGGTCCGCTGGTACGGAGTTCATACAAGGCGTCGCATCAAAGCGCAAATTTGATTGAAGTTTGATTTCAGTCGATTCTTTTTTTCGCACTATTCGTTGATTCAATTGTAAGAAAGACCAATGATTAAGATTTTCTTCGCCAAAGAGCTGGGATTTTGTTGGGGTGTTGAACGGGCAATCAATTTGGCCGCTCAAGCCAAGAATGAGTATTCCGGCGAAGTTACCATTCTCAAGGAAATCGTCCACAACCGTCAAGTTGTCGACTTCTTCAAGAAGAAGGGTGTTGGTCAGGAAGATACGCTGGACAAGATTGAAAGCGGAACTCTGGTCATATCCGCCCACGGATTGAGCCCAAAGTTGAAAGAGGAAGCCCAACAGAAGGGACTTCGCATCGTCGATACCACTTGTCCCTTGGTCGAGAACGTACACAGCTTCACGCGCGAACTGCTTCGCGACGGCTATCAGGTGATTCTCTATGGAGAGCCGGGTCACGATGAAGTACACGGCGTGATGGGGATTGACGAAGCCAACATTCACTTGCTTGCTGAGTATGAGGATATCGACCATTTACCGCGCTTTGAACATGGAAAGGTGGCTCTAATTACTCAGACCACTCGCGGCGTCAAAGCCTTCCAGCAAGTCTGCGACAAGATGAAAGAAATCTATCCCGAGATCAAAATCGTCAATACCATCTGCGACGCGACCGACACCCGGCAGGCAGCCATTCACGAATTGGCGCCGAATGTTGATCTGGTGTTGGTAATCGGTTCGCAAAGCTCCGGCAACTCGCAGCGACTTCGCGATATCGCCGAGTCGATCTGCGGCAAAGCCTATCTCGTCGACCATCCGACCCAGATCGATTGGGGTTGGTTTGAAGGTGTCGAGAAGGTTGGCATCACGGCGGGCGCATCAACACCAAGTTTCGCCATCGAGGGCATGCTCAAAGCGCTTCAGGCCGGCGTGGGAATCGATGTCGCCAATTCCGATGCAAAGTTATTCGAATACAAATCTTTTGCCCCATATAAGAAGAATGTTCAACAAACAGCGTAGAAAATCACATCAGGTCAAGGTCGGCAATGTGCTGGTCGGCGGCGATGCCCCGGTTTCAGTTCAGTCGATGACCACAACTCAGACTCGCGACATCGATGCTACGGTCGCACAGATTAAGCGCCTCGAGGATGTCGGCTGCGATATCATTCGCGTGGCCGTACTCAACAAGGAAGATGCTCAATCGCTCGGCGAGATCAAGAATCAGATCAAGATCCCGCTCGTCGCTGACATTCACTTCCATTACAGATTGGCTTTGATTGCCGCCGAACAAGGTGTAGACAAGATTCGCACCAACCCTGGTAACATCGGCGATGATGTCAAAATGGAAAGCGTCGTCGAGATCTGCAAGGAACGCAAGATTCCGATTCGCATCGGCGTCAACACCGGTTCGCTGGAATGGGATCTCGTCAAATCAATGGGGCGCTATAACCCTGACGCGTTGGTGGAATCAGCGATGCGCAAAGTACGCTTGCTTGAAGAGATGGACTTTCACGATATCTGCATTTCGATGAAGTCCTCCGAAGTCCCTGGCATGGTCGAGGGATATCGGAAGATTGCCCAGCTTGTAGACTACCCGCTTCATCTCGGCGTTACCGAAGCCGGTCCCCTTATGGGCGGCACGATCAAGTCATCGGTAGCATTTGGATTGCTTCTTCACGAAGGCATTGGCGACACGATTCGAGTCTCGCTTTCTACCGACCCGGTCGAAGAAGTGAAAGTCGGCAAGAAGATTCTCCAATCGCTCGGTCTCTTCAGCAATATGCCTGATCTTGTCAGTTGCCCAACTTGCGGCAGACTTCAGACCGATCTCTTCGGACTTATCAGCCGCGTCGAGAAGGTACTTGAAGGTATCAAGAAGCCGATCAAGGTTGCCGTGATGGGCTGCAATGTCAATGGTCCCGGTGAAGTTGGCGATGCCGATCTCGGCGTCGTCGGTTCGGCGGACTATCTCTCGCTTGTCCGCAAAGGCAAGGTCATCGGCAAGTTTCCGCCGGAACAGCTCGAGGTCGAGTTGCTCAAGGAATTGCAGGCTTTCCGCGATGACGAAATTGGCGCGAATGCCACGCAACCGATAATGGTGCCGACAGAGTAAAGACTTCCGCACAGGCAATTTCTGAACGGCTGAGAAGTTCCTCGGCCGTTTTTTTTCGTCCATTTCTCATTGACGAACGTGGCTGCAGTTTTTTTATTTATCAGCCATGTCGCAGAAGATCTGCATAGTCAACAAAGAGCACACGCCGCCTTCGTATGCTCCCGTCGTTTTCGCCAAAGGCGACCGCGTTATTATCGACAAGCGCGACACTGAATGGCCGGAATTTCTATGGTGTGTAAATGATGATGGCGAAGGGGCGTGGATACCGGAAAGCTATCTTGATCGCGACGATGACGTGGGAATACTAAATACTGTCTACTCTTCGATTGAGTTGAAGGCCGATAAGGACGAGCGCATGAGTATCATCAAGTCCGTCGCAGGCTGGCATTGGTGCCGCAACTCAAAAGGGAAACTCGGCTGGATTCCCGAAAAGAATGTGCAAGTAATTGAATAGAGCGAAAATCTGCTGTCTCCGCAGATACTACTTTACTCCTGCCACTTGACGACTTGCTCGCAATACTTCTTGGCCAGCACTTCGGCCTGCTTTTTGTCTTCCGATTCTGCGACCACTGTGAAATATGCCGCATTGCGATCCGGAGCAATCCAGACCCAGCTGTCGCCATCCTGGAAGCGTGCACCGTCCACGAGCTGTCGGTTCTTGCCTTCGGTGTTTTCCATCAAGAGGCGCATGACTTGGCCCTTCTTGGACCATGAGCAAGGGACCTGTTCTTCCACACTGTGAAAGCGTTCAAACTCCGAGCGCATTTCGGCAAGGTCGGCATTCTGTTTTGCGAGCATTTCCAACAACTTAATCGTGGCAAACATACCGTCGGCACCGAGTTGGAAACTCGACAACATGAATCCGCCGCGTGTTCCGCCAACAAAATCGATGTCCTCTGACTTGTAGGCTTGCATCATTGCCAAATGGTCGCTGCGTACGCGCGTAACTTGCACGCCGTATTGTTCTGCAATCTTCTCTACGCCCATGCTCGCCATTACCGGAACGGCGATTTTTCGCGTTTGGTAACTGCTTAGAAAAAGCGAGGTCACAATCAGCAGAAGCAACTGATCGGTTATCACGGCGCCGTTGCGATCAACAACAGTAATCTTCTCAGCACTGCGCGAAAGTTGAATACCGACATCGGCGCCAAGAGACTTTACGATTGAGGCCATTGTATTGAGTGAACGACGGCTGTCGGCTACCAACAGATTTGGATCAGGGTAGGCATTGAGAGAAATCAGTTCGGTGTTAAGTGAACTGAAAATCCCGCCGAAAATTTCCGATGCGCCGCCATGCGAGAAGTCGATTACTAATTTGAACTTCTTGGCGGCTATCGCCTCGGAATCGACGTGCTTCAAAAAATCAGTACGATAAGACTCAACGGTTCTTGTCGGATAGTCAAGATGCCCCACCTGCTCGACTGGTGCACGACGGAAATCTTCTCGGGCAAACAGTGTCTCGATGGAACGGGTCTTGCGCGTGGGCAAATCCATTCCATCGGGACCGAGGAAAATCATATCGGTAATGTGATACTGCGATGGATTCTGACGCACGTGCACGCCACCGCCATGCTTTCCCTGCTTCAGTTCGTAACGCATGATCGGAATCGGCAGCGTCCGCAAATCGACTACGTTGATGCCGCAAGACAACAGGCCGGAGATGAAACTCCGCGAGAATACTCGAGATGCCGAGGACACACCACGGCTGACGACGATCGACTCGCCTTTCAGAAGTGTGGCTCCAAATGCACATCCCAATTTTGCGGCGAATTCCGGTGTGACCTCAATATTTCCGAGGCCGGATACTTTGGAATCAGAGAACAACTCGCGATTCCATTTCTCGCCCCAGATAAGCGACGACGATACGGTAGCCCCAGCCTCAATCTCTTTGCCCGGCCAGATCTTGCAGTTCGCTTTGACGGTGGAACCTTGACGCAATTTGACATGGTCGCTGACCACAGCTTCTTCGTTGATGGAGACGTTCTTCTCGACAGTTACATCATTGCAGACAATCGCCTGTGTGATCTGCGCACCTTCACCAACAGTCGTGTCGTGCCAGATGACGCTGCTTTCGATGGTCGCATTGGCGGCAATTTTACAGCGATCGCCAATGACGGAATTGCTGATATGAGCTCCAGCCTCGATCTCGGCTCCGTCTCCAACGATGACCGCTCCCGAGAAATGAGCATTCTCATCGACGTGGAATTCGCGGTTAATCCAAATCGTTGCATTCTCGCGATGGAGCTGATTGTATGTTGTCTCGATCTTAACTTGTTCATTCAGAATGTCCAGATGTGCTTTCTGGTACTCGGAGAGATTGCCGATATCGCGCCAGTATCCGGGGGCAATGTAGCCATACAGGCGTTCATTGTCTTTGAGCATGCCGGGAAAAAGATTCTGCGAGAAGTCAAAGTTCTGCCCTTTGGGGATGCGCTCGAATACCTTCGGCTCCAGGATGTAGATGCCTGTGTTGATTGTATCTGAGAATACTTCACCCCAAGTGGGTTTTTCGAGGAATCGCGATATCTTTCCATCGGCGTCTGTAATGACCACGCCGTACGCGAGCGGGTTTTCCATTCGTGTCAGTATGATAGTAGCTGCCGCTTGCCGCTCTTCATGGAACTTGATTGCCGCCGTGAGATCGAAATCGGTAAGCACATCGCCACTGATAACCATTACCCGGTTGCCCTGATAGAAATCCTCGGCGGCTTTGACTGCACCGGCAGTGCCAAAATCATCCTCGGCGAGCAAGTACTTCATATTCACTCCGAATTCGGAGCCGTCTTTGAAGTAGCTCTTGATCTCCTCCGGCTGGAAATACAGAAGTGTGACGTAATCTTTGAGGTCGTGCTTCTTGAGGAGATTAACAATATGGTGGAGCATCGGGAGATTTGCTACCGGCACCATCGGCTTCGGCAGACTCTGAGTTAAAGGACGCAGCCTTGTTCCAAAACCTCCGGCCATAATAACTGTTTTCATATTCTATCGAGTTCCTGTTCCACGAAGCATCATGTTAGCAGATTAGCATCAAAATATCTTATCACATCATAAAAGTCGGCAAATTTCTGCCAGTCAACCGCTTTTTCCTGTGCGAGTTTGATTAAATCGCCGCGGGCAAAGAGGACATCAGCGACCCCGACTGCACAGCGATCCGAGAAACCGTCGCCGATATAAACAGTCAGCTCACCATCTTTTCGAAGGGACTTTACGCGTTCACCCTTGCAGGTACCGCAGAAACCGCAGCCATTAGCGAAGTAGGGGAAAGTCGGGTACAGACTGCCATTTATGAAGTTTGCTTTATTGGCGTGGATGTCCAGATCCGCGAACCCTGCCTTGCCAAGAAAGGCGTCGATGTAGAAATCGAGTCCATCGGAACAAATATGAAGCGGGATTTGGTGCTGTCCGAGAAGGTCGACGAACTCCTGAAAACCCCTCTCGACTTCAATGCGGCTAAGAGCTTCGATCATCTCTTCGCGGCTGGCTTTGATGTAATGACATTCGCGCCACAAACATTCACGCGAATTGATCTTTTGCTCAATCCAGAGCTTGACTGTTCCGTGATTTCGTTTGCCGGAGAAGTGATTAAACAGCGAGGCGCCAACGTCCTTGGCGGAGATAGTGCCATCAAAATCCGAGAAAACCCGAATTGGGCGAGGTTTCGTTAACCGATCCATTTGAATATCAGCCAAAGCAGCGATAGAATCAAACCGGCGATGGCGAGGTTCATTACTCGCCGGACGAACATCGTTATGGTAAACGCCATGAGTACTGCGGGAATGACTAAGAGGTAGAACTTGATTGCCAGCGCCGAGACCGGCAGGTTCTGTATCGAAATATCGAAGAACGAAGCGACTGAAGCTGAAATGAGCAGTAAGATCATGATGACAAGAGCGCTCTTGTACATTTGAGCCATGATCTGTTCTGGAGATTTCATTCTTAGCCTTTCACTGCTGACATGATCATGGTAACTGCGGTATAGAGCAAAATCGCCGCAAAGAGAATCTTGATATAGAGAGAATCGATCTTGTGAAACACCCTCGCGCCAAGAAAGGCTCCGGCAACCGTACCAAGAGTTGCAAACGGCACCCACTCGACGGGAAGATCCCCTCTGGTCACGTAAGGGATTGAAGCTACCGCGGCACTGATTCCGACCATCATCGTGGAAGTTGCGACTGCTTCCTTCACTGGCTTGCCGAGAATGATCTGGAGAATCGGCACTTTGACAATACCGCCGCCAATTCCCAGCAGTCCAACTAATCCGCCCGCGAATACCGAGGCTCCCATTGCCACCGGATAGGCGTTCTTTATTCCGCCGGCATTTTTGGCATCCGATCTCCCGAATAACATTACTACGGCTGAAAACACCAGGATTACTGCAAAGACTATTGCCAATCCTTGTTCAGAGACGTGACCCGCCAAACTCCCGGCTGCGTAAGAACCGACGATTGTCGTGGTTTCCAAGTACAATACTGCCTTGAGATCGACCAGGCCGCTCTCCAGATACTTTGTCGCTGAGGTCACCGAGGTCGCCATCACGCAACAGAGCGAAAGTGCGACAGCTTGGTGGATCGGCAGTTTGAGAATCAGCGTGAAAATCGGAACGAGCAGGACGCCGCCGCCAAGACCAAGTATTGATGATAGCGCACCGACAATTGCGCTGAGGGCGAGAATAACTGCGGAATCTTGCATTACTGGGCTGCCTTCTTGACGATTGCCAAAGCCTCAGCGAGACACGGATCATCGGTGCGAGCGCTGAACTCCAACGATGGCTCGCCACCGATCTTGACCCGGTGAATTGTCTTCAACAAGGTTCGGACGATCTCGAATCTGTACTCACCGAGCGAAACATCGCCAATATCTCGATGTGTCTCACGCATATGGCGATAGATCGGATCCATTTCCTTGTTCATGTCGTTAAGGCTCATATCGCTCAGAGCCCGGCCGAGCGGGTCATAGCGAAATCGTCTGTCGCGCAAATAGTTTTCGAACTGCGCCAAGAGCGAGTCTTCGTCTTCAGATCGAGGAAAGTCGGGAAATTTGTTCGCGGTGACGAAGTCGAGCAGATAACCGCCATGAATCAACTCAAATAGCAGTGAGCTCATGCGCGGTTTCCGACACTCAATCGAAGGAATTACTGCAGTCGAAGGTTCGGACGTCTTGGTCGAGTCGAGCAAAGTATCAACAACCTCACTGAATCCGTGATCGATTCTCTCGTCGAGTGAGACATAGAGCCGTTGACCGCTGCGCAGTAAAATCTCGTCGACCTCGGCGAGTGAACCGGCCGTGGATGCTCCAATTGTGGTTGCTTCGTCGATTGTTGCGAGATTTCGGGCGATTTCTTCGGTAGCGCCCTTGGTCGTGCGATCGATCAGGATGGCAAGTGGTTTACCTTTGACCGAATCTTCAATCAATTTTGAAATGCGTTGAGCCATCTTATGGTCATCACCGCCTGAATCGCGCAGGTCAACGATGAAACCACGAGCACTGTTTGTGTTCAACGTCTTTATCTCTTGCTCTATATCTAGTGCTGCTGGCAGTCGCAAGACAATGAAGCATATAGAATCTTCGAATGCAACCCGTGCACCATCGGCCGATTCAATCGCCGCAATTTGAACGGTGACACTGTCATCACGACCTTCGCGCTCGAAGAATATCTGCGTTGCTCCCTCGGAGCGCGAATTCAGATAGTCGATGAAGTCGATTACGACTTGATTTCGAAGCGTATCTACACCGGTAATCTTGTCTTGGGGAAGAAGGAAGCCGCTGAACGGCGAACTCTCAGCGATATCAGCGACAACAACGGCACTGTCTTGCGGTCTAAGTGTTAGTCCCCAGTTTCGCGGGCGGTTCGTTATCGTTGGTCGGTCAGCACCGCCGTCCGATAGTTCTACTCTGAACGGAATGGCGCTTTGCATTCCTCGCCAGGCGTCTGCAAAAACTTTGTCTGGTGCGACCTCGCCAAAGTACCTGCTCGACAATAACTCCGACTGTTGTGCCAACGCGATCATCACCTTGAAGAGCGAATCATTGACGCATAGATACGCTGCGCCAAGAACGAGCAGTACCGTTAGCGTGAAGAACGAAAGTGTAGCAACAGACTCACTTCGTGCGTTTCTGCGGTCCAATTTTTCTCCTGTTCAGAAACGCCTGACTCACAGCAAGAATCTCGGTAAAAATTTCTTCTGGTGTGTTTCGTCCGTCCACAACTTTGACGCGACGCGGCTCAGCCTTGGCGATTTTTAAGAATCCGTTACGCACGCGCTTATGGAAGTCACTTGCCGCTGATTCCATCCGGTCTTTATTGGCCTTGAGACGAACATGCGCTTTCGCGATCTCCAAATCGACAATGAATGTCAGGTTGGGTTTGATCTTCGCGGCGGCAAACTCGTTGGTGTCCTTGACGACCTTGGCCGGCAATTTGCGACCGTCGATTTGATATGCAATTGTGGAATCGGAGAACCGGTCGGTGATAACGATCTTGCCTTGCTTTAATGCCGGCTCGATAACCTTGTCGACTAATTCGGCGCGGGCAGCCAGAAACAAGAGCAGTTCGGCTCGGGCGCTCATTTGTTTGTGGGAGTTATCGAGCAGGATAGCGCGTACCGACTCCGAAACCGGTGTTCCTCCCGGTTCACGGATGAAGAGTACGTTGAAGCGATTCGCTTTAAGATAGTCATACAGCATCCGCGCTTGAGTCGACTTGCCGGAGCCATCGACGCCTTCAAAACTGATTAAAATACCGCGTTTAGTCATGATGGGAATATACGCACTGCTTTGATGACTAACCAACGAAAACTCTGCGAGACGGATATCACAGCTAACCATTTGACTCTCATAGCCAGTCACCGTACATTCCTCCAATGTTTGAAAAGCGTATTATCGGCATCGACTATGGCCGCAAGCGCATCGGAATCGCTTATTCTGATCCGATGCGGCTTTTCGCACAGCCACTGACGACCTTGACTCTCAAATCGCCTTCCGAGGCTGTCAATCGTGTTTGCGACGCACTGGCGGCTTACGATGTAGAACTAATTGTAATCGGCATTCCGTTGTCGCTGTCGGGCGGTCAGGGGGGCCAGATGGTTAACGAAATTCACGCCTTCGTTGAAGGATTACAGCAGCGCGGCTTCGAGACGCATCTGGAGGACGAAGCGTTTACCTCTGAAGTCGCGAAAGACACCCTGCGGGCCGGCGGCAAGAAAGAAAAGCAGATGCGCGGCAAACTGGACGTTGTTGCGGCTCAGATCATACTGCAGGATTATCTTGACTCGCACCGGCAATGAGAGCTTATGAAACGAATTTGGGAGATCGCGGTATGGTTCGTTACAACTCTCGCGATATTTGCGCTCATTCCCTTGATTCCCTTTGTTTATCTGATTCGGTGGATTGTGTTCGGTAAGTGGTACACCAAAGCGGCGCTGATACTTGTCATCATTCTGGCGGCCGGTGGTATTTATGCGTATCTTGAAGTCAGCGCGCCACTCGGGGATCAGCAACGCGAGTATTCCGTTGTAATCCGCCCCAATGATGACGCTGCCGATCTACGCAACCGGCTGGCCGATTCCGGAATCGCCACAGATCGAAGACTCTACAACATCACTATGAAATACACTCGTGCCGACCGGAACCTGAAACCGGGACGATACCGATTCAGAGGCGGATTGACACACTTCGAACTCGCCCTCCACTTCAAGAATTCCAATCCTGAATTGAGCAAGGTCACTATTCCTGAAGGAAAGACTATCAAGGAAATCGTCCCAATGTTGGTGAAAGGAATTCCAACGGATTCTGCGCAGTTGATTTCGTTGTTGAACGACGAGTCATTCAAGAAGAGTCTTGGTATCGAGGCGCCTTCATTCGAGGGCTATCTCTTTCCTGAGACATACTCATTTTATCCGTATCAGGAACCAGATGATGTGATTCGCGAGATGGTCGAAATGTTTCGAGGTTCATTTACGCCGGAAATGACAAATCAGATTGCGACTCTGAAGATGTCGTTGAACGAAGTGGTTACCTTAGCATCGATGATCGAAGCTGAGGCTGCTGATGGCTCCGAACGCGAATTGATATCGTCAGTTTATCACAATCGACTTCGCAAAGGCTGGAAGATGCAATGTGACCCAACCGTGATTTACGCGCTTGGCGGGCTCGATCGGCCGCTGCTGCGGAAGGACCTTGATTTTGATTCGCCCTACAATACTTATCTCTACTATGGATTGCCGCCCGGTCCGATTGGAGCACCGGGACTGGCCTCGCTCAAAGCGGCGCTTTTCCCCGCAGAAACAAACTACTTCTTCTTCGTTGCCACCGGCGACGGTCGCCATATTTTCACGACTTCACTTTCACAGCACAACAATGCTGTCAGCAAGACCAAGCGTTCCCGCCGAAGTAACTAGCCAATTAAGTTGCCTGACCTTGCGCGGCCTTGCGCCGGGCAGAGGCCAAATCAAAGATGCTGTCGACTCCTAACATGCGGCGCTGGGTGCTCATTTGGCCGATGTGGTAGGCTTCGTGCATCGCCAGAAACGCAATCGCAGACAACACGGTCTGCTCTTGTGTCGGCAGCTTGAACGGTACTGCTTTAGTGAGACTCTCTTCCGGCATATTCACAAGGCCATTCTGAAGTTTGGTCGTTTGATCCAACCAAATCGTCTTGATTTCGCCTAACGACGGGAATTGTGATTGGTCAACCTTGGAAATTGAAGACTCAAACATATCACCCCAAGGGCACTTCTCCTCGAGGCCCGTGAGCCCGAGCAGGTAGAATCGATTGGAAGCGACATGCCCCATGATCCACGTAAGCGAGTTGGCATTGGGCATGAGTTGTTTGCGGGCGAGGTCTTCCTCGATCCCTTCAAATCCAAGCCCAAATAGGTAGTTGTTGACCTGGATGATCTCGTTGATTGGTTTCAATGCAATGTGCATCTGTTCTCCTTCTCTTGCTCCCGGTTGAATATCTACTTTGGAGGACGATAATGGAATCACAAAGTTGCCTTGGTGATGCAGGAATATCGAGACTATTCCCTTGACCGCAGACGTAATTCCCCATAGTTTAGTAGCTTATGGCTGACAAAGACTTTCTGCGAGTAGACGGCAGTTTTGGCGAAGGCGGCGGGCAAATCCTGCGCACTTCGATATCCCTGTCGACTCTACTTGGTCGCCCTGTTGAAGTGACCAATATCCGCCGGAATCGCAAATTCCCAGGTATGATGCCGCAACATCTGACCGCCGTCAAGGCTTGCCAGCAGATTTGCAGTGCCACGGTGGAAGGCGCTGAAATCAATTCCGAGCGCTTGGCATTCACTCCCGGACAAATTCGCGGCGGCAAGTACACTTTTGATGTCGCTGAGAGCAAGAAGTCCGCGGGAGCCGCAACACTGGTTTTGCAGACGATCATCTTACCGCTCTTGTTCGCCAAGAGTGAGTCGAACATCATTATCCGTGGTGGCACTCACGTCCCGTGGTCGCCGCCGGCCACTTATCTCAAGCAGGTCTTTCTTCCGGTTATTGGATTGATGGGTTGTCAGACGTTCTTGAAGATAAACCGTTGGGGTTGGTACCCTGAAGGCGGCGGTGAAATAGCCTGTCGTGTTCGACCAATTGATCGACTTCGAGCCCGTCAATTCAATCGACGCGGCGAACTTCGCAAAATATATGGCATGTCTGTGACCTCCAATGTAGGAGGCGGTGTTGGCGAGCGGCAGATGCGCGCCGCAGTTAAACAGCTTCGTGCGAACAATCTCGACGCTCAGATGCGCAATAGCGATGTCGCTGCCAACGGCAAAGGCACGATCATCTTTCTGACAGCCGAATTTGACAATGTCCGGGCCGGATTCTCGACAATCGGCGAAAAGGGCATGCCGGCTGAAAAGGTCGCCGAAGCTGCGGTTACGGAGTTGCGTAACTATCTTGGCAAGGATGTTTGTCTTGATCACTATCTCGCCGATCAGCTTATCCCTTACATTGCTTTGTGCGGTGAGCGTGTTGAGATGAACATCTCGAAGATCACAAATCACCTTAAGACCAATCTCTGGGTGACGCAGAAATTCATACCGATCAAGTACAAGCTCAGCGGTCCGCTTGGATTTCCCGGGGTGCTTACGATAGAACCGGCACCCGAACCGGAGCCGCAACCCGCGGCGCCGGAAGTTGAAACACCGGCTGTACCTACCTAAAGGGCAAGCTTCTCATCCAAGCCGGAGATTATTTCGATTCTCCCAATTTGGATGTGTATAATCTTCAGAATTATTGATGAAACAATACCATGTTCAAGATCGCTAAATTCCATGCCACCATACTGCTTGGATTGATCTTGCTTTCCTTGAGTGGTGTAGCAAAGGCGGAGCATCTCTACGAAACCCGGATTGATCCTTTGCGGCTCGATTCGAGTCGACTTTATCTCTGGCTCGACGCAGATTTCACTGCAACCACTGACTTCACTTTGGAGCTGACTATCAATGATGGGACACTATATAGCGGCCGTGTTGACGGTGTGCTTGAGCGCGTCGTTGTAAGCCAGGAATTACCTGAGAGTGTGGTAGCGTCACTGCGTAGTTCCAAGGAATATACGGCTCGCATCTTTCTGGAAACCGAGTTGGTGTGCGACTCGCTGATTATCGCGGTGCCAGGTAATTTGAGACAATTGTGGCTTGATACACTACTTACTTCCAATCCTGAACTGCCGATTCGTTACATGTTTCGATACTATGATGACATTCGTGAGCTTGAGATTGCAGCGAGACTCGAGCAGGTCGATTTGCTTCTGCAACCGGAGATGGGAATGCCAGGATTTAGTACGCTTTTTGATTCACCATACATACTGGAATGGAATCTTGTCAGCGAAGGAATCAAGGACGATCTCTTGGCTACTGCGCTGAACTACTGTCTGCGCGGTATCTTTGCAGAAGCGAATGACAACTCGTACTCATGGCTCATCTCGCCATCTCATATCGAGACTATATTCCCTAAGAATCCCTCGCACGCCGAAGAGCTTTTCGCACAGTCGAAGAATGGAAAGGACAAAATCGTCTGCTCGTTTCCCGGATTTAAGATGTATCCGCAGCTTTCCGACAGAATCAGTATGACGGTTTCAAAATGCGGCGCTGAGAAGTTCATCTTTCGTGACGACCGCTCCCAGGCTTCGACACTTCAGTTCTTTGCATTTAGTTCTGCCGAAGATTCAAGCTCCATACTTGCCCGCGCATGGCGGGAGGTTCTGCTTCCCCAGCGCGGACTGCTTGAATTTGGCGACGGAGCCAAGCTCGACAGTTGCCTAATGGCCTTATCAGCAGGTATTGATTGCCGCGAGCAAGTCTCGCGACGTCTTGCTGAATCTGCACGGTTTGTTCCGCTGGGACGTACAATGCTCGCAGTCAGGAAATTCGATCATGTCCGCTATCTCGGAATCGAGTCCACAGAAGTAAAACTCTCAGATTTCTACACAATCAAGCGATGAGATTACCCGGAAAGATCATTTCAGCCTTTGCGCTGGTGTCGTTACTGCCGTTGATATTGATGTCAGTGCTCCTATATCTCTTTGTCAATAGCAGTACTGAAGAGCACTATATGCGCCAATCTGAATCGGCATTGGCAGCGTTTCGATTTCATTTTGACGATCACTTGATGCGGCTTGAACGCGACGCCAATCAGCTTACCGGCGATTCAGAGTTTCTCGTAAATGCTCTCGATCTCCCAAAGCGTGAGGCTGAACTTACCGCCCTGCTTGAGACGTACCTTGCACGAGACGAGTTCCAGTTTGCAGTTATCCAGATGAATGAACCACCGGCATTGTTTAAAGTATTCCAGGATGGGTTGGGTTCTTACGTCGGTATGTACCAACCGACGCCACTCTCCGCTGATGGAGGTTCCAACGCCGGCGTGGTTCGCCTTTCGGAACAGCATGGCAGTTCCTTGGCGGTCACAGTCTCCGTACCCGTGTATTTTCGCGACCAAATAGCAGGAGAACTGACCGTCGGCATTATGCTCTCGACCCTGATCGAGCACTTTCCGCTGGCTGCTGCCAATCTCTCCGGAATATTAGTAACAGCAAACGGCCAAGGTCTGTATGCTGCTACTCCTGATTCGTTGTTGCGCGCCAACATAGCCCAGATTGCTGCAGTGCGTTCTGCCGAGTCTATCTGGCAGGCAAGCGTGCAAAACCGAAACTATTTCATACAAGAAAGTGAAATTGTCGGAATCAACGGACAGATAGTAGCATCGATTGAATACATCTTTGATCAAAGCGACCGTGATGAGAATCGCGCGCGTCTACTGCGAGTGTTCGTAGCGTTGGCAGCAGCATCGGTGGTGTTAGCAGTTCTTCTCGGCTACTTTTTTCAACGCGCACTTTCAAAGCCAATTGCCGAAATGGCGCTATCAGCCAAGAGAATTGCGGGTGGCGAAGCGCCAAACCGGATTCACTACTATTCTGACGATGAAATTGGCGATCTCGTAGCCGGTATCAATCGGCTCTCCGATGACCTTCGTGACACAGAAATACGCTTGCGCCGCTCCGAGCAGGTTGCGGCATGGCAAATGTTCGCGCGACAGACAGCTCACGAAATCCGAAACTTCCTCATGCCATTGGCTACAACGGCAGCCCAGCTTGAGCGCTGGTCGCAGAGCGGCGATGTCAGTCAAGAGCGCGCGGCAGAGATATCGCACAGCATTCAAACTGAGATACAGCGTATGAAGCATCTCCTTGGTGCCTTCAGCGAGTTTGCAAGGATGCCGGCGCCGGAATTGAAGCTTACTTCATTGACTGCGATTATTGCCGAAATCCGAAGTGACTTCTCCGAAGAAATCGCACTTGGCCGGATTCATCTCGAATCAAACGGCGCCAGCGGAACCCTCAATTGCGATGCGAGCCAGATTAGGCAAGTCCTGCTTAATCTTATCAAGAACAGCTTCGAAGGAAACGCGAGCGTCGTTGAGCTTCGTATTCACAATTCTGACCAGAAGATGCTCTTCGAAATCTGCGACGATGGCTGCGGCATTGATCAATCGCGAGGCATTGATCCGTTCACGCCTCTGTATACGACAAAAGAACGAGGCTCCGGTCTGGGATTGGCAATTTGTCGTCGAATCGTCGTCGACCACGGCGGAGATATAACTTGTGCAGCGAATCCCACTCGCGGTATGACTTTTACGTTCTATCTTCCGATTGAGGCGTAATGAAGAAGACTCGGTTACTCATAGTCGATGACGATCAGCGCATCCGTGCGACTCTTTCTTCCTATTTGCGCGAAAGCAACTTTGACGTGATCACTGCGGCGAGTTGCGCCGAGGCGCGCAAGCTCAACAATGATAACATCGATGTAGTTCTGCTTGATCTCATGCTTCCGGACGGCAGCGGGCTTGATCTACTTCGCGAATTTCACGAACGCTTTCCCCGCCAGGAAGTCATTATGATATCGGGTGAAGCTTCACTTGCCGATGCCGTGTCAGCAGTGAAGTCCGGCGCTATCGATTTTCTGGAGAAACCGCTTGGTCCGGAAAAAGTCGAGCACACGATCAATAACGCGGTGCGTCTTGCTCAACTGAACCGCCGCGTCAATCTTGATCAAGAGAACATCGAAAACCGCTATCAGTTGATTGGCGATTCGTCAGCCATGCGAGCTGTGCGAGAGCAGATTGATGCAGTGAGCCAAACTGATTCGACGGTCCTAATTCTCGGAGAGTCTGGTACCGGCAAAGAGGTGGCCGCAAATCTGATTCATCAGAAGAGCACTCGCACGTTGGCTCCATTTATTGCTGTGAACACTGCCGCCATTCCGAGTGAGCTGTTGGAATCAGAGATGTTCGGTCATGAAAAGGGTTCGTTCACCGGAGCGACGCAACGTCGAATCGGCAAGATTGAGCAGGCCGCTCAAGGGACTTTGTTCTTGGATGAAATTGGCGAGATGCCGCCATTGCTGCAGGCTAAGCTCCTTCGCGTCCTCGAAGAATTTCGCGTTGAGCGAATTGGAGGCGACCATTCAATCGAAGTGGACTTCCGCCTGATTTGTGCTACTAACCGACCGCTTGCCGAAGAGGCGCGCAATAGCAAGTTCCGCCAGGATCTTTACTACCGTATAAACGTCTTCACAATCGAGTTGCCGACACTGCGAAGTGTTCCCGGTGATATTGAAGTCATCGCAAACCATCACCTAAAGCGGCTTTGTGCAAAGATGGGCAAGGTTCAAACAACGCTCGGTGGCGATCTTCTGCGCTGGCTGAAGTCATATCAATTCCCGGGCAATGTGCGCGAGCTGCGCAACATAATCGAACATCTGCTGATTACTCACCGCGAAGGAGAACTCTCTCTAAGCGGTCTGAATCGGCTGACCGAATTGTCTCACGCCGCATCGGGATTGTCATTGAAGGACGCGGTCGCTAGGTTTGAGGCAGAATACATAGAGAAGATTATCAGGGAGTCGGGAGGCAATGTGTCGCGTGCAGCCGAAACTCTTGGGCTCGATCGGAGCTATCTCTATCGCAAGATGAAATCTCTGGGGTTGGACGGCTCTGAATAGGACAACGACTTAGTTACAGTAGGATGGCAGCGACCCGCCATTAAAGATGTAGCTGATAAGAAATACCGCATCCGATATTGTCAGCATCCCACTGCAATCTGCATCGGCACTGGCCGGATTCGGCGGCGGCTCAGTACCGCCAAAGATATAACTAATAAGAAACACAACATCGCTGATCGTGACAGATCCGCTTCCGTCAACATCTCCAGCGACAAAATTCGGGAGATTCTGCTGTGCAAAGAAACCCGAAGTGAGTCGTCCTGCGTTACCTGATATCGCTTGTCCATAGACAGAATCAAGAATTAGGGTGCCACTGCCTGACCGTCCCGAGGCAGTGTTACCGGTTTCCGAATTTATGGAAGCGGTAGTTGCCGAGCATAGGAGCAGTACCAGTGCGGCCACAATCGCGATAAGGGCTTTCATCGCTCTAATACCCCGTGCGAATGAAGATTGCCTGCATTCCGCCTTGCGACATATCGATTGGGGCTGAGCTGAGAACGCTTGCCCGAACATTACCATAAACGGTCACAGCACCCGCGGCCGCCACAGGGATGACAGTTGAGATCGAGACCGTGATGTTTCCTCCAACGTTTCCGCTCGCGGAAGATATTTTTGCTTCGCCGTAGTGATCGAATCCTGAGGATGAGGTGCTTATCGAAATCTGTGCCGCTTCGTTGGCGCCAAGGTTGGCAATGCCATGCATCAGAACGAGAATATATCCAGGTGCCGGTGCATTGACCGTGATGCTCATCCAATTAACGACGGTTGTGCTGACTGAAGTCAGGATTCCGCCGCTTGTTTGTGCTATACCCGGTTCATCGAGGAGCTTTGCTGAAGTGATTGAATTTGCGCCGACATGTCGATCAACTATGGAGTTGATCGCGATGTCTGTTCCGGTAATTGTTTCGTCGGATATCGAAGCACCGGTAATGGAGTTCGTTGTTATATCGGAACCCGTGAGAGAGCCATCCTGGATGTGATAGCCGGACAGCTGTTGTGGACCAATGTCATTGAAACCGATAGATGCGTTTGAAATATCCGCGCCGGTAATCGTGCCATCCGTTATCTGCGCACCGGAAATTGCTACTCCTGACAGGTGACTCGACTGAATCGAGCCGGCAGCTATCTTAGCGCCGATAATAGTCGAATCAGCAAGGTCAGCTTGCGTCAGACTCCCGTCAACGATACTGCTTCCGTCGAAAGCCGATATCGACAAATGCTCCGCGGAAATTGAACCGGCTGCTATTTTTGGCCCAGTGATAGTTGAGTCTTGTAGATCATTAGCTGTCAACGATCCGTCTTGAACTGCCGTCGACCCAACTGCGCCGTTGGCTATGTGGGCTTCTTCAACTGCACCAGACTTGAGCTTGTTTCCGGTAATCAATGAGTCAGCAAGGTCAGAACTGTTTATTCCACCATCATTGATATTGCTGGAGTCTACCATCACTGCCGGCAAACGTTCCGGCGCAATTGTACCTGACACGATTTCGGAAGCGTCGATGTACATCGGATGATGTGCGGAGGTATCTGAATTGTGTTTAGAGATTGCAAAATTCACGGTCTGGCTGTCGGCGAAATGACTCGAGTTGTGTCCTTCGAGCAACAGAGCGTTGCCTGCAATAAACGAATACACTGTCGAACCGATTAAGTGTCTCGGCGAGAACTCAGGTTCGTTTCCCATCTTGATCCCGAGCCACAAAGGTGAAGTCGCGAAGACTTGTGGGTCGAACGCAGTCACCGAACCGAGATAGGCGTGAATCAGCCCGTTCTTGATTTCGAGTACTTGTGATTCGCTCCACAGCCCGATGCCACCAGTGGAATCATTATAAAGAGAGAAAAGGAAGGAATAGCTTCCATCAGCATAAGCGGCGCCGGATGAATCCTTGAGGCTCCCTTGGTAACTTAAGACCGGATTGATTGCCCCACTTGCGGGTAATGCCAAACAGATAGCCAACACCAAAGCAACGATAGCAGTAGCTTTCAACGCAACCTCCGACAGGTAGAAATGTTCGCAACGCGTAGACCTTGAGGGTAGACCTCTTAAATATACTCATATACCCAGTTTTTCCAAGTAATTTGTGGTTTCCACGTCACACGATGTCACACTTCTATTGTCGGACATCTACGTTAAGTTATTGTTGTCCCTATGGTTAGAATCTGGCACGCCCTTTGACTGCTTAGTTCTCCAGGAACTGTAAACCGAAACCTCTTATACGGAGAACATACCATGTTAAACAAACTCAAATTCGCCGCCGGACTCGCCGTAGCAGTCACCGCATTCGGACTGATAATCGGCTTGAGCCTGAAACCGCGTCTCGCGGTCGAGACTATTGAAGTCCCCGCATTGACTTCCAATGATCAACACAACTCTGAAGTGCTTTCGTCTTCACAAGAACTCCCATTTGGTCCCGACACAAATCCAATTCCCGAAGTAGGACCTAATGCTGAGTTGGATCGCAATCGTATACACCTGAACGGTGCGAACAACAGCCTTGAAGATCTGGCATTGCTCGATTCGTTGGAATTTGACGATGTTCGCGATGTCGAGATTGATTTTGATCGCGCTCTATTGGCCACTGCCGGTGGAGTGCTCGAATTCTACACTGATGATTCTTCGTTCGCAATCTACAGCTATCCGCAAGAACTGCATAACTACGACAGTTATGCGGTGCTCTCGGTCGATGACAATATTCTTGTCGGCACAGCTGCTGGAGTCTACTTGATCGACGCGCTTGGAATTGTCCAGCCAATCTGGAGCGAGATCTCAGACACAATCACAGTGCTCGAAAATGTCGAAGGCTGCATCTATGTCGGTACGCGCAACCTGGGGTTGTTCGAAGTCAACGGCAACATTGTGACCCATCTCCTCGCAGGCAAGAGTGTCATCGCTGTGGCGGAAGACGAATATGCACTGTGGTGTGCAACTGCTGAAGACGGTCTTCTCTACAACGAAGGAGACGGCTGGCACAAACGTCAGCTTCTCAGCGACACCGAAGCATTTGATACTGTAACCGCACTTGAGTCTGCGTTCGGCAAACTTTGGGTTGGTACACCCAAAGGGCTTTTCGTCTACAATGGCGACAACTGGCAGCGCGTTGACACCACTGAGTATCTCTTCGATGAGGGTGTTACGGCACTCGCGGCGGGCAGAAGCTACATGTACATAGGCACGAAGCATGAAGGCGTGTTCGCTTACTACAACGGCTGGCTTTCGCCGCTCGACTGGAGCGACAATCTGCCGGTGCGTTCGCTCGATGTTTACGACGGCAAGTATCTCGTGGGGCTCGACAAAGGGGGAGCCATCCTCAACTCACGCAAAGGGGCAGTTGATATTCTTCCGCTGATCCGCCAGAATCAAGGCATTCTCTCTATCCTCCAGTAGCCTCGGGTTCAGCGGTTGAAACAAAGCCCGGGTAATCCCCGGGCTTTTTGTTTTGTGTCGGGAGTCATGTGTTGTGGTTCACCAAAGCAAAAAGCGGCCGAAACCGCTCTTTGCTTGATGGGAAATAGTCCTGACTCGATTTACCGTCGTCAGGAATGTAAGTTAACAACTTGCAAATCTCTTGCCAACTGCGATGGAACTATTGCGTAACAACGAGTTGTGCGTCAAGCACTCGCCCGGATCAAACTCCGATGGGAAAAAAAGTGTCGGTATTATCGACACCTTCTTCCGCTTTTGTGCACAATCGAATACAAGTTATGCAATTACAAACTCTGACAGGCGTCGATATGGCGGACAGAATTGACGAGAGAAGTAGCCGGACTCAGTGAATCAGGAAAATTCTACCGCGACATCCAACTTACTTCCAGATTTCGGCACACTCTGCGCAGAAGGCACTGAATGCCCTCGGCTTGTGATGCAGAATCTTCTCTGCTTCGACAATGTCGGCGGGCTCCGGCTTCAGGCCTTTCTTCTGAAAGTAGTCATACATGATCCGGAAATCGTGTACCATCCAGGCAGGCAAACTCGCACTCGCCGATTCCGACCACTTGTTGAGATCATCTCCCATGTAGTTGATCTCTGTGCCAAGATGCTCACTCCAGATGCGTGCGCATTCTTTGCCTGTCAGCGCATCGGGGCCGTTCAAGTTGATAGTCTTGCCCTCGAATCCTCTTTCGGTTAACGCATTGGTTGCGGCATCGGCGACATCGCGAACATCAACGCGATAAATGCCGGTCGAGCCAATTGGCTGCGGATACAAGCCATATTCAAGCATCACGTCTTTGTACCAGAAGTCGTTTTGATAGAAGTTATTCGGACGGATGATTGTGAATGCGATGCCCGATTCTCTGATGGCATTCTCGATCGGAATCTTGCTGGCAAAGTGCGGGATGTGAGTTGAATCGGGAGGCAACACAACTGAGAGATAAACGATTTTCTTTACTCCGGCTTTCTTTGCGGCTCGGACGGCATTTTGACCGTGAACAGCTTCATCGGGATGAACAGGAGTGATCAAGAATAGTTTCTCGATGCCGCTGAACGCCTTCGTCAATGACGGCGGATCGGACAGATTGCCGACGACACCATTGACTCCACTTGGCAATGAGGCTGCTCTCTCCGCTGAGCGTGTCATGACGCTGACCTTCTCGCCTGCTTCCAGTAGATTGAGTAGGGCTTGAGTTCCGACTGTGCCGGTACCACCGACTATGAAAATTGACATCTGAGAGTCCTTTCAGATATGGCAGATTTGATGAGTGCTGTTTGAAGTTGCGACATTAGTTATACGAGCAATTGTGCAATGTTGAAAGACTCAACAAAAGACTCGTTTGGTGGTGGTGAGCTAGGGGTGGGGTGCTCTATAGTCGAGCCCTGAAACTTCAGGCTCGATAGTTTCAATGAAGTTATCCATTCCACAATGAGGACAGTCGAATCGCTTGAGAGTTAGTTCGCTATCATTGATAGAAACTTCTGAGCCGCACTTGATACATACCCTTGAGTACCTGGCAATTGACAGCAAATTCAAGAACACGATTATTGAGAGACCAACAGCCAAAACTTGGAGCGGTGTGCCCAGGAACGTCATCCAGACAATATCTGATAGGTAGTCCGGAAGAATAATATCAATCAGAAAGGAAAGCAAAAATCTGGGCTCCATTAACAGAAAGAGAAACGAAAGCTTCCACCAGCTTCCGTGAATCAGTCGAATTGAGGTTCGGAGAGACTCCAGCACTCCAGTCCGTTGAAAAACAGCTGAATACAGAAAAAAGAAAAGGTAGGACGCCAAAGCAAATCCGATAATCATCGGAAGAATTAACTGTACGACGAAGCTGACGTTGACAAACATGAACTCTGGACCGATCAACTCCTCAAGCCTGTAACCCACATCAGATAGAAAACCCCAAATCGGTCGAATCAACACTGGAATGTTCATGCCTGAGTTAAGCACGAAATCATAGATCGTGCCGGCCAAGAAGAGAGTCAGAGCGATTTTTCCCGATTGCCGCAGAATATCCGGTGGTCTTGGTAACTTGCCTTCAATCTTGGACCTGACCATCACGAGCGCAGGAGCCAGCGCGACAAACCAGAGTGCTTCGATGGCGCTTCTGGTGATCATTCCAAGCAACATTGCCAGACTATACGAGTAATCAAGATTCTTGAGAAGGACTCGCGTGATTCCGTCACGAACCATCCACAGGATCGGCGGCGCGAACAAAGCGGTGACAAGTATTTCCGGCCAACACCTTTGAAGCAGCGTACGAGTGTCGGAGAAAATGACGCGATACGACCATGTGCCTGATTTGAGCACAGCGAGATTAAGACCTGCGGGCACTGTATCTTCGACAATTGGTTCCGACACAACAAACACTCCCTTAAGAGGGCAGGACTATATAGACCAAACAAGTCGACTTGAGGCTCAGTACACCAAAGCCCACCTGAAGCAAAACACAGGCGGGCTTTGTACTTAGGTTAGCTTAATGGAAAGTCGAAGCTACTCCTCCGCCTCCTGATGCCCGTTCGTTCCCAATCCGACCTTTTCCATGATCGCGGCTTTGAGCTTCTCTTTGATTTCAGGATTGTTCTGCAAAAACGCCCTAGCATTTTCGCGTCCTTGGCCCATGCGCTCTTCACCGTAAGAGAACCACGTCCCGCTCTTTTGAATCAGATTGTGATTCGTCGCGATGTCAAGAATCTCGCCTTCGTAGTTGATACCGGTACCGAACATGATATCAAACTCCGCTTCCTTGAACGGCGGCGCGACCTTGTTCTTGACCACGCGCACCCGTACGCGGCTGCCGATCACCTCGTCGCCTTCTTTGAGCGACGAAATGCGGCGGATATCGAGGCGCACCGAAGAATAGAACTTCAGCGCATTGCCGCCTGTCGTGGTTTCCGGATTGCCGAACATCACACCGATCTTCATGCGGATCTGGTTGATGAAAATCACGCTGGTCTTCGATTTGGAGACCGTGCCGGTCAGCTTGCGCAGCGCCTGCGACATCAGACGCGCTTGCAATCCCATGTGCGAATCGCCCATTTCGCCGTCGATTTCAGCCTTGGGTACCAATGCCGCAACTGAGTCGATTACGATACAGTCGATTGCGCCGGAGCGCACCAGTGTTTCGGTGATTTCCAGCGCCTGCTCGCCTGTGTCGGGTTGGCTGATCAACAGGTTATCAGTGTCCACGCCAAGCTTCTTGGCGTACTGCGCATCGAGCGCATGTTCGGCATCGATGAATGCCGCTGTCCCGCCGGCGCGCTGGGCTTGCGCGATGATGTGCAATGCCAGCGTTGTCTTGCCGGAGGATTCCGGGCCGTACAGTTCAACCACGCGGCCGCGCGGTATTCCGCCGGTGCCGAGTGCGACATCGAGTGTGAGCGAGCCGGTCGAAATCACCGGGATACGATCAGTGGCATGAACGGCGCCGAGGCGCATAATCGAGCCCTTGCCGAACTGCTTTTCTATTTGCGATAGCGCTGCATCCAACGCCTTGGTTTTGCCGTCTGTGGCTGCCATATTGTATTTGTCCTTTCTATAATTATCAGTGGGAGATGCCCATTACAATTAGTCACCGCTTTGCTTCAAAGTCAAGCAGATGCACCAATAAAATCGCATTGGCTTCTCCCCTCGCCCGCTGGGAGAGGGGTCGGTCAGCGATCCCGATCTTATCGGGAGGGTGAGGGCTACAAACTAAACCCCGCTACATCCCGATACACTGGACCGCTGGACCGCAGCTGCGATTCGATCAGGTGAATCTCATCTACCTGAAGCGGCATCGGACCGAAGTTAGCCCTGCCGAACGCCGCCTTGACCATTTCGAGACGATCCTCTTCTTTTACCCGCCCCAATGTCAGATGCGGCGAGAACGGCCGCTTCTCAGGATCGAATCCCAACGGTGTCATGTTCGAATCAATCTTTGCAGCCAATGATGTCAATCGCTTTTGGGGATCATTTATTCCAATCCAGAATACACGGGGAGCACGCATATTCGGAAATACTCCGCATTGCTGCAGTGAGACTTCAAATGCGCCGAAACCAGATGCCGAACTTGCGACCGCCTTTTTGATGCCATCCAGCTCGTTGATTTCTGCTTCGCCGAGGAATTTCAGGGTGATGTGAATGTTATGCGGCTCGACCCATTTGACCCGGCCGGGGAGTTTGTGGAATTGTTCAAGGAAGTCCCCCACCTGATTTTGTATTTCTGTTGTGATTCTTGCGGCAACGAAGAGGCGCATAATTGACCGTGGGTCCCTTCTCCCCACCCCGAAAGTTTCGGGATCGAAGAGTCTTCTAAACGAGTTTTCGCCGGAGTATATCGAGCGCCATCATGGCTGAACGCTCGCGGATTCGCTCACGGGTGCCGAAGAGCTTCAGTTGTTCTGCCGACACGCGGTCTTGCTTGTCAGCGTACCCAACGTATACCATACCAACCGGTTTCTCGGCAGTGCCGCCGCCCGGACCGGCGACTCCGGTGACAGAGATCGCATAGTCGGCGCCAGTTAAGCGCAATACGCCCCACGCCATCGCCTCAGCGACTTCGTGACTGACCGCGCCCCTTTCCGCTAACAGATCATGCGGCACATTGAGCACTTTCTCTTTCACATTATTGGCGTAAGCCACAACTGAGCCGACAAAATACTCGGAACTCCCGGGCATATCTGTCATCATTTTGGCGATGAGTCCGCCGGTGCATGACTCGGCCGTCGCCAAGGTCTTGCCTTTGGTCTTAAGAAGCGCTCCGACCATTTCGGGCAGACTTTGTTCGCCGACTGTGAAAACATAGTCGCCAATCCGGCTGGTAATTGCCTTCGCCAAGGTGTCCGCAGCTTCGAGCGCTTCGGTTTCGTTCGGCGAGATTGAAGTAACTCGCAAATCGACGCCCTTGTAGCTGGGCAGATACGCCAGTCGTAGTTTGTCGTTGTTCGGCTCCAAATCGGCAATCACGTCCGCGATTCCGGTTTCGGTAATTCCGACAGTGCGAATTCGCCGCATAATGATATGATTTCGTCCCGGGCGTTTGGCGAGGTAGGGGATGATCGACTGGTCGAGAATTGCCTCCATCTCGGACGGCACTCCCGGAAGCGCGGCAAAAAATCGCTCGGAGTCCTGAAACACAATTCCCGGGGCCGTACCAATCGGGTTGTTGATCAGGTCAGCGCCCTGCGGTTGTAACGCCTGATTCTGCGCCAATGCCGGCATTTTCATGTTTCGCAAGCGGAATAGCTCTTCGAGTTTCTTGAGTATCTCATCCTGCAACACTAGTTTGCGGTCGAATGCCGCACAAATGGCGTTCTTGGTAATGTCATCTTTTGTCGGTCCCAAGCCGCCGGTCATGATTGTCACCGCTGATCTGTTCCAGGCTGCTGTGATTGCTTCTCTTATGTCGTCATGACGATCACCGACGGTCGTTTTGTGGACGACTTCAATACCGACGTTCGCCAGCTTGCGCGCTATGTAAGACGAATTTGAGTCAACGGTCTGGCCGGAGAGAATCTCTTCGCCGACAATAATGATTTCCGCGATCACATCCAGACTCCGAAATAGAGCAGAACTTGCAGCATAAGATTTGTATAGATGCCGCAGGCAAAGTCGTCGCCCATGATTCCCCAGCCGCGCGGAAGAGTACGCTCCCAATAGCGCGCCGGGAATGGTTTGATGATGTCCAATATCCTGAAAATGACAAATCCGGTCAGATAATATTGCCACATCACCGGGACGAAACAATACGACACCATGATACCGGCGACTTCGTCAATCACAATCGGTTTGCCGTCGTGTCCGAAGAAGTGCTCGGCTTCGGTGGCGATCCAGACCCCGAGAGCGGTCATTAGAACCGACGGGATGACCTGATACGGAATCCCCAGCGGAAACAAAAACCACGCAATCACGACACCGGGGATTGTCCCGGTCGTGCCTGGGATCGTCGGTGACAAACCGAACCCAAATCCCGTGGCCATCATTTTGATAAAGAAATTCTTCAATTCGCCTACTTCATTGTATTACGCAGAAGATAGTAGCTTCTGCGCAGGTAGTCAATTCCGGTACCGACTGTAATTACGACAGTCGCGAGCATCAGCCAAAAGATGATCTCATCGGGAATGGATGATTGGAGCCATTCCGATTCAATATTCAGCGGCGGAAGAAACGTACGCAAGTTGATAATCAGCATGATGACAGTGATGGAAGTCATCTGCAGGAAAGTCTTGATCTTGGCGGGAAGCGACGGCGTAATCAACGCTCCTCGATAGGCTGCCAGTGTCCGCAATCCCGTTATCAAGAACTCACGCAAAATGATTAGCAACACCATCCACATCTGCACGTAACCCAGTACGACAAACGCGATGAAAGCCAATGAGATGAGAATCTTATCTGCCAGCGGGTCGAAAAACTTACCGAAACTCGTCGAGATGTTGTACTTGCGAGCATAGTAGCCATCGAAGAGGTCAGTCAGAGCCGCAACAATGAAGAGTATCATTGCCCAGAATTTTGCCCAGACATCGTCAACAATGACCAGCGCCATAAACACCGGCGCGAGCACGATGCGGACCATGGTCAGGAAATTCGGAAGATTCACGCAGCTCCCTCGATTTCAGACTCCCTTCTGAAGGCCGGGATTTTCAACTTGCGTGAATGTACGATGGAAGAGCGAACGGGTCAATGAATTATCACGCGATTAGTCAGGTACCAGCAAAGACACTTGTCTTTGCTGGCAGACGTTCAAACCTGCTTGCGGACAATCGCCCGGCTTGGTGTCGGTTTCTTGACAATCTCGAAACCCGCCTGCTCGAAAGCGCTGGGAAGGCCTGTGAATGCAAATGCATCCGGCATCATTCCCTTGCGCGATATCACCGGATAGCCTTCGACCATTCTCCCGCCAGATTTCTTGACAAACTTAGCAGCGGCATCGATCAACTTGACCGCGACACCTTGACGCCGGTATTCTTTGTCGACAAAAAGACACACTATCGACCAGACCGGGAATTTCGTCGAGCGGCTTCAAAGTTCGGGCGCGCTCCAAACCGGGAAATTCCTCACGCGGCGCTACTGAGCACCAGCCGATAGCCCTGTCGCCGTCGAATGCCAGTATTCCCGGTACCGCTCCGGAGTCGACCAACTTCTTGAGTGCCCGCTTGTTGCCGTCGCCGGAGTTTGCTTTGTATTCTGAGCGCGGAATTCGCCAGAACATGCACCAGCAGCCCGCACAAGCACCGCGCTCGCCGAAGAGTTCAGTCAGCTTCTTCCACTCCGGCTTAGTCGCCGGTCGGAAGGTAATCTTGGACTTGGTTGATTTTGGTTTTGCCATAGTACAAATTATAAATATCATTCGGTTCAGCGGCGCCATCACTTTTTGCAGCGTCCAATCCGCGGCCAAGTCTCTTCGTTGACAAAGTCCCTCCATTTATGTAGATTCGGCGCGGTTATTAACATGATATTCAAGGAGGAACGACTTTGCAGAGTTTGAAAGGTAAGGTCGCTTTGGTGACGGGCGGCACCAAGGGTATTGGAAAGGCCGTGGCAATTCGCTTAGCGCAAGCAGGAGCCGATGTCGCGGTGAACTATTTTCGTAGTCGTGATGCAGCGGATGAAATGGTCGCCGAGTTAAAGGCGCTGGGCTCCGACGCTATTGCCATTCGCTCAAATGTTGGCAAACACGAGCTGCTGCATAAGATATTTGATGAGGTTCGCGAGAAGTATGGCAAACTCGATATCCTCGTTTCTAATGCTGCTCTGGGGCTTTACACCGAAGCGCTCAAAATCGACGACAAAGCTTGGGATCTTTCGATGCACACCAACGCTCAGGCATTCTTGCTTTGCGTGCAGCACTGTATCGACATGATGCCGGATGGTTCGCGAATCGTTTCGCTTTCGTCGCTTGGCTCGCATCGCTATATCAATGGATACTCGGCAATCGGCGTGTCCAAGGCTGCTGTCGAATGCCTGACTAAATATCTCGCATATGAGCTTGCCCCTAAACGCATCAATGTTAATTGCGTATCTGGCGGATTTATCGACACCGACGCCTTAAAAATCTTCCCTTCATACGATGAGATGTTCAAGGAAGTCGTTCGCCGCACGCCGTTTGGACGCGTCGGAACACCGGACGAAGTTGCCGGCGTTGTGTTCTTCTTGTGTACCGAGGACGCCCGCTGGATTACCGGCCAGACGATTATTGTCGACGGCGGATATACACTGGCTTAATCGCGTCCCGAGGGTGATATCTTTGTATAATCACCTGTGACCGAACACCTCGCCTGAAGCAGGCGAGGAGATTGATTCCACCTTGAAAGGACTTGATTCGATGTCTCAGTACTTTATTGCTCTTCGCAGAGTGTCGCTACTTGTCGCCCTGGCAATTCTTACCAGTCTTTCGTCAATGACACTTGCACAGTCTGATCCGACCCGCACGTTAGTCGAGAACTATCTTACCGCCCAACGCAGTCTCAACTGGAAGTCGGCTGCTTCGTTAATCGCTCCGGCCGATCTCGCAGCGTTTAAGAAAGACTGTCAGGCGGTTCTCTCGGGGATACCAGGACAGATTGATACCACCATTCTTCGCCCTGCTTCCTTTGGAAAGAAGGCCGCCACAGAGATCGCTTCCACCGATTCGGTAGCATACTATGCTGGGATTTATACGACGATATTTGAGCTCTACCCGGTGATGCGGGAGATGTTCACCAACGCCAATAACACAATTTTGGGTTCAGTGAATGAGGGCGATACCCTGAAACACTTCACCTGTCGCGCCAAGACAACTGCCCAGAAAGAGAAAGTCAACAACATCGAAATCATCACCCTTCAGAAAGTCGGCGGCAAATGGTATGTGATGGCCAAACGCTCGCTGGAGCAGATGGTCGGGCTCTTGCGGCGGTCTATCAGATAAGATCCTTCGGGTCGAAATTCGTATTGCATCGTCGGACAAATTTCGTATTTTCCCGCGTTGTTGCGCATCACTTAATTGAGGTTCTTCTTTTTCCAAGGAGTAAGCGTTGAACTTCGTACCTAAAAAGCTATTCCTGACGAAGGGCGTGGGCAGACACAAAGAGAAGCTCGCCTCTTTCGAGCTGGCACTTCGCGATGCCGGTATTGCCTATCTGAATCTTGTCAACGTGTCGTCGATCTTTCCCCCGCACTGCAAACTGATCACGCGTCGTGTCGGCCTTAAGTATTTTCGCCCCGGGCAAATCGGCTTCTGTGTCATGAGCCGCGATGCGACTAACGAACCAAACCGCTTGGTTTCGTCCTCGATCGGCATTGCCATGCCGAAGGACAAGTCGAAATTCGGTTATCTTTCCGAGCACCATGGTTTCGGCCAAACGCAAAAGGTCGCCGGCGACTATGCTGAAGATCTTGCCGTACAGATGTTGGCGACGACGATGGGATTGGAAATCGATCTCGACAAGTCGTGGGATCAAAACAAAGAACAGTGGAAACTCAAAGGCGAAGTCGTTTATTCGCGCAACATCACCCAGTCAGCTGAGGGTGAAAAGAATGGCATGTGGACAACGGTGATTACCGCTGCCATGCTGATTCTCAACGATGATATCGCTGAAGACGAAGACGACGAATAGATTTCAATTGAATGACCCCGATGCCCCGGTGATTTCATAAATCCAGATCACCGGTTGCGTATAAACACCGTTTCCAACGACAACAATGAGCGATTGCGAATGATGAAGGAAATTACCTGGAGACACTGGCTCGTTATAGCCCTTCTATATCTGGCGCTTCCGTATATCATCGAGACAATCAAGTCTGGCTCTTCAGCCAACGACAACACCAATGCGTCTCAACACCCGGCTTGGGTCAAGAGCTACTTCCAGTCGCGCACTGGCGGGCAATTTACTGTGGAGCGCGGAGGCTGGATTGAGTGAAACTGCTCATTCTGACTCATTGTTACCCACCGGACGGCGGACAATTCATCAAAGTTAGAGCTGACGGACTTGGTGCGACCGTGCTCAACATGGCGCGGCCATTGGGGCTGAGCAGTTTCTGGAAATTCCTCAGAAAATCAATAGCACAATCGCGCAACCACGAATTGATGGAAGCCCATTGGCTCTATCCGGCTGGACTTGCAGCGCTGATTGCCTACAAGATCACAGGAACCCCCTATCGCGTTTACTGCCACGGCACTGATGTTATTATGGCGGAACGTTCGTGGTTCTGGCGCATGGTGGCAAAAAGCATTGCCAAGAATTGCAAGGATAAGATCTGTTTCGTTTCAGCGTTTCTGGCTCGCCGTGCGGTTGTGTTTCTTCCGGCCAGCGCAAATGTCGTTATCGACCCAATGCCGGTGGACAACACCATTTTTCATAACCGTGGCGAAGAACGGACTTATGATGTTGGCTATATTGTGAAGAAGAATACCGGTCGCTATCGCGAAGCTCTCCGCGTTGTCGAGGACAATCCGCGCTCGATTCAGATCAATTTCTTCGAGCAGAAAACCCAGGAGCAGTTGGCAACGATCTTCAATCATTGTAAAGTAGTGATTCTTGCTTCCGAGAAAGAGGGCTATGGCCTGATTCTTGCCGAAGCCGCCGAATGCGGTGCAAAGATCATCGGCGTTGACGATGGCGGGATACCGGAAGTTGTCGCTAAGTATAATGGTCAGATATTCGATGGAACTGCAGCAGACTTGAAAACCAAACTAACGGCGCTACTTGCCGCGTAATGCAAGTGTGCAGCATTAATGATTCTTTGGACTATGTAATTGTTGAATAGGTGATACTAATGAGCAACGGTGAAATAACGAAATTCCTGAAACATCATTATCGGCACTTTAACTCCGCCGCCTTGATTGATGCTTCAGTGGCGTACAAACAGCATATCGCGAGCGGCGGCAAGATGCTCCTCTCGCTTGCCGGAGCGATGAGCACCGCCGAGCTCGGCATCTCACTGGCAGAGATGATCCGCCGCGATCAGGTGCATATCATAAGTTGTACCGGCGCGAACCTTGAAGAGGATTTGTTCAACTTAGTCGCTCACGACTACTACGAACGCGTCCCGCACTATCGTGATCTCACCCCGCAGGACGAAGCTGCTTTGCTCAATCGCCACATGAATCGTGTAACCGATACTTGCATCCCCGAAATGGAAGCTATGCGCCGTCTCGAAAAAGCTCTCGTCGATGAATGGACACGCGCCGACAAAGCCGGTGAGCGCTACTTCCCGCATGAGTTTATGTATCGCATCATCAAATCGGGTGTTCTAAAGCAGTATTACCAGATTGACCCGAAAGACTCCTGGATGATTGCTGCTGCCGAGAAGAATCTCCCCATGGTCGTCCCGGGCTGGGAAGATTCGACTATGGGCAATATGTACGCCGGGCACGTTATCACCGGCGACGTCAAGAATGTCCACACAGTCAAAACCGGCATTGAGTACATGACGTTTCTTGCAGAGTGGTATACGCAGACATCAAAGAAGTCCTCGATCGGCTTCTACCAGATCGGCGGCGGTATTGCGGGCGATTTCCCGATCTGTGTCGTCCCGATGCTGCATCAGGACCTGCAGCGCGATGATGTTCCGGTTTGGGGCTATTTCTGCCAGATATCTGATTCGACGACCAGCTATGGCTCATACTCCGGTGCGGTACCTAACGAGAAGATCACCTGGGGCAAGCTCGCCGTGGATACGCCGAAGTACATCATCGAGTCCGACGCTTCCATCGTCGCACCGCTGATGTTCGCCATTATCCTCGACTGGTAGTCTCGATAAGCGGTTACTTCTGACAAGTTGGTGCCTTACGGCTTATGATTGGTGACTCACTGTCATCAATCCGGCTGGTCCAGTCACCCGGTGCCATCTTGAATTCCCCTCCTGTCGAAGATCCCGCTTGTCGGAAGAGGGGTGCCTCGATCTGGTCCGAGGAACGAATGCGAATCAAGGCAGGTGAGCGTCCGTAACGAGCAGGTCGGAACGGGAATGGCCCCAAAACCCCGCACTTGCAATCTCCGCTATTCTCCCTTACATTTCTTATATGCCGCGCATCACAAAACTCGAACCGCAGGTTAAGCACCCCAGCCGCTGGTCAATCTTCGTCGACGAGCGATTCTTTGCCGGCTGTTCAGAAGAGATGATGGCTTCGTTGAACTTGCACGTCGGCGACGACCTTAGCACGCAGCGTCTCGACGAAATCCGCGAAGCTCTTGGCATGACCAAGGTTCGCGACTCGGCTCTGCGCTATCTCGCCCGCCGCAGTCGCTCTGAGTCGGAGATGCGTAAATATCTCGAACGAAAGGGATATGATTCCAGCCAAATTGACACGACGATTGCCTGGCTACAGGAGAAGAAGTATCTCGACGACACGCAGTTTGCTGAAGCTTGGGTACGCAACCGCCAACAGCTTGCCCCGCGCGGCAAACGGCGGTTGATGATGGAACTCTTTCAAAAGGGAATTGACCGCGATACTGCCACCCAGACTGTTCAGCGAGGCATTTCACCCGAAGAAGAAGCTGAAGCTGCCTACAAAGCCCTGCAATCGCGCAAGAATCGCTATCGGGGCATGGAAACACTTGAAATTAAGCAGAAAATCTATAACTTTCTTAGCTACCGTGGGTTTTCCTCCGATGCAGTGGAATCTGCTTACGAGCGATTCATAAAAGATCTGGCATCGTAGGGGCGCGGCCCAAGGTCCCGCGTTTGTCGCGAGTTCCCGCGCCCGCTGAAATGGCGCAAATCTGGACGCCTATTGAATAGAACTCTCGCAGAGAAATAGCAGAGAGCAACACAGGAGACAACTTGAAAGCATCCGAAATACGAGAAGCATTCTTAGCATACTTCGAATCCAAGGACCACAAACGCCTGCCCAGCTCGTCGCTGATTCCTCAGGATGACCCGACCTTGCTGTTTACCAATGCGGGGATGAATCAGTTCAAGGATGTCTTCCTCGGCCAGCGCAAGGTCGACTACAAACGCGCCACGACGTCGCAAAAGTGCATTCGCGCCGGCGGCAAGCACAACGACCTCGAGAATGTCGGCGAAACTGCGCGGCATCATACGTTTTTCGAAATGCTCGGCAATTTCTCCTTCGGTGATTACTTCAAGGAAGACGCTATCAAGTTCGCGTGGGAGTTTGTCCGCAAAGACCTTGGACTTGCGGCGGACCGTCTTTATGCGTCGGTGTACAACGACGATGATGAAGCCTTCGCTTTCTGGGAGAAGATCGCGCCGGAACTTAAGAACGGCCATATTTTGCGCTTCGGTGAGAAGGACAATTTCTGGTCGATGGGCGAAACCGGTCCGTGTGGGCCGTGTTCGGAGATTCATTATGATCGCGGCGAGCAGTATGGCAAAGACGCAACCGTCAACGATGACGGCGACCGCTTTATGGAAATCTGGAATCTCGTCTTCATGCAATACGACCGTGACGCCACCGGCAAAATGACGCCACTGCCAAAACCATCGGTCGATACCGGCGCCGGGTTGGAGCGCATCGCGATGGTGATGCAGAAGGTCAATTCGAACTACGACACCGACCTGTTCACACCAATGTTGAGTGCCATCGTTGACCTTACCGGCAAAGAGTATCATCAAGACAAGCGCGGTCTCTCGCACCGCGTAGTCGCTGACCATATCCGCGCATTGACTTTCGCCATCGCTGACGGCGGAATTCCATCCAACGACGGTCGCGGGTATGTATTGCGCAGAATTCTTCGTCGTGCCGCTCGACACGGCAGACTGCTCGGCAAACACGATCCGTTTATTTACAAGCTCACGTCGGTCCTTGTCGATTCGATGGGCCATCAGTTCCCGGAGATCAAGTCACAGGCCGAGCACGTTGCGCTGGTGATCAAGTCCGAAGAAGAGAGCTTTGGTGAAACCCTCGATCGTGGTATTGAGATTTTTGACAAGATCGTCGAGCGCCTCAAGAAGCAGAATAAGAACACCATTCCCGGCGACGAAGTATTTTGGAGATACAATCATTCACCTGATTTCATCTTCTGATCCTCTTCCAATTGGTCGAAGTCACCGCCCGCGTCGACGGCGTCCGTCAAAAACACACCCAGCGCAATCATACAGCTACGCACTTGCTTCACAAAGCACTGCGCACTGTACTTGGCGACCACGTCCAACAGAAGGGCTCACTCGTCGACCCGCACAAACTGCGTTTCGATTTCTCGCATTTCAAAGCTTTGAGCGAGGATGAGATCAAAGAAATCGAACGCCTCGTCAATGAGCAAATTCTGCTTAATCGCAAAGTCACTTGGAAAAATTATCCAATCGAAGAAGCCAAGAAACTCGGCGCAATGGCACTCTTCGGCGAGAAGTACGGCGATATCGTGCGCATGGTCGAAGTCGACGGCTACTCCCGCGAACTCTGCGGCGGCACCCATGTGCAAGCCACCGGCGAGATTGGATTGTTCATCATCACCGCTGAAACAGCGATCGCTGCAGGAATTCGCCGTATCGAAGCCTTCACCGGCGACGGCGCTTTCAAATATCTTCGCGGCGTGAAAGAACGTCTCGATGCGACGGCACAAATTCTCAAACAGCCTGAGGACAAGATCGTCACCCGTGTAGAGGAACTGCTCGAAGAGTCGAAACGCCTCAAGAAGGAACTCGAAAAGACTCAGGCAGAATCGGCTTCCGGTGAAATTGAAGGTCTGTTCAAATCGAAGGCCGTCGATATCAAAGGCGTGAAAGTGCTCATGCACACGTTCGACACCAAGGACCAGCTCAATACGTTTGCTGACTACACAAAATCGCTGAATTATCCAGCGTCAGGAGTCTTCTACAATCCGGCCGGGCAATATGCGATAACGGCGTCAGATGCAGCAATCAAATTGGGATTGCAGCCGCGCGAGATCATCAAGGACGTCAACACGAGTCTTGGCGGACGCGGGGGCGGACGCGAATACTTCGTCCAGGGCGCAACTACACAGACCATAGACGAAGCCAAAATCAAGGCAACAATCTTGCCTTTGATCGAAAAGTCAATTAAGTAGACGCGGATTAAGTGGCGCGCTAGAGAACCAAGGATCAGGTCCTCAACTTTCCCCTCTCCCTCCGGGAGAGGGGAAGGGGTGAGGGCCTTAAATGAGGACCATTTGACCAAAATTCTCGACCATCTACTCAACGTCGCCCATACCAGAGGCGCCGGATTTTTGACCCTCATCGATCCGAATGAGCATCCGAAATCGCGGCTGATCGACAACGCCCAGCATGCCGAGGCCGGCGGCGCTGATGCACTTCTGATTGGCGGGTCGTTGGTGTTGACTTCGCGCATGGAAGAGGTCCTCCGCGAGATCAAACAGCGCGTCACGATTCCGTTGATCATTTTTCCCGGCGGAGCCAGCCAGGTTTGTCGCTATGCTGACGCCATCTTGTTTACGTCATTGCTATCGGGACGCAATCCTGAGTTTCTTGTCGGCGAGCAAGTCAAGGGCGCGCCCTTAGTCAAGGAATTTGGTCTGGAGGCGATTCCAGCGGCTTATCTGCTGATCGAATCTGGCACGCGCACATCGGTCGAATATCTTTCTCACACACATCCAATTCCGCGCAATAAACCCGACATCGCCAAAGTCCATGCGCTCGCGGCAAAGTATATGGGTATGAAATTGGTTTATCTCGAGGCGGGCTCTGGCGCCATTCACTCTGTGCCGGAGGATATGATCACTGCTACTCGCGACTACGCCTCGCTGCCGATAATCTGCGGCGGCGGAATCAAGCACCCTGAGGACGCTGGACGCAAAGTCGCTGCCGGCGCCAGTTTTGTCGTCATTGGAAATCGTTTCGAGGAAAGCAATCCGCTATCGCTTTTCGTGGAATTCGCGGAGGCAATTCATCAGAAATCAACCGCATTTGTAGACAGGTCACATGACAAGACGTAATCAGATTATTGCCGATGCAGTCAGCGATTCGTTGGCACTTCGTTATGTAGCGAGTGAAGAACGCTCCAAGTGGCTGCTCGCGGCTTCGGAAAAACTTGCCGAGGCTCTCAATCAAGGCAAGAAAGTTCTGATTGCCGGTAATGGCGGATCAGCCGCCGACTGCCAGCACTTTGCCGCCGAATTCGTGGTGCGATTGACATCAGACAACAATCGCCGTGCCTTGCCAGCTATCGCGCTGACGACTGATACTTCGATACTGACAGCAGCATCGAATGATTACGGTTTCGATTATATCTTCAGTCGCCAGGTCGAAGCGCTTGGAGTAAGCGGAGACGTGTTTATCGGGCTGTCGACATCCGGCAAATCGAAGAATATCCTTGAGGCATTTCGTGTCGCCAAATCACGCGGGCTAACCACATTTGGACTCTTTGGCCAAGCGGGATTGGCAGAACCGGAACTATGCGACTTGCCTCTTAACGTGCCAGCGACAACCACGATGCGCATTCAGGAAGAGCACATTTTTGCGCTTCACTTATTGGCGCTTCTCACCGAGTCGTTGGTACAATAACCTAACAGCTACTGCATGGCGCTGGACCGCCGCCGAAGATGTGATTTATCACGTAAACGGCATCGGAGATGCTGATACCGCCGCTGCAATTGGCATCGCCGGCTGACAGCGGATGTGGTGCCGGTCCTCCTCCGAAGATGTAACTGATCACGAAGACGGCATCAGAGATTGAGATGCCACCGGAACCGTTGGCATCGCCGCAAACCGCGGTGCAGCCAACTCCCTTCGCACCTAATAGAATCCCGCACGCGTTGTTTTCAGGAGCGTTTGGCGAAGTGCTGTAAACTCCCCAATTACCTGATGCGACGTCGCAATATTGCGGGTCTTCGGAGATATTATTTTGAAATCCAGTTAGATCCGTCGAGTCCTCCGTCCAGTAGTTGCTTCCGTTGTCCCAGACGTTGTTGCACGACACCAGCAGTTTTCTTTGATCGAATATCGTTAGATAAGTGAACTCAATTCCAGTTTTGCAGCCTGAAATGGAGTTCGCGCGGATGATCGGTATTGATTTGTGCATTCGATAGCGTATACCGGTGTTGAATTGCGCCCCAACAGCGCTGATAAATGTGTTGTTCTCGATAGTGCCATTGACCCCGCCATTGGCAAAAGCCTGTTCGTCGAGGTTGATTCCCCACAGTATAGTCTCGAATATGTTGTTGCGGATGTCCGGAGTGATGGGACCCTCTTCAAACGGGATGTATCCATCGATTCCGTAGTAGCATTCCGTTATGTAATTTGATTTCACTGAGACCGAGGAATTTCCGTCGTACAATATCGCTGTTTCTCCGTCACGAATCGTAAACCCTTCAATTAGGGCCGTCGCTGCCGTTACAATTGCCGTTGCACCGTTACCGTCGATGACGGTAGTTTCGAATCCTGAACCGACGATCGCGATTTGGTCTTCCATCACGATGCTGCCGGTATAAGTACCAGGCAGCGCAAACACGGTATCGCCGGTTGAAGCTTCGGCAATTCCTTTGGGAATCGTCCGGTATGGCGACGCAATTGTCCCGTTACCACTGGTGTCGTTTCCTCCCGGCGAGACATACACTTTCGTCGCATAGGCGGTGCTCATTGCCGTGGTGAAGACAAAAGTGAAAACTGCGAAGTATCTCCCGATCATCCGTGGACGCATAGTTCCTCCATGTTGGCGTGATAGCAATCACTCTAATTAAACACCAATTGAGATTGAAAAATCGAAATTGGGTGGCAGATTCTGTAACACCGTCTTGGACTTTGCGAATATGATTGCAATTTCCTTAGTATTCTACATTTTGAAAATATGCACATCACCCGCGTCAAATTGGTCAATTTCCGCAATATCGCTGACTTAGAATTCTCACCGGAGCCTTCGGTCAATCTCATCGGCGGACCCAATGGCGCCGGGAAGACCTCCATAATCGAAGCCATATTCTTCGGCTGCACTGCCCGGTCATTTCGCTCGGCAAGCGACGAGGTTCTACTGCGTAAAGGGGCAGACGTTTGCCGCATCGAGATTGATGGTGTGGTCAACGAACGCGAAACGACTGTCGAAATCGCCTGGGGACGCGCCCACAAACGCCAGATCAAGGTCGACGGCATCAAGTTGACGCGCGTCGCCGACTTGTTCGACTATTTCCACGCCGTTTCCTACATCCCCGAAGACACGGAATTGGTCTACGGAGCTCCCTCGGTACGTCGCCATTTGCTGGATCTGTATCTTTCCCAAGCAGACAGATCATATCTCAATGACTTGTTCGAATACAATCGCATCCTCGCCCAACGCAACTCGTTGTTAAAGGAGTTCGAGATCGGCGAGGATTCTCCCACCGACTATGAGATGCTGGATGTCTGGGACGGCCAACTCGCCGGTGTGGGTGCTCGAATAAACGCCAAGCGCATTGGCATGATTGCCGACTCAGCCGAGCAATTGGCGCTATATTACCGCACGATTGAAGCCGGCGATAGCATCCTCTCCTGGAAGTATGAATCTTCCATCAATGACGACCCATCGTCGGCGACTGCGTTTCAACAGAAGCTTGTCTCATCGCGCCGCCGCGACCTCTATATGGGTTCGACGTCGGCAGGGCCACACCGCGACGATGTCAGCATCAATCTCAATTCTGAGCCGATGCGCGGTTATGCCTCGCAGGGAGAAGCCAAATCGGCGGCTCTGGCGATTAAATTCGCCATTTATGGATTCTTAACCAAACGATTGCACGGAGCGCCGATACTGCTTCTCGACGAAATCTCCAGCGATCTCGACCCAAACCGGCTTGCTTCATTGATGAGCACCTTGCCGAAACTTGGGCAAGTTTTTCTCACTACCGCCAAACCGGCCGAACTGCGGGAGACCGCATCAATACAGGCTGAAATCGCTGTTGTTGCAGGTAAGTTACAATAAGCCGACAGTTGCAAACATCAAACATGGACTTCGTGGAACGCTTTTGCAATTCATTGAACGACAACGCGTTACAAAGACAAAAAAGCGCTTCCGGCGGGAGTTTTATCTTGCTTGTTGAGGTTACAAAATCGTATATTAATAGCTTATTTAGCGGTGGGAATTGATGTTACGGCGCGCAGAATCTATCAACAAAGTCCTGAAACGGACAATCACAAATCTCGGTTTGGACCGCAAAATCCGCGAGTTCGACGCCGTTCGCTTGTTCGCGGAAGTTGTTGGAGAGAAGATCGCGCAAAAGGCACAGGCAGTGAAGATTGATCGCGGCACGCTCACGGTGCGTGTGGCATCGTCGGCGTGGCGACAGGAACTCAACTACACCAAAGCTGAAATGATCGACAAAATCAACGCCGCATTAGGCGACAATATCGTTACTGATATCTATTTTACTTAAGATAAGAGGAAGCAATGGCCGAAATCGACGAACTTGATCCCAAAGCCAAAGACGGCTCTAACTATGATGCCAAGACTATTCAGGTGCTCAAAGGTCTCGAGGCTGTTCGCAAACGCCCGGCGATGTACATCGGCGATACCGGAGCGCGTGGACTGCATCACCTCGTCTACGAAGTTGTAGATAACTCAGTTGACGAAGCACTCGCTGGCTATTGCGACCTGATCAAAGTCGCCATCACCAAAGAAAACACCATCATCGTCGAAGACAATGGCCGCGGCATTCCGGTTGATATGCATCCGACGCAGAAGCGCCCCGCGCTCGAAGTAGTCATGACGATTCTTCACGCCGGCGGCAAGTTCTCGCACGATTCATACAAAGTTTCCGGCGGTCTTCACGGCGTCGGCGTCAGCGTGGTGAACGCACTTTCAGAGTGGTGCAAGGTCGAAGTCAGCCGCGATAACAATATCTATTTCCAGGAATATCATATCGGTGTTCCGGCCGGCGACATGTCAATCATCGGCAAGTCCAAGAAGAACGGCACCAAGACGCATTTCAAACCAGACAAAGAAATCTTCAAGAAGGTTGAATTCTCCTATGACGTCCTCGCCGGACGCATGCGCGAATTGGCGTTTCTAAATAAGGGACTGCGCATCGAGATCACCGACGAACGCACCGACAAGACTGAAGTCTTCCACTACAAGGGCGGTATCGTCGCGTTCGTGCAATATCTCAACGAGAATAAGGTCACAGTCCACAATAAGCGCTACTACTGCGAGAAAGAGCGCGACGGCGTCACTGTCGAGGTTGCTCTGCAGTACAATGACTCCTATGTCGACAACGTGTTCTCCTTCGTCAACAATATCAACACCGTCGAGGGCGGCACGCACATGGTCGGTTTCAAGACCGCGTTGACCCGTACCATCAACAACTACATGACCAAGAACAACCTGTTCAAGTCGGGCAAGGATAATATCGACTCGCTTACCGGCGACGACGTCCGTGAAGGTTTGACGGCAGTTGTTTCCGTCAAAGTTCCTGATCCGCAGTTCGAAGGTCAGACCAAGACAAAGCTCGGTAACTCCGAAGTTAAAGGCATAGTCGAATCGGTCGTTGGTGAAACGCTTTCCGAATGGCTCGAAGAGAACCCGACCGACGGCAAAAAGATCGCCGACAAAGGTCTCGGCGCAGCTTACACCAGAGAGGCTTCACGCAAAGCCAAGGACCTTGCCCGTCGCAAGACCGCTCTCGATTCGGGACGCTTGCCCGGCAAATTGGCAGACTGTTCATCGCGCGATCCCGAGCAGTGCGAGATCTACATCGTCGAGGGCGACTCGGCAGGTGGCTCCGCCAAACAAGGCCGCGACCGCCGTACGCAGGCGATTCTCCCGATCAAGGGTAAGATTCTCAACGTCGAAAAAGCGCGCCTCGATAAGATTCTGTCCAACGACGAAATTCGTTCGATCATCACCGCGCTCGGCGTCGGTTTCGGCGACGAAGAATTTGACATCGCCAAATTGCGCTATCACAAAGTCATCATCATGACCGACGCGGACATCGACGGCTCGCATATCAAGACCTTGCTTTTGACCTTCTTCTTCCGTCACATGAAGAACTTGGTCGAACGCGGATATATCTACATCGCCCAGCCGCCGCTGTATCGTCTTAAGACCGCCAAGAAAGAGGTCTACGCCTACTCTGACGAAGAGCGCGACCGTTTGCTTGATCAAAGCGGCCGCAAGGGCGTGTCGATCCAGCGCTACAAAGGTCTTGGCGAAATGAATCCGGACCAGTTGTGGAACACGACGATGAATATCGAAACGCGTACGCTGCTTTTGGTGACACTTGAAGATGCCGCCAGCGCAGATCATATTTTCTCGATGCTGATGGGCGAGGAAGTCGAATCCCGCCGCAAATTCATCGAGGACAACGCCAAGTACGTGAAGAATCTGGATATATAGAAAGTTTCAATGTGGGTTCGACTTCAGTCGAACATCCTGCCACAAGCGGGACGAGTTTTCGTAGGGGCGTGGTTTGCGCGCCCGGGTTTATTCCCCTCTTGAGAGGGGTGGCTCCGAGCCGAAGAATGAGGCTCGGAGACGGGGTGTGTAGTTTCGAAATGGATGTCTACAGATGAAAAGCGCAAACATGTTCGCAACATTTTTAAGAAGTCTCTTCCTTATGGCCTTCATGACTTCGATGCTGAGCGCTTCTGAAGTCCCAACATCGACTGCTTGGTCAGCCGACACTTTGAGAATTGTTTGCAGCAATCTGTTCGCTGTCGAAAGGACGGAGCGCGGTGGCTTCAACACGCTTGTTTCGATGCCTGAGGAGGGCAACCTCTTATATTCCCTTGCCCAGAAACACGAGTTGTTTCTAGATTATCTAGTGGATCATTGCGGATTCGATATCTCTACACTCCCCAATACGGAGGATAGTATCGAACTCAATCGCGCATTTCGTGAACGTCTTCAAGGCCATTCTGAGTTCAACGCGTGCCTGCTGCCGGTGCTGACAGGTTACCTAAAGAAGCAAGGTATCACCGTTAGAGATGTTGCCGCAACAACTCTAGACACTTCGGCTTGGACATGGGCGGAGGTTATGCCCTTGGCATCGCGATTTGTGTACATCGATGGGCGGGATAGTGCACGACAATTGCAGACACATGTCTGCACAGGTGAAAACGGCGTAGTCGCATATAGCGAGCGCAAAAACGTCTGGGTCGAGGCGATGGTCTTTGAGGCAATCATGAATGATCTGTTTAGCGAGGACTCACAAATCTACCCTGAATTTCTGAGTTTTGCAAAGTCGGTAAATCTGGTCGCCACGAGTGACGATTCTACTACTGCCGTTCTCCAGGTGCGAGAAGCGATGTTTGGACTTGTCGAAAAGAGCGCAGTATTCAAGAATGTTATCAACGAAGCATATACGAATATGAGCTACTTAATACCGCTGAAAATCAGTGAATAGGAATTTGTCTTTCATTGGAGATATAAATAACCATGGTACTTAACCGCGAAAATCTAATTTCGGTCTATCTCGAAGAGGAGATGAAATCCTCCTACCTCGACTATTCCATGTCCGTCATCACATCGCGCGCACTGCCCGATGTCCGCGACGGCCTCAAACCATCCAATCGCCGCATCCTGATTGCGATGAACGACCTCAACCTCGCCCCCGATCGCCCGCATCGTAAATGCGCCAAGATCTGCGGCGACACCTCGGGTAACTACCACCCGCACGGCGAACAGGTCGTTTATCCCACGCTGGTGCGTATGGCGCAGGATTTCAACATGCGCTACCCGCTCGTCGACGGCCAGGGCAACTTCGGCTCGGTCGACGGCGACGACGCCGCCGCCATGCGATACACCGAAGCGCGCCTCACGCCGATTGCGATGGAGATGCTCGCCGATCTCGAAAAAGACACTGTCGATTTCATGCCCAACTATGACGAGACTTTGCGCGAGCCGAGAGTGCTTCCCGCGAAGTTCCCGAACCTGCTCTGCAATGGTTCATCGGGTATCGCTGTCGGTATGGCGACCAACATCCCGCCGCACAACTTGCGCGAAATCGTCGACGCACTGGTGGCGGTGATCGACAATCCGGCAATCGACACTGAAGTTCTTCTCAAATACGTCTCCGGTCCCGATTTCCCGACCGGCGGCATCATCTACGGCCGCGACGGCATCCGCGATGCCTATCGCACCGGCCGTGGACGCATCAATGTCCGCGCCAAAGCCAATGTCGAGAAACTCAAGAACGGTAAAGAACAAATCGTCGTTTCCGAAATTCCCTATCAGGTCAACAAATCCAACCTGATCGAAAAGATCGCCGACCTCGTCCGCAACAAGATCGTCGAAGACATCTCCGACCTGCGCGACGAATCCGATCGCGACGGCATGCGCATCGTCATCGAACTTAAACGCGATGTCCAACCGCAGATCGTGCTCAACCAGCTCTTCAAGCACACGCAGATGCAATCGACATTCGGCGTGATCATGATCTCGCTCGTCGACGGCGCACCAAAAGTATTGCCGCTTCGCTCGATGCTCGAAGAGTTCATCAAGCACCGCCACGAAGTCGTCATCAGACGCGCCAAGTTCGATCTCAAGAAAGCCGAAGACCGCGCCCATATCCTCGAAGGACTGCGCATCGCGCTCGATCATATCGACGCTGTCATCGCGACGATTCGCTCTTCCAAGACTGTTCCGGAAGCCAAAGATAATTTGATGTCGCGCTTCAGGCTTTCCGAAATTCAGGCGCAGGCAATTCTGGAAATGCGCCTCCAGCGCCTCACCGGACTCGAACGCCAGAAGATCGAAGACGAGTACCGCGACCTCATCCAGCAGATCGAATATCTCAAATCCGTCCTCGCCAGTCAGGATATGCGCATGCAGATCATCAAGACTGAACTGATTGAGATGAAGGACAAGTACGGCGACGAGCGCCGCACCGAGATCGTCGACGCCGAGGAAGAAATCTCCATCGAAGATCTCATCGCCGAAGAGGACATGGTCATCACCATCAGCCATCAGGGCTACATCAAGCGCCTCTCAACCTCTGCCTACCGCAAACAAAATCGCGGCGGCCGCGGCGTGAAGGGAATTGATGTCAAGGAAGAAGATTTCGTCGAGCATCTGTTCATCGCCTCGACGCACGACTACATTCTCTTCTTCTCGACCAAGGGCAAAGCCTATTGGATCAAAGTCCACGAGGTCCCCACCGGCGGCAAACTCGCCAAAGGCAAACCGGTCGTCAACATGGTTGATCTTTCCGAAGGCGAAAAGATCTGCGCCTTCCAGCCGGTGCGCAGTTTTGAAGAAGGCAAATTCGTCGTCATGGCGACCCGCAACGGCGTCATCAAGAAGACCGACCTGTCGGCATTCTCGAATCCGCGCCGCGACGGCATCAAAGCCATCGACATCCCGGATGACGACATTCTCATCGAGGTCGACATCTCCGACGGCAACCACGACATCATTCTCGCCACCCACGAGGGCCAGGCGATTCGCTTCGAGGAAAACAAGGTCCGCGCCATGGGCCGCACGGCTTACGGTGTCAAGGGCATTGAGCTCGAGAAGAAGGACTACGTCGTCGGCATGATCGTGGTCAAACGCGACACGTCGATTCTGACCGTCTCCGAACTCGGCTTCGGCAAGCGCTCCGAAATCTCGGAATACCGCGTCACCAACCGTGGCGGCAAGGGCATCATCAACATGAAGACGACCGACAAGACCGGCAACGTAATCGCCGTCAAGGAAGTTGTCGATCAGGACGGTTTGATGATCATCACCGAGAAGGGCATTGTCATTCGTCAGGACATCAAGTCGATTCGCGTGATTGGCCGCGCCACCCAAGGCGTCAAGCTGATCAATCTCGAATCCGGCGACCGTGTCACTGATGTCGCCCGCATCATCGCCGAAGACGACGAACCCGGCGACAATGGCGACCAAGCCGAACTGGAAGTGTAGTTAGTTCTTACACGGGCGCTCTTCACCGGGCGCCCGTTTTGATTCATAGTGTAGATTCTACGCCCTGTAATTCCCGCCAAGGGTCCCTTTGGGACGAAAGCGGCTGCCGAAGGCGTCCAGGTTTGTAGGGGCGCGGTATCCGCGCCCGAATTGGGGTAACAAGAAATGTCTGACGCACTTGATTTCTTACAACCAATCATTGAACACCAATACGCCAAAGAATGGCGGGATTACAAAATGCGGGGCACAATCTTGGTGCTCCTCTTTATAGGCTATCTTCCCTTTGGGATTCTTATCGATTTCACATGGCTGACTTGTTCTTAGGTAGTCAATCAGATTTATTCAAGAGGCGATAAGGCTGCTTTCAGTTGGATACTGACCTTTTGGCATCGCTAAGGCTGGCACAATTGAAGGAGCAGGTCGAGCACTACTAGCGTTAGCCCAAATTCTTAAAGCTACAATTGAGGGCCGACCGATCGATACGTCAGCAATTAACAACAAGGAACTAGGAGAGTTACGTCCTGTCATCGATTTTACTCTATCCTACAACCACGATATTCAAATGCTATCGCAGGAAATGTTCACGGAACTGAATGGCTGCTACGGCGATATTTTGACCCCTTCTAGACCGCCGTCAGATTGAGCTACAAACGATCAAGAATACAAATTGCTAAGGCCGACAGCATAAACCATCACATGAAAAGAGACTTGTCGACCGAATCGATACTGGAAGGGCTCTTTGAGATTGACGATAACTTCCGTGTAAATTTCGTTGGTGGATTTGATGAGAGCCAAGCAGAACCAAAATCAAAATCGACGAGTTGTTTTCGAACCGAGACAGAATTCGCGCCTGGATGGGAGGATGCAATTCCTATTGAACCGACAAGGTACGTATCGTCTCGAGAATGGCCAGCTTGTCTTTGACACGGAAGCTAATCTCCTTGGCTACAATCAGTTTGTCGACCAAGTTCACGCACTTTCGGATGAACATGAAGCGTGGTTAAAAGGTGCTCAACAGCTTGAATCAAAGGTTGCGAATTCGCGAAAAATGAGGCGTTTCTCAGAAAATTTCCGCAGCTTAGGACTGTAGTCAGGCTTGCAGTACGGCACCAATCGACGCAAATGCTGAATGAGGAGTGTTAAATGGATGGGCAACTAAGTGAGCCCGGTTGAGGATGGACATGAGGTTTCGAGTAACCGAGCACCAGATATCGAGTCTGCCGTCTCCGAGTTGTTCGAACGGCAAGATCGGTGTCTGAACACCGATTCTTTCTAACTATTCTTCAACTTCTCGCATTCGTTCCAGACGGTCGAAAAAGTGGCCTGACGGACGGCCAAAGCGTGACCTCTGACCGGTTCCTGGTTGGGAATGAGCAGTTTTGCGAATTCATTTCTGCTTTGGCAGCTACAGACTTGTCAGAAACAGAGACAGATTCAGAGCGTAATTTCTTAAGGGATTGCAGATGCTCGCATACTCACAGTTCTGGGAACTCCTTGAAATTCAGACGTTGCTTCTACAGTTGTCATTGATTGCGAACAATGAACAATATGATCCGAATCTCAGGAGGGATTCGCAGGCTCGTGTTTAATGGGGACAGATCATCAAAGAAGCAAGAGCTGATTTGAAGATTGGAAGTATTACACTTTCGTCAGTCAATTTCATAGCAGATTTGGTGAGCTTGAATGGATGAGGACGACAAATGATATTCGTCAAGGCTTAAAATGGACACCTCTTTGCAGACACGCTGAAGTTTGTATCCTCTTTGTTTGCTGTCAGAAGGAACGCAGAAGAGAATCTAATTGAAAAATGCCCATTTAAGTTCCGGTGTTCTCGATTGGGCGAATTTCGGTTTGTGGACAACTGCTGATGAAGTCGTCTAACCCCACCTTCTCTTCCCTCCACGCCTCCGGCTGTTTCATCATCCTCAATCCCTGGGACATCGGCTCGGCGAAGATTCGGCAATCTATGCCTCTCTTGCGAAAGTAGCGACCATGCGGTTTGGGCGTGAGAGTTTCCAATAGTAATTCTCCTTGACATCACCGCCTTTTGAATCTACTCTTGAGTACTGGCGCGACTCAGAGTATCGAATTGCTCAATATTGACTTGCTTCTCCCGTGCCGGAGCTAACTTGAATTTAATCAGAATCGATTCAGAGGAATGGGAGGGTACCATGCAGAATCGCTATTGGTTGACTGTGATGTCACTTCTCGCGGTCATATGGCAGTCAATTCTGATCGCAGCACCTGCGGTTCAGGAAACAGGCGAATTGAAATTCAAAGATGCCTATTGGGACAGTATCGGCGGCAGCTACCCGCCTGGAACCGATTTTGTTTTTCTTCAGTTGAATGACCCTGACGCGAACGACTATTCAACCGCTTCGGACAGCGTGATAATTATGATCGAATGCGAAACTGGGGACATGGAGAGCATTTTCCTGTCCGAAACTTCTATCAACAGTGGAATTTTCAGGGGCGCTCTCCCACTAGTTTTAGAGACCTCGAAATTTCTAAGTCACCTGAAGCACAAGTATCCCGAGGGCTTTCCTCGAGAGGACAGTGACGGAACGCTTATCGCTGAAGAACTGTCAGAGTACGAAGGAATGACCCGCGTAAAGAATCTGGCAATTGGAGACGGCGCGCTCCAGGTGTCGGCAGGTAGCAGCGTGATTGCCACATACCATGATGCTCTCAACGATTGGGGAGTTGAAGAAGATATCTCAGTGCAAGTGATTTATGGCGGCTGGGAGGGATACGTCAGTGGAACCTGGAACGCAGAGAACAGCCCCTATGTTGTCGTAGGGGATGTTATCGTTGGCTATGGGTATAGTCTGACACTTGCTCCGAGTACAAGGGTCGAGTTTATGCAAGACGCGTCTTTGAGAATTGACCAGGGCGCAACGTTGCAGATCTCCGGGGCGCTTGACGATAGCGTCTACCTCGTATCAAAGGTCGACAATCCTGCCGACTCAGAGTTTTGGGGGGGAGTTATTCTTGGCTTCTACGCTTCGTCACCTCTGAATGTTGATATCTCATATGCCGTAGTCGAACATGCTCGGCTCGGTCTAGATCTGTCTGGTGGATCCCCCACCATCTCCGACAGCCGAGTCTCCTATTGCGGCGATAATGACAGTTATTACAGCAATCGGGCAGTTTTTGTGAACGGACCTTATCAGATTAGCGACTGCGTGATCGAGAATAATTACGGAGATGGGCTGTTAATCGGATCAGATCAGGGCAGCATTATAGGAGGAGCGATTCGTAATAATTATGGAAATGGCATTGTGGTGAATGGAGGCCCCGCAGTTATAACTGGAGTGAGCGTCTTGAAAAACGGAGGCAATGGCATCCTGATTCAAACCTATGGCCCGACGAATCAGCCCACTATTCACCAATGCGAGCTGTTCGATAATTCTGAATTTGACGTTATGACAAATGCGAGCAATGATGTCGATGCCAGATTCAATTGGTGGGGAGATGCCACAACCGCTGAAATAAATACCGGACCCAATCCGAAAAATCTCTCAAGGATAAGCGACTATTTTGACTACTCTTATCGGGGCAAAATCAAGTATGGCGGCTGCGTATCTTGTCCTCCGGCTGGCTCGTCCGGCATATTGTCCTTTGCTGACTCCTTTGGTAACGATCTTTCCAGCAGTTACGCGCCACTGACTGATTCTGCTTTTGTTAAACTTAACGATGATGACCTGAATGTAAATCCTGCTGTTTCTGAGAGCGTCACAGTCAGCATCACCACAGACTCCGGTGATGACGAGTTCCTAGTGCTATACGAGAGAGACAGCAACAACTCCGAATTTCGCGGCAGCATTGCCTTTGACTTGCTGGTCACGAAGTTGGTCAAAGGAATTCACGAGAACTATACTGAAGGACCGAGTTCAGATTCAGAGTTCCAAAGGGCGGTGGACGAGCAATTGACGCTTCAAAACGAATCAACTAACTCTATGCGCGCGGATAATGACGGTGCGCTTCAAATATCTCCCGGCGAGAAAATCATTGTCGAGTATGTCGACGCATTGAATGAATGGGGTTCACCTGAGGCTATCCAAGACGTGGTGCTCTATGGCGGTTGGGCAGGCTATGTAAGCGGCGTCTGGCCTAAGAGCAACAATCCATACGTAGTTGTCGGAGACATAAGGATCGGACCGGGATACAGCCTTACTATTGAAGCAGGGGCAGTAATCAAGTTCATGCCCTTTGCTTCGCTGTTGGTTTCTGAGTCCGCAACCTTGCGAGTGTTGGGCAACCAAACTGACAGTGTTGTATTCGCAGCATACTACTCTTCTCCCGCTGACTCGCAAATCTGGGGTGGAATCCAAACGACTGGCTCGAGCTATCGACCGAGCAAGATGGAAATCTCTCATGCGGTCGTCACGTATGCCAGAAGCGGCATCAGAGCCACAGGCGGAGGAGGTACTTTCAAACTCCAGCATTCGCGAGTAGCAAACTGCGGCAGTAACTACTACTATGGGGGAGAGCAGGGCGTCTATGCTAACTCACCCCTTGAAATCAGCGATTGCATTCTCACAAACAATCTCGGGGACGGACTAGTTGTGTCCGGGGCTTCGGGGACAGTGAAAGATTGTGAGATGAGTTTCAACTCGAACGCAGGTATTCAAATTCAAGACAGCAAGATTGCTTTTGAGCGCGTCAGTGCCATCAAGAATCTACAGGACGGAGTAAGATTCTCGTACTCTTACAATGACGCCGATCTTCCGACCTTCCACCATTGTCACCTTTACGATAACACGCTATGGGACTTCTACAATGGTTCCAATCTCGACATCGATGCGAAATACAATTGGTGGGGCGAAGCAACGACAATCGAAATGCGCAATGGCTCTAATCCAAAGAACATTACAAAGATCTATGATGAATTCGACAATAGTTACAGCGGAATAGTGAAGTATGGAGGATGGATGAACTTCCCGTACGTGAAGGGAGACATCAACGGGGATTATCAGTTGGACATTTCTGACGTCGTTGGGCTTATCAGCTATTTGTATGCGGGTGGAGCAGTACCCGACCCAATAGAGGCAGGAGACTGCAATTGCGACGGTAGAATCAATTTGACTGATATTGTGTTTACGATTAATTATGTCTTTGCCGGAGGACCAGAGCCGGGTTCAACATGTCCATAAGACCAACGGATTCCAAATCCTGAACTGAAAACGTGCAATTGAAGCGACGAAGTAATCATGGCTGAAAGCAGACACGCGACGTTAGTCTCTACCCTATCCACCCTCCACGCCTCCGGCTGTTTCATCATCCCCAATCCGTGGGATATCGGCTCGGCGAAAATTCTCCAACATATCGGCTTCAAAGCGCTGGCAACAACCTCGGCCGGATTCGCCTTCTCCCGCGGCCTGCCCGATGAAGCAACGGCGCTGTCGCTGAACGACGTTCTCGCCCACATCAAAGAAATCGTCGAGGCCACACCGCTTCCCGTCAATGCCGACTTTCAATCCGGCTATGCGGATGATCTGGAAACACTCGCCCGCAATGTCACACTCTGCGTCCAAACCGGCGTCGCCGGACTCTCCATCGAAGATGCCACCGGCGACGACACTTCGCCGCTCTACGACCGCGCCATCGCCATCGAACGCATCCGCACCGCCCGCAAAGCCATCGATGCCACCGGCACCGGCGTCCTGTTGACTGCCCGCTGCGAGGCTTTCCTCGTCGGCGATCCCGATGCCGAACGTATCGCTCTCGACCGTCTGGTCGCCTTCGCCGAAGCCGGCGCCGACTGCCTATATGCGCCCAGAGTCACCAGCGCTGAAACGATCAGCCGCATCGTCAAAGCCGTCGCGCCCAAACCGGTCAATGTGCTGATGGTATCACCCGTGCCCGGCCTGACATTCGCGCGCCTTGCCGATCTCGGTGTCCGCCGCATCTCGGTCGGTTCGGCACTGTCGCGTGTCGCATTGGGAGCCTTCATCCGCGCAGCAACCGACATCCTGAAGTCCGGCACATTCGACTCACTCGCCGATTCCGCCCCATTCAAGGATCTGAACGACATCTTTAAGACATAACATTTACATAGGCCTGGACTGGACTTCTCCCCTCGCCCTTTGGGAGAGGGGTCGGGGGTGAGGGCGTAGCTTGATTTCTCCCCCTTGACACCTCGTCCAAAAACACATTAAATTCCCCCCATGAAACCGACACCACTCATCGAAGCCGACCCGGTGCATGTCGCCTCGGTCAGCGCCATTATCAAATCACTTTATGACTCGATCTCGTTCAAGCAGGGCGACGCCGCCGACTGGAAGAAGATGCGCTCGCTGTTCATTCCAGACGGTCGTTTGCTGATTCCCAAACGCGCCACCACCGACTCGATTTCGCTCACGACCGAGCAATTCGTCGAGCGCGGCAAAATCGTCTTCGCCAATGAGACCTTCGCCGGCAAAGGATTCCGCGAAACCGAAATCGCCCGCCGCGAGGAGGCATTCGGCTTCATCCGGCACATCTTCAGCGCCTACGAAGCAGTCTTGACCGACATCGACGACATGGTCATCGGTCGCGGTATCAATAGTATCCAACTGCTGTGGGAAAGCGAACGCTGGTGGATCGTCTCGATGGTCTGGGACGACGAGCGCCCCGACAACCCGATGCCCGACTGGGCAAATCCGTGATCGACGCGCTCTTCATCCTATATGTTGCCGATCAGGAGAAGAGCACCCGATTCTATTCTCGCGTTCTTGGTCGCGCCCCCGATCTCAACGTCCTCGGAATGACCGAATTCAAACTGAATGACGGCAGTATTCTCGGCTTGATGCCGGAGTCTGGAATCAAGCGGCTTCTTGGTGACCGGCTTCCCAATCCAGCGGACGCCAACGGAATCCCAAGGGCAGAATTGTATCTCTCAGTGCCAGATGCTGACTCGTTTCATCAACGCGCACTTGCTGCCGGCGCGGTCGAGTTAAGCGCAATGGAACTCCGTTCCTGGGGACATCACGTTGCTTACAGCCTCGACCCCGATGGTCACGTGCTCGCCTTTTGCGAAATCCCTACAATCACTTTGTAGAGAGACATATCTGTAAACAAATCGGTCCTCTTTGCGTCTAATCTTCGGGAGGAGTCTAACATGTATCAAGTCGTCTTCAGGGTGGCGGCAGTTGCGCTTCTTGGCTTGCTCTCTCTCCAATGCTCCGATCCGCCCTACAAGCCGGATACTCTTTATGTCAATCTCGGAAATACATTCGACCTTGATTACGAGCAGTCTGCGGTGGTCATCAATCAAAATCTCAAAATCACTTTTCGCGGCATGTTTTCCGAAAACCGCTGCTATGGACAGCCAAATTGCATTGATCCGGGCTTCGTCGAGGCCGCAATCAAGGTGCAATCCACGACCGTGGGCTCGACGGAATTGATCTTAGGCAAGTACGGCCTTTCCTGGACCGATGAAGCGCGCGCATTGTCGAAAACCTGGAAACGGATACAACTTCGAGCTTCACGCTGTGCGACCCGACCCTTACGAACTCGTCATCGCCAAATCATCGACATCACCTCTACCGCCGTGGCGAATCACACTGCGCGTCGTCGAAGAGTCACCGAAATCTGCTCTTGTCGAGCCGGTGACGCCGGTCTCGTACACGCCGACGCAAATCACTCTCGACCCGTTTGATCTTGACAGCGTATCGATTGTGGCAGACACTTTGTTTGTCCACATCGCTCACGGCGGCGGCTGCAAGAACCATTACTTTTTCATGTACATGTCCCCTGGTGAATTCGCCGAGTCCAATCCCGTTCAGGCCAGTCTTTACCTGCGTCACGACAATAACGATGATGATTGCCGCGAAGGTTGTCAGGATGAGCGCTGTTGGGTCAACACGACTTTGCGCTTCGATCTAACGCCGTTAAGGTCGCACCACCAAGTAACCTATGGGACTCCCGGTCCGATTTTGCTTAACGTCTATGATTACTTCACCGAGATCCCCGACGGAAAAATGCAAGTCTTGTACAGTCCGTAGGCAACCGTACCGCCGTAAGATTCTCTTCTTGCGTTAATATCGCCAACATCGCAATTATACAGACATGGAACTGAAGAACTGCTCCGTCCTCGTTACCGGTGGCGCCGGATTCATAGGCAGTCACCTTGTCGAAGCATTGCTCGTCAAAGGCGCACACGTCCGTGCATTTATTCGCTATAACTCACGCTCTGACCGAGGCTGGCTCGAGACTCTACCGAAAACGACTTTGGAGAATGTTGAGATTATCGCGGGCGATATTAAAGACTCTGATGCCGTCCGCAATGCCGCCAAGGGCTGCGAAGTAGTATTTCATCTGGCGGCACTAATCGGGATTCCATATTCGTATATCCATCCGCGCAACTATGTCGACACGAATGTGATCGGAACAACCAATGTTTTAACTGCTTCGTTAGATCATGGCGTTAAACGAGTCGTGCATATCTCAACTTCTGAAGTTTATGGCACTGCTCAATACGTTCCGATTGATGAGAACCATCCCAAGGTTGGCCAGTCACCATATTCGGCATCAAAATTGTCTGCCGACCTTCTGGCGGATTCGTTCCATCGGAGCTTTGGTTTACCGGTCGTTACAATTCGTCCATTTAATACCTATGGACCGCGCCAATCATTGCGAGCCGTGATTCCGACGATCATCTCCCAACTTCTCAGTCGGCGTGAACTTAAGCTCGGGGCAACGACACCTACGCGGGATTTTACATTCGTAACCGACACTGCCTCTGGCATGATTCGTGGGGCTGAAGCCGACGAAGCCGTCGGCAAGACAATCAATCTCGGGACGGGAAGTGAAATCTCGATAGGCGACTTGGCAATACTGATCGCCAAACAGATGAACATTGAACTGGAATTCCAACGCGACCCAAACCGAATACGTCCCGGGGATTCCGAAGTGGAACGATTGCTTTCCAACAACGGACTGGCTCAAAGTGTATTAAAGTGGAAGCCTGAAGTGGGGCTCGATGAAGGAATCAAACGAACCATTGCCTGGTTCAGCGAAAATCCGTCATCAAGCAGAATTGACGAGTATTTCCGCTGATCCAAGTGTATGAACTTTGGCGTAGTTCAAACGACTTCAGCATATTGGACCTATCTCGAGTCAAGGCCAAGGCTCTGAATGTCGATATGAAAAATGAACTCATTGCGAGAGGATAAATTCTTATGAGATATTTGGTTACCGGAGGCGCCGGGTTCATAGGTTCGAACATCGTCAAGGCTTTAGTCAGCAGAGGCGACAAGGTTCGCATACTCGACAATTTCTCAACCGGCCGTCGTCAGAACCTAAAAGAAGTCGAAAACGATGTCGAAGTTATCGACGGCGATATTTGCGACTTCTGGGTTGCCCTTGATGCCTGCCGCGATATCGACTTCGTTCTTCATCAAGCAGCGCTTCCATCGGTAAATCGCTCGGTCGAGAATCCTCTTACTGCTAACCATGTCAATATCAATGGCACGCTCACCATGCTTGAATGTGCGCGCCGTAACGGTGTCAAGCGTTTCCTCTTTGCATCTTCTTCATCAGTCTACGGAGACACCCCGACATTGCCCAAGAGAGAGGATATGCTCCCCGCCCCGATGTCGCCATATGCGGTTAACAAGATCACCGGGGAGTACTACCTTGGTGTCTATTCCGATCTTTACAAAATGCCCTGCGTGGCGTTTCGCTATTTTAATGTTTTCGGACCCAATCAGGATCCTAACAGCCACTACGCGGCGGTTATTCCCAAGTTCATCAACGCGCTTCTTGCCGACGAACAACCCACGATTTTCGGTGACGGACTGCAATCGCGCGACTTCACTTACATTGACAACGTCGTCAATGGCATCATCCATGCCTGCGAAATGAAAACGGTCGTGCCCGGCGTTTACAACCTTGCCTGTGGCGGACAGTATACGCTCAATGAATTGCTGAAGGATCTGAACGAATTGATCGGGAAGAACATTAAGGCTCGTTTCGAGGATGCCCGTCCCGGCGATATCAAACATTCATTCGCTGATGTTTCCAAGGTCGAACGTGTACTGGGCATCAAGCCGACTATCGATTTTCGTGAAGGATTGGAGAAGACCATCGCATTCTATAAACGTGAGGCAATGCTGACGAGCCGTGTCTAATCACACGATCCCTAACACGCCAGGCTCCGGCACTTCATTGGCGCTTCCCTGGTGGCAACTTGCCATCATCGGCGCCGTCATTTTGATGATGTACCTGCCGATTCTCATCGGCCTCGCCGGTGACTGGTACAATGATGATAATTATTCACATGGATTCCTGATTATCCCCATCAGTCTCTGGTTAGTTTGGCGCAAGCGTGATATTCTTCGCACCATCCCGCTGGAGTCAAGCAAGTGGGGTATTCCCGTCATTTTAGGATCACTCGTGGTTTTCATATTAGGAACCGCGGGAATGGAGTACTTCACAGCGCGGGTTTCGATGGTGAGCCTGATGTTTGGCGTTACTCTCTATCTCGCCGGATATCGCTTCGCTCGAGAAATCTGGTTTTCATTCTTCTTTCTACTGTTCATGATTCCAGCGCCTTACATCATTTATTATAGCGCAACCTTCCCTTTGCAAATGCTCGGTTCAAAGATCGCCGCAGTATTACTAACCATTGTTGGAATTCCGCACCTGAGGCAGGGAAATGTCATTCACTTGCCCGACAACTACTCGCTTGAAGTTGCCGAGGCTTGTTCAGGACTTCGATCATTGGTAACACTGCTTGCTCTTGGTGCCTTACTTGCCTATTTGACTCAAAATTCCAAATGGAAAGCCGTGACTCTTTTTGCTGCCACAGTTCCAATTGCAATCGCCGCCAATATCTTCCGAATTTGTGTTACTGCCATCGGCGCTTACGGGGTATCGCGAGCACTTGCCGAGGACTTCATTCACGAATTGTCCGGCACAATTGTCTTCATGTTCAGTTTGATTTGCCTTTTGATTCTCAGCAATGTTCTGAGGCTCGGCGAGAAGCGGGACGAAACTGAGGGAACGAAACTTTGAAGAAGTTCTTGATTATTCTCCTGATTCTCGTGCCGTTTGGCGCGATGGCGACAGTCCTTCGTTATATTGCCGTTGAGCCCGAACAGCCGTCGCAATTGACGCAGATGCCGCTTGAAATCGACGGCTGGAAAGGCGTAGTCTTTCCGGTTGGCGAGGCGACCGCGTCGGTATTGCAGGCGACCGAGATACTTCTGCGCGGTTACACTGATACCAGCGGCAACTACGTGGGGCTTTACATCGCCTATTTCCAGGACCAGAAATACGGATCACAAATCCACTCGCCGCGACATTGTCTTCCCGGCGGAGGATGGGTACTGACCGGACTCGAGCACGTCCCCTTCAGCCTTGGAGATCGAAGTATCGATGTGAATCGCATGACGATCGCCAAACGCAGTCGCGTCGACCAGATGTTCTATTGGTTCCATACGCGCTCAGGTGATCTCGCTTCCGAGTACTCCCTTAAGTTCGACCTCGTCCGCAATTCCCTCTTGTTATCTCCGACCGATGCGGCTATTATTCGCCTGACCGTTGGACAAGGCGACAGAAGTCAGGATGAATGCCAGCGGCTGGCGGAACGCTTTATGCAGACCATTCTGCCTGAAGTTCGCAAAGCGTTGCCTTTCGACACAATATAGACACCGCTATCTCGGTGAGAGTCCAGACAAATTCATGTTAATGCGCGCCGTTATCAGCATCATGCGCCCGGAGCAATGGGTCAAGAACCTCATTGTTTTCGCAGCATTGATCTTCGCCCGCCGGTTTACCGATACGCAGGATGTACTCCATTCATTGCTGGCGTTTGGAATCCTCTGCTTTCTCTCATCCGCCATTTATATTGTCAATGACCTGCACGACCGCGAACAAGACAGCCTGCACCCGACCAAGAAATCGCGGCCGTTGGCTTCCGGGGCGCTTTCACCAATAATAGCCCGTTTGCTTGCTGTGACTCTCATACTCGCAGGTATGGGAGCATCGTTCTTGTTGCCGCGCGAGTTTCTCTACATCGTCATGATTTTCGTCGCTTTCAATATCCTCTACACAGCGCTCCTAAAGACCATTGTTATCATTGATGTCATGTCGATTGCTGTTTCATTTGTACTGCGCGCCGCTGCCGGATCGTACGCAATTTCGGTGGAAACGTCGCCGTGGTTAATCGCCTGTACTTTTCTTCTTGCACTATTTCTCGGATTCGGTAAGCGCCGTCACGAGCTGCTAATTCTCAAAGACCAGGCCGTCGGGCACCGCGTTTCATTGAAAAAATACTCGCCCTACTTTCTCGATCAACTCATCGGTGTCGTCACTGCTTCGACGGTTGTTGCGTACACCTTTTATACACTCTCGCCCGAAATTCAAGAAAAGCTTGGTGTTCAACACCTCGAGTTAACAATACCCTTCGTTCTCTACGGTATTTTTCGGTACCTATACCTGATTCACCAGGAAGAACGAGGCGGCTCTCCAACACGGCTGCTGCTGACCGACATGCCAATACTAATCAATATTGTCTTGTGGTTTCTCTCGGTGATGGCGATATTCTGGGTGACTGGGGGAAGACAATAATCAGCTGTTTGGCTTTGTTTGTGAGGGTTATCTAATATGAACCGCATTAAGATCTTCTTGCCGATTTCCGCATTTCTTTTACTCTCGTTCGCCTTTGTTGCTTGCTCTTCCTCATCATTACCCAAGGATCCAATGGATGCCATGCGTGCCTTGCTCCCGGGACGGACAGCTTTAAGCGGACTCACTCTGAAAGACACAGCGATTGTATTTGAGCGAAACACCGTCTGGGACCACTTGGGACAGAGGGCAGAGATGAACTTGAATAATGGTCTCGACAAGATGTCGACTGCCACCTACGCGTCATCCGACAACTCAAGTTCAATGACCATTGACCTAATCCTCTATCAGGAACATGTAAATGCTTTCACGATGTTTGCTCTTCAGCGCAATCCGGAAGCAAGATTCCTCGACATCCTTGAAGAAGCCTACATTCTTGGAGACACACTCGGGTTCCTGAAAGGGAAGTATTACGGCAGAATCCTGCGCAGCGGAAGTGTTCCGGACACTGAACTTGAAAAAGCTGCCAGAATGATCACCGATAAAATCATCGACTCGGTATCGGCTTTCCCGAAACAGCTTGATGTGTTTCCGACCGATGGCCGAGTCCCTCATTCTGTATTTATGTTGGCGCGAACCCAGGATCGGGCAGAGGAAGTTCCGGAGTTTTACGGCTGTCAATACATCGAAAATGCGGACACCGTTACGCTCTACTTTATGCTGAACTCTCGCGTTGGAATCTCGACTGCTACCGAGACTCTCTTGGGCAAAGAGGGACGTGTTGATCAATGGCTCATGGAGGGGCAGTACCAATCTTTGGTTGGCCTCCACCCGACTCTCGGAACAATCTTTTGTGCCCAAAACGGCAGCACCTTGGCGGCAGTGAGCGGCTATTCCGATTTAAAGAACGCCAAGTCTCTGGTGGAGCGTTTCTTCCAGAGCTTTACCGAATAATTACGCATGGCCGATATCCCGTGAGTAGGGATATCGGCCAGTACTTCCAATTGTAACAAATGCCGACGCGACCGTGCCAATGGTCGGCGCAATTCCCATTTGCTAATTCTTCGGCGTGAGGTTTTAATCGGTTGCTAAAAGCTGGCAATTGCTTAGATTACCTAAGACCCTACTGGCCGATAGGGAGAGACATTTGTTTTTTCGTACGTTGCTGTTGATCGCATCGGCGGTGGGGATTCTATCCCCTTCACTATTTGCGCGGGTGCTTCAAGTCCCCGCTACCTACCCGTCAATTCAGGGCGCAATTAATGTGTCCATTGCCGGTGATACTGTCATTGTGTCCCCGGGAATCTATTTCGAGAATATCGATTTTCGCGGCAAATCGATTATGGTCGCATCACAATTCCTGCTGACTGCCAACCCGGCAATCATTAATCAGACAATTATAGACGGCAGCCAACCCGGCGATTCTGACTCTGGTTCCGTCGTCAGATTCATATCCCAGGAAGATACGCTCGCGGCGCTGGTTGGATTCACTATTCGCAACGGTGTCGGTACACTGATTCCTGGCAGCTTTGCCGGCGGCGGCATACTTGTGAGCAATTCAAGCGGCCCAAAAATTCGATATAATATAATCCGAAACAACAGCGCTTTAGTGGGCGCTGGAATTGCCGTCAGAAGTTCATATCCGACAATTGAACACAATGCCTTTACTCAAAATGCATCACGTGATGGGGGCGGTCTGTGGCTTCAAGGCTCCTGGATCAGGGTCAATCACAATGTCATCCACGCCAATATTGCCGAGAGAAATGGCGGTGCGATTTGTATCCAAAATTCGTATGGGCTGTTTACAAACAATAGCATCACGAACAATTCGTCGCCGATCTGCGGCGGAATCTTCTGCAGCGGCGGTCTGTGGGAGATCAGCAACTCCAATTTCTACCAAAATCAAGTTGCGAACTTCATCGGGTGTGGTGATGCCACTCTCGGCGATAACAGCAAGTCACGCAACTACAACCTCGATTCTGCAGACATTTTCGATAACATCTTGGTCAATCCGCAATATGCCGACGCGGCTGCTTTTGACTTTCAGATTCGTTGTGACTCGCGTCTTGTCGATGCCGGTACTGATCTTCCCAAGACGTATCCGTTGGGCGGTTCAAGGGAAGACATCGGAATGTTTGAGTATCAGTATCGCGTTGGAGATCCAACCTTGGACGGCAAAGTTAACATCGCGGATGCCGCTGCCTTAGTTAATGCCATTTTCCTCGGTACGCCGCTTGAATGCCCGACGTACGTGTACGATTGCGATTGCAGCCGGCGTGTCAATGTCAGCGATTTGGTAGCTTTGATTAACTTCTGGGCGGGCTTCAGTTCAGTTCCATCTTGTCTGTTTACACCAGCACCAATAGACTAACCTAAAAAACAAATGCCCCCGGTGGCTCTCGCTCGACTGGGGGCTAAGTTGTTAGCGTCTTATCAATTACAAATTCAATTATCGACGCTGAAATAGTCCTGCCAACTGGTTGATCGTTCCACCCAAGACAACCATCCACTTGTCACCCGACTTGCGCGCTGAAACGACGTCAGTGGAAGCTTCCGCATCAGTGGCCTGCAACTTCATGTGAAACACATGGTGCCGCAATTCTTTACCCTCGTCAACCGACCCTACAAATTGTACTTCTGCACCGGCGATCATCATCGAAATCTGAGGAGCCAGGCTGGTAATCCAATTCATCGTGCTTGAGTAGAACTCCAGCGAGTCCTTTGAAGTAATTCCATCCCAATCGGTCGCACCAGCAAAGAACGGCAGAAGCGGATCCGCCGGATTGCCTGCGTTCTTGATGTTGGTAAGCAACGGCACCAGCGTACCCTTGAACTTGCCCAGCTCCGCCGGATGAACCGTGAGCCCACAGGCTTTCCAGTCGCCAGCACGAGCTGCGTCAAAGTACTGTTTCACGATTTGTTCGGAATTGTCGCTCGCCGTTTGACCGCAAGCGATGCCGGCGACCAATCCAAATACTAACAGTGCGCCGAGCAGTCTCTTACCCCAAGACCGATGAGCTTTGTTGAATGTCACGTTTACTCCTTATTTGATTGAATAGCATGCTTTAGGGGAGGGAATATATAAATTATTCTTGCCAGAGTAACTGAAATCTGCCCAAAACTGAATTTCCTGAGCCCACGTCCGATTGTCGAAGGCGCTGACGACTCAGGATTCCGGCAACTGGCACGCTCTTGGAATGGCTCGCGGTTAGTGGCTATTTCTCTTTTACGTCGACCAACAGCTTGTCAATAATCTGCAATGCATCGACGCCATCAGCCTCCGCATTGAACGACGTCACAATTCGGTGGCGCAGGACCGGTTTGGCAACGTATTGGACATCCTCAATTGACGGCGTGTATCGGCCGCTCAAAATGGCGTTGGTCTTGGCGCCCAAGATCAGGTACTGCGAAGCACGTGGGCCAGCACCCCAGGTTACCCAATTCGCGATGTAATCGCGGACTTGGCCTTCGGTGCGGCGTGTGGCACGAACTAACTTTATCGCATAATCAATGACATGATCCGATACCGGCACTTTGCGCACTAATTGCTGAAGTTGCTGAATTTCGCTCCCGCTCATGATCTTGCCGACATCCTGACGCATCACCGCAGTTGTCGATTTAACTATGGCGTGCTCTTCCTCGTACGAAGGATAGTCAACGTGGATATTGAACATGAAGCGGTCAAGCTGTGCTTCCGGCAGCGGATAAGTACCTTCTTGCTCGATCGGATTCTGCGTTGCCAACACAAAGAACGGCTCATCCAACTTAAATGTATGGCCCGATGCTGTCACTTCGTGCTCTTGCATTGCCTGAAGCAACGCCGCCTGTGTTTTGGGAGGCGTACGGTTTATCTCGTCAGCAAGAACGATGTTGGCGAAAACCGGCCCTTTCACAAACTTAAATTCGCGCTGACCGGTCGACTTGTTTTCTTCCAATATTTCAGTGCCGGTTATGTCGGATGGCATTAGGTCAGGCGTGAACTGGATACGCGAGAACTTCAGATCAAGCACGCGAGCAAGAGTTGAAATCAGGAGTGTTTTTGCCAGTCCCGGAACTCCCACTAAGAGGCAATGCCCGTTGGAAAGCAAGGCGATCAATAGCTCATCAACGACACGATCCTGTCCGATAATGACCTTGCCGATCTCCGCCTTGATTCTCGTCCGCGCGTCCTTGAGCTTTTCTACCGCCTGTAAATCTGCGGACTCTTTGATCTGATCTGCCATTTATTCCTCCGAACAATACCGTCTAATTGTGGGACTTGGAACGTTCTGTGGAATCCCGTTGGAGCAATGAAGAAGCTGGGGGAAACCAACTGCGCAAGTCGCAAGCGTCATAACCGCTTATACGGACAAATGACGCGCCTGACCAAATTTGTTTTCAGCTATTTAGAATAATTCACTGCCGTGGTTTTGTCAACCAGGCGCGATGTGAGAACTGCGTCGCGAGATATCTGCAACGAGTAACTGAAATTGCCGTCGGTGACGATCGGCTGAGAGAAGCGAAGATCCAGCATCCCGGGAAAGGTCGACCCGATAGCGTTCACCAGCCAGATGAACCCTGACTGTCCGCCGTTGAGTTCGTGATTTGGAAGTCTGGTCAGAGTCAAAACGGTATCGTCCGGCCCGTGGAGATAGTATATGCCATTCATTCGATAACAGTCCACCAATCCGAGTACCTGGCAGACCTTCTTCCAGCGAACGACTTCGACTCCAATAGCAATGCTGTCCGCTGTGAACGGCACCATTTCCGAGGTTTCCAGACTATTCTGATCGGTTGATTTTACCACCATGCGCGGCTGCTTGAATTCTTCATAGATGAATCCAATGTTTGCCATGGGAGGATTTTCGCCGAAAGGTGTGAAGCGACTGACTTCGGCGTTGAACCAATAGCAGCCCTGAGCTACAACTATCAAGAGAATTCCGGCGGCGGAGAGAATCCACGGTCGTGCTGAGCGCTTGCTGCGGAAGTAAACGGACGTGGTGATATTGTCTTTGAGTCGGCGAGCTATCGAAACAAACACAAATAGTAGGCATGCCAGCCCACTGAAGAACAAAACTGTCCCAGCTACAAGGAAGAATGTGCCCAAAGTGAGTCCGCCTTATTAAATACTAAACAATCTCAAATCAAGCTCTTGTGGATAACCCTTAAATCGTCCTGTTAAGTCCAGACTACATCACGTTGCTCATCAATGCGTTACGGCAATTTCCACATTGTTGTTTAAGTTATCCACAAAGGCGTACTGTTACAACTCGGTTAGAGCTGTGGCTTCTTATCTACCATTTTATTATCGGGTTTTTGTTCGAATTCTTTTAGGCCTTTCATCTGACAGGAGCCATGAAATATCGCGCCTTGCTCGATTACGATGCTTTTTGTCACTAAGTCGCCAACTACCTTGGCTTTAGCCTGCATTTCGGTTTTTTCTGATGAATGGATGTTTCCGACAACGGTACCGGCAACAACGACAACTTTGGCTTCAATGTCTGCCTCAACCTCGCCGGTGGCGCCAATCGAGACTGTTTCATCCGATACTACCTTGCCTTTTAACTTGCCATCGACGCGAAGTGTGCCCTTGACTTCCAATGTGCCTGTGAAAACACTATCTTTTCCGATGATGGTGCTCAGATTTTCTGCCATCGCATCTTCTCCTTTAATGAGATTGGGAATTATTGTTTTTACCATAATATTCTTCCGGATCCACCGGTAAACCGTCAACTCGCACTTCATAGTGGACGTGCGGCGCCGTGCTGACTCCAGTACTGCCCGACAATGCAATCGTCTGGCCGTATCGCACTTGTTGACCGGTTGCTACCAGTAATGTGTCGTTGTGTCCATACATTGTTTCGACACTATTTTGATGTTTCAATACTACCTTCCAGCCGAAAGCGTCGTCCCATCCGGCAAAAGCGACTTCGCCATCTGCAGTTGCCATTACGCGAGTTCCGCGTTTGACCGCTAAGTCAATACCGAGGTGTCGCGTCTTAGGATTGTCCGCCGTGGGCCGAAACGTACGCGAGACAAAACCCTGTACTGGCAATCCCTTCGGCGTGCCGACAGGTCCTTGGAAAGTATCTACTGGATCCGTAATCAGAGTCGGTTCCTGAACCATGGTGGTTGAATCAGTGATAATGGCCCCAACTTCCGGTGCCTCCATGCCATACTGTGCCAAATCGATTCCTGCCAAAGTCGCAACTTGCCCAAGCATATTGCGATAAACTTGCAGATTGCTTTCCAGCAAGACGATCTTTGAATTCAGCCGGCGCAATTCTTCATTCTCCCGCACCAGCTCCTCGCGTTCATTGGAATGGATGATCAGCCTCGCATAAGTAAACGTTCCTATTATCGAGACAACAACCAGCAATCCGACAACACCCAATACTATGTAATAGAGAAGTCGGGTAAACTTGATCGTTACCGGTTGTTTGCCGGTCTCGAATATCAACATCAATGTAATTTGTTGTCCAAGACTTGACATTTATAGTTCTACCCCTAACAACTCAAGAATGCGCGTTAAATCCGAATCTCCGTAAAATTGTATCGATATTTTTCCGCGCTTGAGCCCGCGCTGTATTGTCACCGCTGTTCCCAATCTCCGTTTAAGCGCAGTTTCAGCCTGCGAAATCTCAATGGGGCGCGTCTTAAGCTTCAAGCTTCTGCCGCGTTTCTTGCGCTGGCCGCCATAGATGATTTCCTCGATTGCGCGTACCGTGAGATCCTCTTCTATGATCTTACGAGCCAACTCCAGCTGCTCTTTTTCATCTTCCAGTGCCAGAATCGCTCGAGCGTGCCCTTCTTTCAACTGTCCTGCAGCAATCTTCTCTTTGACTTCAGGCGGCAGATTTAGAAGCCGCAGGGTATTGGCAACTGATGATCGGTCCTTACCGACGCGAGTTGACAACTCCGATTGCGTCAGGTTGAATTCATTGACCAGTCGTTGATAACCTTCCGCCAATTCCAGCGGATTCAAGTCATCTCGCTGGAGATTCTCTACGATCGAGATTTCCAGCATATCGCGGTCGCTCAATTCCTCAACAATGCGCGCCGGTACCTCGGCCAATCCCAGTCGTTCAGCAGCACGGAAGCGTCGCTCACCGGCAACGATCTGGTATTTTCCTCCGACCGGACGGACAAGAATCGGCTGGAGTACGCCTTTCTGCGCTATCGAATCTGCCAGCTGACTCAGCTTCTCTTCAGCAAAGAATTTTCGCGGCTGATTCGGATTTGCCACCAGCTGATCCAACGAAATCATCTGAAATCTATCGCCATGCTCCGGTTCAACTGCGACCGGGGTCGCGATTGGAACGGCCGGAGCCGTTGGGATCAGTGCCGACAGGCCTTTTCCCAGCGCCGGTTTTTTCATATCCGTAAGACCTCCTCCGTCAGCGAGATGTAGTTCTCTGCACCGGTCGAACCAATATCGTATAGGATAATCGGTTTTCCGAATGAAGGTGCCTCGCCCAGGCGGACATTGCGGTTAATTATCGTAGTAAAGACTTTGTCTTTGAAATGATTACGCGTTTCTTCCATCACTTGTCGAGCCAGGTTGAGGCGCGGATCGAACATCGTGATCAAGATTCCACCAATCGTCAGTTTCTGATTCAGGTTCTGCTGCACCAATCCGATTGTGTTGATCAACTGGCTCAGCCCCTCGAGTGCATAATACTCCGCCTGAATCGGAATCAACAAATGGTCGGCCGCCACCAATGCATTTAATGTTAGGAGTCCTAATGATGGTGGGCAGTCAATTACAATATAGTCGTAATAGTCCCTGATTGCGGATAGCTTGTCGCGCAGAATCGTCTCGCGATTGTTGCGCTCCACCATCTCCAGCTCTGCGGCCACCAGATTGATGTTCGCAGGGATGATGTCGAGATACTTGATGTTGGTCTTGAGCACGACCTCTTCAACACTCTTGTTGTCGCTAAGTAGATCATAGACTGAGACCGCCAGATTCTTCTTGTCGATACCCATTCCCGAAGTCGCATTGGATTGCGGGTCAAGATCGACAAGCAGAGTCGACTTTTCGGCAATGGCAATACAAGCAGAAAGATTGATGGCTGTGGTCGTTTTGCCCACTCCACCTTTTTGATTGACAACTGCGAAGATCTTGGCCAGAAATCCCTCCTGAGTACGCGAATCCGTTCGAAAGGCTAATCTATGATTCTACCGCAATTTCGCAATAGAAACTTCTGGATTTGATCGATTAAATCAGATTTTCTTGAGAGTGATGAGGTTTGAAATGCGCCCAGAAGACGAACTCTGATATTCCTGGGAGTTCTCGATTTTAAATCCAGCGTACTCGGAGCTTGCGGCTTCGCCCGCGATGCGAGGAAGGATGAGCTTACCTGAAGGCTTGATATGTGGCAATGCCAGCGCGCAGATCAGTTCCAGCGAGCCAAAGGCCTTGGCAATTGCAAAATCGCATCCAATTGGAGCTACCTCCTCAACCCGTTTCCAAAGGAACTGACAGTCAGTGAATCCGAGTCTGCGAGCGGCGCTCTTCTGGAATTCGATTTTTCGCTGGTTGGAATCAACAGTCACGATCCGTAGGTCGGGACGGACGATTTTGTGAATGATCCAAGGGAATCCGGCGCCTGAGCCGATGTCGAGCAACAATGCTCCTTCGGGATACTCGATCAGTGGCAGCATTGCCAGTGAATCATAGATGAGATCCCCAATGACGAACTCGGTCTTATTTCTGGAGACTAAATTGACGTGCTGGTTGACTTCGATGAGGTAGTCTCGGAAAATCACAATCTGCGACTCGACTGCCGCATTCCCGAGTGAGAGTAGCTTCAGAAGGTCAGAGTATGCGTGGCGGGGGCTCATCAATTTGTTTCACGTGAAACACTGCCGGCATAGTGACGCTTTAAGTGAATCATCAACACGGTGATATCGGAGAATGTAATGCCGTTTAAACGCGATGCCTGCCCCAAGTTTATTGGCCGATACTGCTTCAAAACTGCGATTGCCTCCTTTTTCAAGCCTGAAAGCGCCTCAAGATTGAAATCATCTGGAATCTTCCGCGATTCAAGCTGGCGGAAACGGTCAATCTCTCGCTGTTGTTTTTCCATGTAGCCGGCGTATTTTATGAATATCTCGAGCCGTTCTCCAAGTCGTACCGGAAACGCTCCGCACTCCTCATCAACTTTGGCGAGATCGGAATAATTCACATTCGGACGCTTCAGCAAAATCCCCATCGGCAGTTTGTCGCCGTTGGCGTCGGGATCTACAAGGGAAGCCGAAATCGACGTCTTGTGCAGCCGTTTGTGCTCCAGATCAAGCATGTCACGATCGCCAAGATAGCGCTCCATCATAGCGTCAGTGACCAAGCCAAAGCTCCGTCCAATTGAAATCAAACGGTCGTACGCATTGTCTTCCCGCAACGCCAACCTGTATTCAGCTCTTGAAGTGAACATCCGGTATGGTTCCATGGTACACTCTTGTAACCAGATCATCAATCATCACTCCAATATAGGCTTGCGCGCGATCTATAATGACCTGAGGATGGTTTCTCAACTTCGCAACAGAGTTGATTCCGGCAATTAGGCCCTGTGCTGCGGCCTCTTCATATCCCGAAGTCCCATTGATCTGGCCGCAGAAGTACAGATTCTCCAGCACCCGCGTTTCCAACGTTGGCTTTATTTGAAATGCCGGGAAGAAATCGTACTCGATAGCATAGCCCGGACGCTTCATAATCACATTCTCAAGGCCCGGAATCGAATGAAGTATCTCCAACTGGACATCTGCCGGCAGGGAGGTTGACAGCCCATTGATGTATATCTCTGAAGTGTCAAGTCCTTCCGGTTCAATAAACAACTGATGTCGATCCTTGTCTCGGAATCGATGAATCTTGTCCTCAATCGAAGGGCAGTATCTTGGTCCAATGCCCTGAATATTACCGGAAAACATCGCCGACCGATGGATATTGGCTTCCACGATCTTGTGAGTCTCTGCAGTTGTGTAGGTAATGTGGCATTTTACTCGGTTTTGTACCGCTCCTATAGTCCGCAACGAAAACGGCAAGAATTGGTCATCGCCCGGTTGTGGTTCCATCTTCGAGTAGTCGATCGTATTGCCTTCGAGTCGAGGGGGGGTGCCGGTCTTAAGCCGACCCGGTTTGAATCCCAAACTCTGCAGCGATTCTGACAGGTGGAGCGAAGGCGCCTCGTTGACTCGCCCGGCAGCGGTTTGCTCTTCGCCGATGTGGATGAGTCCGTTTAGGAATGTGCCGGAGGCAAGAACGCACGCGGTCCCGGAAATCTCTCTTCCGTCGTTTAATATTACATGACTGAACTTGTTGCCTTCATTGCCAATACCGACAACCATTCCGCCAACAAGAGTCAGATTCTCAATCTCTAAGAGCACTTCCTGGGCAAACTCACGATACAATTTCCTGTCGCATTGAGCCCGTGATGACCATACTGCTGGTCCCTTGCTCTTGTTGAGAGTTCGGAAATGAATCCCTGTTCGATCTGTGATATAGCCCATCAGTCCGCCAAGGGCGTCGATCTCGCGCACAAGTTGGCCCTTGCCGACTCCGCCGATTGCCGGATTGCACGACATCTCGCCGATTTTGGCCAGATCACCGCTGATCAGTGCCGTGGAAGCGCCCATTCGGGCTGCAGCTGCAGCAGCTTCAATTCCGGCGTGTCCGCCGCCAATAACTATGACTTCGAAATCCCTCATGGTAGTTGGAGATAATACGCGGTAAACACACCAAAATCAAGCGGGAACGTCGCAGGCAGTTTCACGTGAAACTACCAAGCTTCCGAGGTATCATATCAAATCTTCGCCACATCACAGAATTTGTCAATGCATACAACCATATAATTTGTCAGGACTTACGCGTCCAAGTCTTGTTTGCGGTCTTTTTCAAGAACGACATAAGTTGGAAGCTACTCCCATAATAGCGAGAGTCACCCACTGAATCTACTGGTATGCTTCCGGTCGAACTGTCGTTGCTAATTGACAAAAGAGGAGTTTCTGCTTATAATGGATATTCTACTACATTATCATTGGTGTCGACTGGTTTAGTTGCTCTGGTTTGCACGAAAACTGATCGCGCAAGCCACTGCAGAATAACAAATGGAGTTTCATACTGTGAAATACTCAAGACCGTTTGCATTGACCGTTGCGACTATAGTGAACTGCATAGTGATTTGCTCTGCATCTGCAATCGCCGGTATCTTTACTGGCCACGTCTATGATGCCGCCACCGGTTGGCCGATCCCTTGTGCCGAGTTAATCGTTGGAAACAACTTCATTTCAAATGCAATCACTGTTACTACTGATTCTGCAGGCTATTATGTAACACCAACCATCGCTGATCTGACCGACTACACCGTGCTCGCTTCGGCTCCAGGATATGAGTCTACAACTTTGCTGATGCAGACTCCACATGCCGGAACCAACGTCTTCTTGAACAGGCCTGATTCTGGATTTCTTGCGGAGACACTGAATCAAGGATTGGTGCACTACCAACTTAATGATGGCGCAAGTCACCGCGTTGGCAGTGATGTGACCGAATTTGATTTTCCCAACATTGACGCCGACAATGCGCTGATTGACTCACTGCTCGCTTCAATCGGCACCGATTCCGCGCCTACAGAAGTCGATTCCGTAATCTGGATGAAATGCTCGCTTGTCTGGGAGTGGTTACAGACGAATGCCCGATACATTAACTCCTACCCGGGCGATCCGGTGGTGCAAGCGGCATGGAATTACATGATGAGTTACGATGACGGCTATCCATCAATCGAAGCTATTGCCGCCACCTATATCGAGTACGGGTTCATCGTCTGGGGAACATGCATGAGTCGCGCCCACATTCTTACGACGATGCTCTACAAAGTCGGACTCTCGCGTGACCGCGTTGCTATCGCCGAAACTCGCTGGCAATTGCGCTACAGTCAACACATGTACTCAGTAGTTTGGCTGGCAAACCGGTGGCTTTATTTTGATCCTTCATCTATTGGAGCGACATTCCCGCCGTTCAGCGAGTTTCGTTCGGTCCCGACAGGAGCTTCCGGATACATGGACTACTGTCATCCCTATGAGTTGATGCTAATTCCCGGTTCAAGCATTTCGGCCGTTCCTGACATTATGAACCGCCAACACAACTCAGACAATGCGGTTATCGCCGCGCCTCCGCAAGGTACTCACGTGATTACCGAAAACGTGATTGTTACCGGCGTTTCCGGAAATCCTATTATCATAGAGGTCACTCTCAACGGAGCAGTTATACCCGTGACCGACGGTTCATTCACCGCTGTTGTCCCCCTGTCAATTGGTACTAATCTGGTTGTGGCCACGGTCAAGGATAACGGCGTTCCGTTTTCCGACACGATAATCGTTGTCAGGACGAAGCCTGATTGTGATAGTGATGGAACTGTCGATCTTGATGATAACTGCCCAACAATCGCAAACCCGGATCAGCCGGACGAAAACGGTGACGGTGTCGGCGATCACTGTGACGGCAAAATTCACTGCTATCAGAATGCTCCGCCAGCCGGTTACCGGGGTGTGCCATACTCTTACAAGATGACTTCGGTGGGTGGAACCCCACCATTAAGTTGGACTCACACAAGCGGCAATCTTCCACCCGGCTGCAAGTTTAATGGTGGCTCACTCGGAACAATCACCGGCATTCCCAGCCAATCCGGGGAGTACAGTTTCGCTATTGCAGTCTTCGATTCACACATTCCAGCCAAATCCGACACGGTAAGCCTGACCATTCAAATCAACAACCCGCCGTTTGTTTGCGGCGATGCCGATGGCTCAAGCATCGTCACCATTTCCGACGCAGTCTATTTGATCAGCTACATCTTTGCGGGTGGATCCGCTCCCGATCCACTGTTGTCGGGTGATGCAGATTGCAGCGATGCCATTACAATCTCAGATGCTGTGTACTTGATTAATTACATTTTCGGTGGTGGTACGGCGCCGTGTTCGGCGTGTCCATAGAATGGATAGTTATTCAGACGAAGAAACCAAGGATACTGGCGACTATTTTCCGATACAGAATCGACTGAAGATCTCTGATAGCAGGTCATCATTAGTGACCTTGCCGAGAATCTCTTCCAGTGCTTCCACTGACTGATGCAAATCAAAAGCCAGCAATTCGAAACTCTCTTCTTGTTCAAGCTTCTGCCGCACACTGCGAAGTGAGTCGATAGCGAGAAGGATCGCACGGTAATGCCGTTGATTTGTAATGATGTTGTCACCGCTTGTGATAGCAGACGATGAGGAAGCAATGACATCGCCTACTCTCTTCAAGAGAATATCGATGCCTTTCAGTTCTTTAGCAGAGACAACGATAGGGTCGGCACTGTCTAGTTCAGACTGCAGGTCAGCAATCTGAAATCCGGTCAAGAGATCGATCTTGTTGAGAACGAGAACGATTTGGCGCTCCGGAAGCTTGGAAAGAAATTCGCGAATTTCCGTGACTGTCGCCTTGGTGGCATCAAAGACGGCAACTACGATGCCCGCCGCTTCAATCTCCCGTTTTGACCGCTCAACTCCCGCCGCTTCAATGTGATCGTCAGTCTCGCGCATTCCTGCGGTATCAACAAAACGAACTACAATGCCATTGATGTCGATTTTCTCAGCAATTGTGTCGCGCGTCGTTCCGGGTGTCTCGGTTACTATTGCGCGTTCTTCGGCAAGTATGGCATTGAACAGCGACGACTTCCCGGCATTGGGCGGTCCGACAATCGGAACCTGCATTCCCGAACGTAAAACCTCGCCATGCTGGAAACTGTCCGCCAAGCGCGACAATTTTCCGGCAATGCCATCGATCTTGTTAAGCAATTCAGATTTCTCTTCGCGAGGAATATCTTCGTCTGGGAAGTCAGTGTAGGCTTCAAAAAGTGCGCCGATTTCGACCAGCTCATTGCGGAGATTGCCGATGTACTCCGAGAGCCTCCCCGAAAGTTGATAGACCGCAGCCTGCTGAAATGCCGTTCCCTCCGCTGCAATCAGATCCGCCACGGCTTCTGCCTGAAGCAAGTCTATCCGGCCAGTCTGGAATGCCCGCAGTGTAAACTCACCGGGCGTAGCCTGGCGCGCGCCGGCATTGACCGCCATCTCGACAATTTGCTTGAGGATTTGCGGGTTTCCGTGTGCTGAAATTTCGACGACGTTTTCACCCGTGTAGCTATTGGGCGCTATGAAGACTGCCAAAAGAACTTCGTCGGTGAAGGTCCGGCGGAGCGAGCCTTTGATGTAGCTGTGATGTATTGTATGTGACTTGACTTCGCGAAAATCACGCTGCTCGTTTACCAACTGATTGGCAATTTCGAACGCATGATTTCCCGAGATGCGAATGACTCCTATACCGCCATAGCCCGGAGGAGTCGAGATCGCGACGATTGTCTCGTCGCTGTCCGGGAGCCTCATTTTACCTGTGGATTAAGCGTCTGCAGGTCATTGCGCTTAATCAACAACTGCTCGCCGATCGAGAGTATCGAGTACATTGACCAGTACAATACCAATCCAACCGGAAGTCCCTTCATGAAGAAGAAGAACATCACCGGCATCAAGTACACCAGCATCTTCTGCTTGGGATCGGTGATCGACATCTTCTGTTGGAAGAACATCGCCAGAGTCATGATAATCGGCATGATATAGGGGAACGGATCCGGCTGTGATAGATCGGGCCACAGTCCGATGAAATACGCCTGACGGAATTCGATCGTCGAGCTAAAAACGGTATAAAAACCATAAAGCAGAGGCATCTGCGGCAAGAGCAGAAGGCATCCGCTGAACGGGTTCACGCCCTCTTCCTTGTAGAGCTTCATGATCGACTGATTTAGTTTCTGCGGATCACTCTTATACTTGGCCTTAAGCTCTTCCATCTTCGGCGCCAGATTCTTCATTGCCGCCATCGATTTCAGAGACTTGCGGGTCAGCGGGAATGTAACCAACTTGATAAGTATTGAGATGACGATAATCACGACACCATAGTTAGGAATGAACTTGTGCAGCTGAACCGTAAGCCAGAAGATTGCGTGCGAGAACGGCTTGATAATCTTCCATCCCCAGTTCATCAAGTCTTCGAGATTGGTATTGTAGTGCTTTAGCACATCGTATTCCAGCGGTCCAACGAACAACTTGAATTTGTTCTCGATACTGAGGTTCGCACCGGAAGGCATAATGATACCGGTTGAGATAACCCGTTCATTGTAACTGCCATCGACTCCCACTCTGGTTTTCTCGGTGCCGCGGAAGTAGGCGCCATTGCTGGTATGATTATCGGGGATTATTGCATAAGCAAAGTACTTCGAGCGGGAAGCAACCCACTCGGCATTGCCGGTGATATCGCGCACCATCTTGCCGTTTTCGAATGAATCATCGGTCTGCAGCTCGCCGGCCATATATGCCGCCGACTTGTAATTCGAGAAGTCATCGCTGATATTTTTCTCGGTGGCAGGAATTCCTGGCATCCAGCTCAACACATATTCCTTATCGAGGCCGAGTTGCTGCACACCATTGATTTTCAGTACCAAGTCAAAGTCGTATTTGTCCGCATAAAAAGTGAACTGCTTGACGATTTCGCCGCGATTTGGAATTTGCGCGGTAAACGTCACAATCTGGCTCCCGGTACCGCCGGCCAGATTGACATCTTGATCGTTGGAAGTAAACGAAATTGCGTGATCTGTGAATCCGCTGATAGCCGACATCACCGTAGGAACCGGCTGCGCGTCAACTGGAAGCATCTCCAAGAGTTTGCCGTCGGTGTATTTGTATTCCTTCAGGGTGAGCTTGCTTATACCTGCACCCTTGTTGGTCAAGACAGCTGAATAGTATTTCGTCTCGACGCTGATCAACTTTTCGGGAATCGAATCAAGCGAAACAACTGCGCTATCCATAACGGGCATCGATTCAGGCGCCGTCGCTGGTGCAACTGCTGAATTCTCGGGCATCGACTGCGCCAATGAATCGGCAGTGATCCCGGCAGGCTGAGGCGGTCTCGGTGCGGGCTGATTGAAAAATTGCCAACCGACAAAGATGAGAAATATCAGTACGATGGCGATGAGTGTATTGCGATCAAACATTTATCAATTACTCCACTGGGTCATACCCGCCTGGATGCAGCGGATGGCAACGGCCGATGCGCTTGAAGCTCAACATCGTGCCTTTTAGAAATCCGTAACGTTCAAGCGCCTCAAGCGAGTAAGCCGAACAGGACGGATAAAAACGACATACTTTGGGCAATAAGGGGGAAAGTACTATCTGATAGACTCGAACTAAGACCGCGACGATTTGCGCTAACAGCTTATTCATTTGTCAGCAACTGCTCCAACTGCGCGGATACCTGGTTAAACCCCAGATCAACAGCGGTCTGTTTTGCGGAAAGGACAATAGCGGAATCAACTGGCCACAGTTCCTTGTGTGTACGCACATACTCCCGCATCAGACGACGGACTCGATTGCGGGTTGGCGCATTACCAAGTCGCTTCGGAACACGAAAACACCAACGGCTTGATACCCCCGGTGTTGGAAAGCGATGCATTCCTATATGCTCGCCTTCGCGACGATCTCCTGAACGCAGTGCCTGTCGGATAAGCATGCCATCCGACAGACGACAGCTCTTGCCAAAACTATGATCTTTCGTCAGATACGGTAAGTTTATGTCTGCCTTTGCGGCGTCTTCTCGACAGAACGGCCCGGCCATCCTTGGTCTTCATTCTCTCACGAAAACCGTGATCGTTCTTCCGTTTCCGCTTCGAGGGCTGATATGTTCTCTTCATTTCTCTCCTAAGCTATTAACCCAATTAGCTGATTATTTTACATCTCCGGCAAGGCTATGTCAAGGGATTATTGCTTGCTTGGCTACCCGTTAGCCTCTGCCGGACTCTGATACCTGTGAATCCCCGCCTTTGCTTCCAAGGATACGGGAAATTCGGAAATCTTTGTATCTTTGAGCCAATAACAAATAAACTAAGCCGTTGATGTGAAATCGGTTACGGCTATGCATTTGCTCAGACTATTTGATTCTCTTTGGGGTCTTCCGCAACATCCGCAAGATCGATTCTTCCGATGTCCGCTCCAAAACCTCTGCCGCAGTTAGCCAACGCAGATCGTGCGATTCATCGCTGATTATCAGCGGGACCGTGTCGTCGGCTTCACAGATAAAACGGACATCATAATGAAAATGTTCCGGTACCCCTTTGTGCCCAGGAATTCGATGTATATCAAGATCATATATCTGATCTGACAGCGGTTCAACTCGATATATGCCCGATTCTTCCCGCGCCTCGCCAAGTGCGACCTCAAGGACACTCGGGTTGCCGTCGGCGTGACCGCCAAGCTGTAACCACAGCTCCAGCTTCTTGTGGAAGGTCAGAAGGAAACGATCGCGCGCGGGATTCACTATCCATGCTGATCCCGTGATGTGCCCAATTTCGAGAGAGCGTTCGAAGCAGTTCGGATTAGTCTTGATGAATTCTATGAATTGGTCGCGGCAGTTGCTATCGCGTGGATCGCGAGGAATGAAGTTTGCCAACTTATCCAAGATGTCTCGTCTGTGCATGATGGATTCTACACAGTCAAGGCGATCTATGCAAGAGCGATGCGCTTGGCGCTAACCCAAGGCTACGTCAAGAATCATCATAACTGTGAATCCAACCATGACCCCCATTGTTGCGACGTGAGAATGTCCCGAAGTCTGCGACTCCGGAACCAGTTCCTCAACGACCACGAATATCATCGCTCCCGCTGCAAACGAAAGTGCATACGGCAGAATCGGTTTGGCGGCAATTACCAGCGCCGCACCCAACATACCGGCAATCGGCTCGACGATTCCCGACAGTTGTCCGTACCAGAAGGCTTTGAATCGCGAAACTCCCACTCGCCGAAGTGGCATCGAGACTGCGAGCCCTTCCGGAAAATTCTGGATTCCGATGCCCAGCGCCAATGCGATCGCTCCCGCCAAGTTCGCCGACGGCAAGTCAGCCGCGACTGCGCCAAATGCCACTCCCACAGCCAGGCCCTCGGGGATGTTATGCAACGTAATCGCCAACACCAACAGCGTGCTTCGATGCCACGCGGTTCTGATACCTTCAGCGTGCAGTCCGCTTTCTGTCATATGTAAATGCGGAAGCACCAGGTCCAGACCGCGCAGAAAGGCAGCACCAAGGAGAAATCCGACTGCGGCAGGTACCCATGCCGGTACCGGACCGTTTTCCGACATGTCGATTGCCGGCGCCAACAGCGACCAGTAGCTGGCGGCTATCATCACTCCCGCTGCGAAGCCGAGCATCATGTCCAGCGCTCTTCGGCTGACCTCTTTGCTGAGGAAGACCCCGGCGGCACCGAGTGCCGTGAGCCCCCAGGTAAAGCAAGTCGCTAAGAGCGCCTGAATCACCGGGCTAAGATTGACAAACCACTCACCAAGAATCATAGGGCTGAATAGACATCAATGTAGATGTTAAGTGCAAGGCAAAACTATGGCGACAAAGACTTCGATTCTCACTTGACACCGGCGGGTACAATGTATCATCTAAGTCTGACAATTATTCGAGACTACCTGGAGGAAATGGTGATCAACAAATTGAAACTACGAAGCAGCCTGACATACGCATGTCTCTCATTAGCATTGATACTAATAGCAGCAAGTTCGTTAGCAAGCCCTGCTGGAACTGAGACACAGTATCGCCAATACCTAGAAGCGGCCGAAAAGGTTCAAAACTTCACCGGCGTCGCGATGGTCGCGCGCGAAGGCAACATCATCTGGGCGCAAGGTGTCGGACGGGCTGACTTTGAGTCGGACCGCGTCAATTTCGTAGATACCAAGCTCGCCATTGGTTCTGTCACCAAGCAGTTTACCGCAGCTGCAATCATGCGGCTCCATGAAGATGGGAAGCTCGGACTCGATGATCCGATCTCCAAGTACTTTCCCGACTATCCGGAAGAGGCCGCAAACAAGGTCACTATCCGGCACCTTTTGACGCACACTTCCGGCGTTGTCAATTTCACGAATCTGCCTGTCTATTTGCAGTGGAAAGAGAAGGATATTCCGCTGGATGTTCAGATCAATGCGATCTCCACACTGCCTCTCGAGTTCGAGCCCGGCACAAAATTCAGCTACAGCAATTCCGGATACAAGCTTCTTGAAGCAATCATTAACCAAGTGTCCGGCAAGCCGTGGCATGTTTATGTCGCAGAGAACATCCTTGCGCCTGCGGGTATGTCGAATTCTGGTTACGACCTGATGACTGTCGACGAGAAGGATCGCGCACTCGGCTACCTGTTCGACGACAACGGCAAACCCAAACGCACGGAGTTGCCGGTTGCAAGTACGCCGGGCGGCGCCGGCGCTCTCTACAGCACCGTCGGGGACCTAGCCAAGTGGGACGAAGCGCTGCGCGGCGAGAAGTTTCTCAAGCGCGCATCACTCGAGGCCATGTTCACTCCATTTGTCGATCACTATGGCTTCGGCTTCATGATCGACTCTGTGGCGGGATATCAACGCATTTGGCACGATGGCATGGTCGATGGTTTCCGCAGTATGTTCATTCGAATTCCGCATGAGAAGCTTTGTATTGCCGTACTCGCCAACAACCATACACTCGATGCCAGTCGGGTGGCAAATCACTTAATGGCAATAGCACTGGGACTGCCTTACGATGTGCCTGTTAATAAGACCCCAGCTCCTGTTGACACAGCCAGTTATCAGGATTATGTCGGCGCATACGATCTTGGCAACGGCCAGTATCGCATGATCACCTCCGAAAACGGCAAACTCTATTCACAACGATCTGGTGGAACGCAGTCTCAGATTTACCCCGAGTCTCCGGACAAGTTCTACTATGAACAAAACCACGCGACAACTGTCACGTTCGTTCGTGATGATGCCGGCAAGGTGGTCGCCCACTCAATCCATCAGGAAGGTACCGACTTGCGGCACGAAAAGATGACTGCGGGACAAACAGCAGCGATTCTTGCCAAAACCGCTGCCATCAAAGTTGACCCGGCAATCTTTGACCGATACGTCGGCGAGTATCAGTTATCGCCGGTTTTTTCCATTACGATCGAACGCAAAGAAGATCGCATCTTTGCGCAAGCCACGGGTCAGCAGCAATTCGAGATCTTCCCGAAATCAGAAACGCGGTACTTCCTCAAGGTTGTTGATGCTGATATTGAGTTTGTGATGGGTGCTGACGGCAAAGCGGAAAGCCTGATTCTTTTCCAGGCGGGCATGGAGCAAAAAGCGATCAAGAAGTAAAGAAAGAGCCCGTCGCACATTGTCGTGCGACGGGCTTCAATCTGCTATCCAAAGAGAATTACTTCCCTGTAAACTTCGCGTCGCGTTTTTCGAGAAACGCGCCAAGTCCTTCATTCTTATCGTCTGTCGCACACAGTGCGGCAAAAGCCTGAATTTCGAATGCATTCGCATTCGCAAGATCAACTTCGCCGCCGCGATTGATCAGCTCCTTGGCATACTGCACGCCAAGGGGGCTCTTCGACAGGATTGTATCAGCCAACTTGTTGGCCTCCGCAATCAGTTGGTCTGCAGGAAAGACGAACTCCACCAGCCCAATGCGCAATGCCTCGTCAGCTTTTATGATCCGTGCAGTGAATGTCAACTCCTTGGCGCGTCCCTTGCCAACCAAGCGAGTCAATCTCTGCGTCCCGCCGAATCCCGGTATGATACCGAGATTGACTTCCGGCTGACCCATCTTGGCAGTCTCTGAGGCAACACGAATATCGGTCGCCATGATGAACTCGCAGCCGCCGCCCAGCGCGAAGCCATTGACGGCACTGATCGAGACAATCTTGGAATTCTCGATTTGTGCGAAAACTGAATGACCGGTTTCGACAAACGTTTTGCCCGTTACGACATCGAGTGTCTTAAGCTCGCCAATGTCGGCGCCGGCAATAAACGCTTTCTCGCCCGCACCGGTGAAGATCACCACTCGGACCTCGCCGCCATTTTCCATTTCCGTGAACGCTTGCTTGACTTCCAGAAGCGTTTCGGTGTTTAGCGCGTTAAGCGCCTTGGGGCGATTGAGCGTAATTGTCGCTTTCGCACCTTGAACTTCAACAATGATATTATTGTAAGCCATCTTATCTCCTTACTTCTTTGCGTAATCGTAGAATCCGCGTCCCGATTTGCGGCCAAGATACCCCGCCTTGACCATACGCTTAAGCAGCGGCGGAGCGGCATAGTGCGGCTGGCGGAACTCTTCGAACATAATCTCGCCGATGTACATAATCGTATCCAACCCGATGAAGTCGGTCAACTCCAACGGTCCCATCGGATGCGCACAACCGAGCTTCATTGCGTTGTCAATTTCTTCTTTGGTCGCCAGTCCGTGTTCGTACCAGCGAATCGCATCGATCAGGTAGGGCACAAGCAGGAGATTGACGACGAATCCGCAAGAATCCTTGGCTCGGACGACGACTTTACCGACCGACTCAGCAAATGCAATAGCATCCTTGAATGTCGTCTCGTCCGTCATCACCGTGTGTACGACTTCGACCAGCTTCATCACCGGAACTGGATTGAAGAAGTGCAGTCCGACAAACTTGCTGCGTCTTGAAGTTTCAACCGCCATGTCGGTAATCGACAGGGACGACGTATTGGAAGCAAAGATCGTCTCCGGCTTGCAGGCTTTGTCCAGTGCCTTGAAGATCGGAATCTTCACTTCAAGATTCTCAGTAACCGCTTCGATTACCAAGTCACAGTCAGCCAGATCTTCCAACTTGGTTGTCGTCGAGATATTGCCAAGAATCTTCGCTTTGTCATCTGCCGTAGCTTTGCCTTTTTCGATGGCCTTATCGAGCAGCTTCTCGATTCCCTTCAGACCCTTCTGGAGCAGTTCTTCCTTTTCTTCGCGCGCAACGACCTTATAGCCGGCGGCAGCAGTAACCTGGGCAATGCCGGAGCCCATCTGCCCGAACCCCACGATTCCGATTTTCTTAAAACTCACGATTCCCTCCTGAACGGGATATATCAATTCTTAAATGCAAGTTAGCTCGATCCGACATTAAGTCGCCCGATGTATTCCAGAATAGATGACTACTTAATCCAAGTCAAGCCGCTCAAACGACATTTCCGGTCGATTTTGTGACTACCGCTTAGAAAAGTTGACTTGACAGCAGAATGTTGCTACATTCCCCCGCGATGACCTTAGACTATCAGGCAATCACATCGGCGGATGGAATCATCAATGCCGCCAAAGTCCTCGGATCAAAGTATGGCCCGTTCAAGGTCGCCGTTGCTGCTGCCGAGGACGACGATGTCCTCAAAGCTTGTGCCGAGGCTGCCGAGCTTGGATTCGCCTTCTTCACACTCTTTGGTTCTGAATCCAAACTGCGCGAAATCGGCGAGAAGCATAAGATTGACTTCTCCGGGTTCACGATAGTCAACACTAAGGACGCCAACGAGTCCGCCCATCTTGCCGCTGAGTCGGCTGACAAAGGCAAGGCTGATCTCATCCAGAAGGGCTTCCTTTCGACATCTGCGTTACTGAAGACTGTTTTGTCGCGCGACTTCTCATTGCGGGCGGCAGACACTCTGAATCATGTCGCTGTCTTGGGATTCCCCGGCTATCACAAGCTACTTGGACTTACCGATGGCGGTATGGTCGTGAAACCGACCTTTGATCAAAAAGTACAGATCATCAATAACTCGATAAAGCTGTTTCATTGTCTTGGATATGAAAAACCCAAAGTCGCCGTGTCGGCTGCGGTTGACTATATCCACCAGCGGTTGACAGCCACAACCGAGGCTGCCCAATTGACCGCAATGAATAAAGACGGCCTGATCCCCGACTGCGAAGTCTACGGACCGGTAACCTTCGATGCTGCCACATCGCGCTCAGTCGCGCTTAGCCGCGGCATTACTAACTACGTTGCCGGCGATGCTGATATCTTTTTGGTAGACTCGATCGAAGAATGCAACATCGTCTCCAAGACGCTGATCTTGCTTTCACCAGCGACTTTTGCGGGGGTTATCGTTGGTGCCCGGGTACCGGTCAGTCTGGTTTCGCGCACCGACACAGCTCGCAACAAACTGGCATCGATCTCCATCGCCTGCTTGTTCTCGCACTATCTCAAGGCGGCCAAGTGATGTTGAAGAATTTTGCCGAGATCGAAAAACAGGCTCGCGAGAAAGCGACCGATCCACTTCTTGTCGCGTTTGTCGAACCGCACGAACCAAAACTGATTCAAGCAATCGACCGGGCGATGAAGAACCGCCTCATCAAGCCCGTCATGATCGGCGATGAAGCTGCGATTGCCAAAGCCTCTAAGGAAATCGGTGTCGATACGCTCGGCTGGGAACTTGTGCGTTCGCCAGAGCCGAACTACTCAGCATATCAAGCGCTGGAGCTGATCCGCGACAACAAAGTCGGCGGTATCTGCAAAGGCGTTTTCGGCGTCAAAGATTTCCAGTCATTGTTGTTCGAACGCAAACTTGGGTTCCGGGTGTCGAAAAACCTCGCTTCCGGCCACCTTGTCTGCAAAAATGAACAGTTGGATCGATTGTTAATACTTTCCGATCCAATCGTGAATCCTGACCCGGAAATGATGGACCTGGTCGACATCCTCAACAATGCCGTCGCGCTGGCGCGCAAACTTGGCAATCCTCTGCCCAAGGTTGCCCTGCTTGCCGCGGTTGAAGTCATCTATCCGCAGATGCCGGTCACGATCGTCGAAGCCGTCATCTCCAAGATGGTCGACAAGGGCCAGATCAAAAACTGTCTCGTCGACGGTCCGCTCTCGATGGATGTTGCATTGATGGAAAGTGCTGCGAAAGAAAAAGGCGCCAAGGGTGAAGTTGCTGGTCACGCCGAGGTCCTCATCGGTCCCAGCCTTGCCACCAGCTACGGTGTTTACAAGGCTCTGACAATGTTCACGAAGAGCGAATCTGGCTTGATAATCACAGGCGGCAAAGTCCCGGCAGTGATCACATCCGGCAACGACACCGCCGACACGAAGTATAATTCGTTAGTTCTCGCCGTCGCGACGCGGTAGACGCGTTTCCCTCTAGTCCGCCAGCCTCAACGGCATCACCAGGCAAAGATAATCCGCGCCATCGTCAGCCGCAGTCACAACCGCGGCGGCTGTCGAAGACGACAACGCAAAACGTACTTCGTCGCCTTCAAGCTGCTTGAGGATGTCGAGAATATACTGTGCGTTGTAGCCGATCTCCAAATCATCGGAGTCGTACTGGCAAGGGATCTTCTCAATCGCTTCGCCGCCCAAATCGACATTTGTGGCAGAGAGCTCAAGCGTGTTCTTGGAGATGCTGAACTTCACTTGGCGCGTTAGTGAATTGGACAGGATCGAAACGCGGCGAAGTGTCTCGTTCAACAGCGTCTTGGGGACAATGAGATTCTTATCGTTATTCTTGGGGATCACTTGTTCCGTGTTCGGGTATGGACCTTCGATGATGCGAGTGCTGATTGTGTTGTTGCCGCAGATGAACACCAGCGTGCTGTCGCCAAATACGACACCGACTTCGCTGACACTTTCGCTCGCGAGTTTGCTGATCAAATTAAACGCTCTGGGCGGGACAATGACGTCGCCATGCAAACCTTGAAGCACAGTGTTGTCGGCTTCAGCGCGCGACAAACGGTGGCCATCAGTGGCGACCATGCGCATCCGTTCGCCATTGGTCTGCCAGAGAATTCCGTTAAGAGCCGGGCGAGTTTCATCGTTTGAAACTGAGAACGCTGTCTTGGCGATCAAGCTGCGAACAACATTGGCTGGAATGCGAATTTCTTTCTTGCTGTCGAACTCGGGAAGTTTCGGAAATTCATCGGCAGACATTCCGGAGATTTTGTAGTCACCGGTGCCAAAACGCATTTCGATGCGGTTGTTTGTGGATTCAATTTCAATTTCAGTTTGAGGAAGTGCGTTGATAATATCTGCGAAGGTCTTTGCCGGAATCGCAACTGAACCTTTTTTCGTAATCTTAGTTTCCAACGAAGTCGTAATCGAAATTTCGAGATCGGTTGCAGAGAGTTTTAGAAACTTGCCATCTGCTTCCATCAGGATGTTGCCAAGAATCGGCAATGTCGATTTGGTTGGAACTGCGCTCATCACAGCGCTCAATGCTGACTGAATCTTGTCAGTCGTCAGAGAGAATTTCATTTTCTTACTTCCTCAATATTCACAATTCGCACCGCACTCTTATTATAACTTAATTATAAATTTAAAAGTAATAGTCATAATAGTAGTGTGGAGAAGTCTCTTTGTAAAGTGATATTACTGTCGTTGAACAGCATACAGCCTTTAGTTACTGTGGACAAGTGCACTATTCCACATGGATAACTTTTCCGGATTGTGGATGAATTATTTTCCGTCAACTTTTCCACAGTACTTTGCACCTATTGATGACTACAAATCAGGTTGATGAGTTGATCAATCTGCAGCTTGAAATCCATCGAAGATTTCATATTGTCCTGCACCTGCTGACAAGCATGAATCACCGTAGAATGATCACGATTTCCGAAATTTATACCAATCAGTTTCAGTGATGAACTTGTCAATGTCCGACACAAATACATAGCCACTTGCCGAGCATTGACAATCTCCTGTGTCTTCTTCTTTGACTTCAGCATCTCTTCGGAAATCTTGAAATACGAAGCCACTTCCTTCTGTATCTGCTCGATGGTCACCGGCTTAGATTTTGAACGAATCGAGTCCTTAAGGACATCCTGCGCCAACGACATCGTCAGCTCTTTCTTGCGCAGCGAAGCATACGCCACAAGTCTCACTAATGCGCCTTCGAGTTCACGGACGTTCGACGTAATCGAGTCAGCGATATAGGTAAGAACATCGTTGGGTACTGTCACGCCATCACTTTCAGCTTTCTTCTGCAAGATCGCCACTCGCGTTTCGAGCGACGGCGGCTGGATATCGGCAACCAAACCCCAACTGAAGCGCGACAGAAGACGTTCTTCGAGTCCAAGAATGTCCTTTGGCGGGCGATCAGCGGTGAGGACAATCTGTTTCCCTTCTTGGTGAAGCGCATTAAACGTATGGAAGAACTGCTCCTGCGTTGATTCCTTGCCGGTGAAGAACTGAATGTCATCCAAGAGCAGAAGATCGGCAGTGCGATAGCGATTGGCGAATTCGTGGACCGATTTCGTTGACAGCGAGCGGATAAACTCGTTCGTGAAACTCTCGCTCGAAACATACATCACCCGCAGTTTGTTGTTTGACTGGCAAACTGCATTGCCGATCGCTTGCACCAAGTGAGTTTTACCCAGGCCGACGCCGCCGTAAATGAAGAGCGGATTGTAACGGTTCTCCCCCGGCGCTTCGGAGACAGCTTCGCAGGCAGCGTAGGCGAACTGATTGGAATCCCCAACAACGAAACTTTCAAAGAGATAGCGCGGGTTTAGCTTGGGAGCAGGATGCTCCTGATGTCCGTTGCCGTTTCCATTGCCATTGAGAACCGGCGTTGATCGGTCCTCCTCCGTGTCGGTCGAGAAAATCTCGACCTGCACCGGCATCTTTTGAACTTTGAAATCAAAATTCCACGGCTGTTCTGAAACTTCCGCAAGCGACTCGCTTATGGTGTGGCTGTATCGCTCGGAAATCCAATGCGCCGCAAAATTGTTTGGTACGAGTATGCTGAAACAGTTTCCTTCGACAAATTCAACTCGTGTAGGCTTGAACCACGTGAAAAATGAGGGCTTGTTCACGCGTTTGGACAGACTGGAGAGACATCTGTCCCAAAGTGCATTAACTTGTTCCTGCATGGTTACCCCGTAAATTGTGTAGTATAAGAAGCTTCACCAGTTTCGCGTCGAACGCGAAAATCCATAAGATTCTCAGTCATTTACTATTTTCCTTAATGTGAGATCAGAGTTACGCCCGAACACGCAAGCGACCCGACGACCACTACCCAGCCATTTCCTTTGCGGACATCGCTTGATTCGGTAACAGATTAGGAGCAAACTACGACGTGCTCCTACGCAATGGGAAGATGTCCTTTGTGTTTTCCACACGATGTTAACACCTTGTTAACATCTTATGAATCATTGACTTCCGGCTTTGAATATATCTTTTTGGCCGTCGGCAAGTCAAGGAATTCTTCAGAAAATTGCGGGAGTTGTAAACACATTGACAGACAGTAAGTTTAGAGTGGGCATCTATTCAAAACTGACTATATGATTCTTGGCTTTCAGAACCGCCTCTGTAAGGTCAAGTCAAATGCCGAGTTGCAAAAGACCATCTTTCAACATCGAGTTTCCTGGAAAAGAAACGGACAAACTTGCAGGTTTGTCCGTTATGGCTTCCACTTATTGGCGCGAAAAATAATCTCTACATGTTTAGTAGTACGGATTTACTCCAGCCGAATGATCTGTAACATCCACTACTTCACCAACTCCGGGAATGCGCTCACGAATTGAACGCTCGATTCCATATCTCAGAGTTTGTGATGAAGACGCGCAGCCCTGACAGCCGCCGGCGAGGCGAAGCATCACCTGGCCATCTTTGACCGCTACGCATTCGACGAATCCGCCGTGCGATGCGATCGCCGGATTGATTTCGTTTTCGAACATCTCATCAACAATCTTCTTGATCTCTTCATCAGAAGGCACCGGCTGCTTGAGATCTTCAGCCATCAAAGGTTTGCCCGAGTTAATCAACTCGCGGATGGTGCGGCCCACATCGCGCCCCAACACTTGCCACTCTTCGTCAGAGTCTTTGCTGATGGTAATGCTGTCGCCCGTGATGAAAATCTCCCGAATACCTTTGAGAGCAAAGAGGGCTTCCAGAAGCGGCGAACCGGTCGCTTGCTCAGCACTTTTACAATCGTACGCTCCGCCCGGAAACACCGGCCGATCGACTCGGAAGATACAGACATCCGGATCGGGAAATAGTTGTGCGGTGATTTTGATTTCTTGTTCAGCCATATATGAACATCCTTTCTATATCCAATATCCGAATCGCGCTTCTCTCAAGCCGCTTAGATTTATAACACAGCATTTTCTTCAGCGTGCCCAAATAATGAAGGCGAAGTCGTCTTGTATCGCCTTGACTTAGGTCAAACCTCGAAAGACCCGCTCGAATCAGCTTCTGGCAATGCCTGTAGCAGCTTAAATGCATACAGCCCAGTGCGATGACCATCGGAAAAGTGCAGTGCAACTGCGTAACGGCCAATCATCTCAAAGCTGTCTATCCTAATATCGAGCGGTATGCGCTTTGGATCAAGCGTTCTTCGCCCGGAATCTTCATCAATACAAGAAGCGCACGGGCAGTTTATCCGGAGCGAGTAGGCGTTGTAGTTGCTCACACGCGCATCGTGCCAAGTTACAACCAGATCGCCGTTCTTGCGCAGTTCGATTTGTTCCGGTTCATCTTCGCTGACAGTGGCGCTGACTCGCGCGACGATTGTCTGTAGATTCTTAGCGACACTTAGGAATGCCTTCGCCGCCGGGCTGTCAACGCCTGACTCAAGTACCGGGACTCCCGAATCGCCGCTCATCATAATCTCCGGATCAAGCGGAATTGCGCCAAGATACGGGACTTCCGTGTGTTTGGACAAAGCTTCACCACCACCGACCTTGAAGATGTCGGTCGTCTTGCCACAGTGTTTGCACACAAAACCGCTCATGTTCTCGATAACACCCAGAATCGGCACATTGACTTGCTCAAACATTTTCAGGCCCTTGGCAGCAACGCCGAGTGCTACTTGCTGAGGAGTCGTGACGATCACCGCACCCGTCAGCGATGCTTGTTGTGCCAGAGTCAACTGCACGTCGCCAGTGCCGGGAGGAAGGTCAATCAACAAATAGTCGAGCTTTCCCCATTCGACATTGCCGATGAACTGATGGATAATCTTCATTGCCATTGGCGCGCGCCAGATTACCGGTCCATCGTTGTCGATCAAGAGACCCATTGATACAAAACTGATTCCATATTTCTTCACCGGCTGAAGCATATCTCCGGCCACATCGGGTCGAGCTTCTCGCGCTCCCAACATTCCCGGTTGACTCGGACCGTAGATATCAGCGTCCATCAAACCGACTTTGGCGCCGGTCTGTGCAAGTGCTACCGCAAGATTGACAGAGAGTGTCGATTTACCCACGCCACCCTTCCCCGATGCAATTGCAATGATGTTCTTTACGCCGGAAAGACTCGCGTTCTGCGGCTGTGCGTGCTGATGCGGATGATTCGATTCTGGCATATCTCTCTTTCGATTGTGACTTCCCCGTAATTCGCCGCTTCTATGCGGTTTAGGATTATACGAAAGATAGCGGTCCCAGAAAAGCAGAATCAGTCGGGCAGTTGACTACACGTATGCGCGTCGTTTGCGGTCCATCCAATAATACAAGCCGACAAACAGCCATTGCGCGAGGCCGGCAACTGCAATCGTCTTTGTGTCTGGAGGCGGCGGACCGAAAACGCTGGCGAGGTATATCCCGACGAGAAGCAATGTGGTGCCCCACAAAAGGATGCTTCCCATTCGAAACCGAGAATGGGTAGAATTCCAGTAGATGAACAGACCGATGAAGAAAATCCCGAACTCCAGAATCAATGTTGCTGCCATAGAATCCCACAGCCCGAAACCGACATGGGCAGAGTCACTCGGGAGTAGCGGCAAATCAGGTCGATGTACTAAAACATCAAGCAGCCAATGACTTAGCACTAAGCCGCCAACTAATAGAGCCGCTCCCGTTGAACGTCTCCAGATGAAATAGATGACACCCAAGAGCAGCGCCCAGATGCCCACTGCAAGAAGGCTATGAGAAATAGGATAGTTCGTGAATTCCAACGGTACGACGAGGGTTATCCCAGGTTTTATCACGACCTCTTCTTTTCCTAAGAGAAGCAGAATCGGCCAGATCAAGTCAATCAACAGAGAAGCGAATACCAAGATTCCAAGTGATGTCTTGGGTGAGGCTTTCTTTGCGGCGAGGGCAAGTCCATAGTGTCCGAGAAACATACCGACCAAGGTAGTTTCAAAAACGCGTCACGCTAACAAAATAGCATCTGCCGTAATCAGCTCTTCGACAAAACGTTTCTCTCGACTACTTACCGTCGTTTCGAGATGTTGTCCGTATAAACCCTTGGAGAGAAATCGATTGATTTTGCCGTGGCAAACCAGTAATATCACATATTATGCCGTTGAAACCGCTTTTGGTAGTTGAAGAGGGTCCTGATAGAGGACGGCAGTTTTCGACCGACGCCGTCCAATTTCGAATTGGCAGGTCGAGTGAAAAGTGCGATTTCGTGCTGTCTGACGATGACTCGGCCATCAGCCGCGAGCATTTTGCTGTCATTCGCCGGGGAGACGCCTTTCTTTTCACGAATCTTTCGCGCAATGGCTCGACTATCAACGGTGTGAAAGCCGATCAGACTCTCCTTAAGAATAACGACTTGATTAAGGTCGGACTGCAGACTGTTATCCGTTTTGCTGTTATGGATAGCCGCGACATGGAAGCCAATCCCAGTTTCGGTTAGACTAAGTCGACAGTCACAATAATGAACCCAACCCGCGTCTTTGCCCCTGTGGGCAGATATGGGGTGTGGTGCAGCCAATTAAACTTGCTATCACAGGGGAGTGATGACGCACGATTATCATGGACGATATGCGGAGTTTGCGGTCATTGATGACCCTTCCCTGCCTGAGCGCTTCCAAAACTACAGCATCGACAAGAACAAGATCGGCGAAGGGCCGATCAGTCTTTGCTATCGCGCCCAGCGTATCGATACCAATGAAACCGTTCGTCTCAAAGTCTTCCGACGTCGATTATCCCAAAACCCGGAGATAGTTGAACTATTCCAGAAACAAAGTCGCCTTTATTCGGAATTCCGCGGCAGCCAGATCCAGTCATTTCGAGGTACAACAGCTCACAATGAGATGTTGATACTTGAGTATGGCTACGTCGACGGCGTGAGCCTGCGCAGTATCATCTCCGAGAATGCCCCGCTCCATCCCGATCTCGTTGGGCTAATCGCCCAAGGTATTTTGCAGGCGCTCAACCAGATCCATGGAGTCAGGCCATCGCCAGGTATGGGGAATCTGATCCCCTTACATAAGAATCTCAAACCCGAGAATGTCATTTTGACCACTGACGGCAGAATTATGCTGACCGATATTGATATGCTTCCCTTTTGCCACTTGGCTGACCGTCTGAAGTTGAGCCTGCCATACTCGCTCAATGTCTATGAGTCACCCGAGCAGCTACTCAAATCCGGTTATGCCGACCGCCGGTCGGACCTTTTCGCTCTTGGCTTGATGATGCTGGAGATGGCCACGGGTCGGTATCCCTATGGCGGTGCGAATGTCTTTGAAGTGAGGCAGAATATCAGGGAAGAATATCGCGAGAATGCGGACTCATTATATCCTTCATATAAGGAGCCGAGTGTACGTTCGCTCACCAAGTCGCTTTCACGCCTGATTGACAAGATGGTCGAGCACAATCCGGAAAAAAGAATGCAAACCCTGATGGACTTAGAGAGTAGTTTGGTCGACTATTTCAAAGACGCAAGCTATGACTACCCGCAAAAGACGCTAACCGACTTCCTGCGACTAAGGTCCTTTCAGACCGAACGTGCACGCAAGAAGGGATTTATTGATCGGTTGTTTGGCGGATGAACAAAACACTACGTTGGAGAGTAGAATCAGAGGATGATGGTAAAAGTCGGTCAATATTGCGGTCAAAGTTTGTAGACCCACTTATGCATATATCGCTTGCCTTGTTTAACATAAATCTTGACACTAAAAATGAGGGATTGTACCTTCAGTTTCTAAGCGCATTCAGACGCGAGACAATTTCGCACCCCTTACTGTGAAGAGGATATGGATTTAGGATCGTTTTCAGCGACCCTGCAGAACGGTATTCGCCGCGCGCAGGAATTGGCAAAAAGCTACTTTCATGCGGAAATCAAACCGCAACATCTGTTCCTGGTTCTGCTTCGCGATGAAGGCGGCGAGTTAGCCGCGCTTCTTAAACAGCTCGGCAAGAAACCTGACTATTTCGAAGCACTGCTGGCAGATGAACTCTCCAAGATGGGTAAATCAGCTTCCGATGAAGTCCGCCCGGTTGCTTCCCCTGCCCTGCAATCCTTGTTGGTTGCAGCCTCTAATAAAGCACAGCGCTTCTCAGAGTCGGAAACTCGGCCCGAACATATATTGATGGTCTTTGTTGGACCAGACTCGCCATTGAGTGAACAAGTTCGCCGTCGTCTTGACTTTGACGAAGGCAAGATCATTGACGCCAACGCCGAGATGAAAGTCGTCCAGTCAATCGCCGGCGGTCAAACCACGACCACTGATGGCGGTGAAGATGCCGTCGTCGGCGCCGAAGGAATCAAGTATTGCGTCGACATGTGCGAGAAGGCTCGCAAGGGCGACTATGACAAGTTCTTTGGACGTCAGGAAGACATCTTCAATATCTCCCGCGTCCTGATTCGCCGCCGCAAAAACAACCCAATCCTCGTTGGCCCTCCCGGTGTCGGCAAGTCCGCATTGGTCGAAGGTCTCGCCCTACAGATTATCAACAAGCAAACGACTCCGGAACTTTGGGATACAATACTGCTTCATCTCGACCTTGGCCAATTAGTCGCCGGAGCCAAGTACAAAGGCGAATTCGAAGAACGCTTCAATGCGTTGATTTCCCGACTTACCAAGGGCAAAGGCAATCTCGTGCTGTTCATGGATGAGATCCACACCCTCGTCGGTGCGGGTAATCCTTCCGGTGGAATGGATGCCGCCAACCTGATCAAGCCGGCGTTGGCACGCGGCGCATTCAAGGTCATCGGCGCGACAACTCTTGAAGAGTACCGCAAGTATATAGAGAAGGACAAGGCGCTGGATCGCCGCTTCCAGCGGGTCATGGTTGAAGAACCGACTTTCCAGGAATCGCAGGAAATCATGAGCGGTGTTCGCGATACTTATGGCAAACACCATAGTCTTGATATTCCCGATACCGTAGTGGATGAAGCAATCAAGCTATCACAGCGCTATATCGGCGACCGTTTCTTGCCGGATAAGGCAATTGACCTGCTCGACGAAGCTGCGGCATCATTCAGGCTCAATTGCACTCGCGCTAAGAACGGAATTGTTGACCTGCGCAAGGAAGCGGAAGAACTCAAGAAGACATTGGGCGTAAAATCTGCCGCTGACACTGATGAAGGTCTTGAAGATGAGACCCGCCAGAAATTGGAAGCATTTAATCAGAAGTTTGATGAGTTGTTTTCTCTCTGGACAGGACGAGTGTAACCTGGCACGTATTGGGTGTTAATAATGGATCAGGAGTTTGTAGCCTAGCCCCTTGTGGGCGTCAACTCTTTAAGGATGGAAATGAGCACAGAAAAAAGTCAAATAGCCCAGTTTCGCCAGAACCTCGAGAAGATCGACAAGCTCGAGAAATTCGTTACGGCTGAAAAGCAGACGTTGGGCGTCGAAGATGTCGCGTTTGTAATCTCTCGCTGGACGAAGATTCCAGTCAATCGGATGATGGAAGACGAGAAAGCTAAACTGCTTAATCTCGAAGCCCACCTTGGCGAACGAGTCGTCGATCAGGAAGACGCCATCAAGACTATCTGCGAAGCTGTTCGCCGCTCGCGCTCGGGCATCAAGCGTCATAACCGACCGATTGGCTCCTTCCTTTTCTTAGGCTCTACCGGAACCGGTAAGACGGAATTGGCAAAGACTCTCGCTGAATTCCTGTTCAATGATGAAAAGAACATGATTCGCTTCGACATGTCGGAATTTATGGAGAAGCACTCGGTTGCAAAACTGATCGGCGCTCCTCCCGGATATGTCGGCTACGAAGCCGGCGGTATGCTGACCGAAAAGGTCAAGCGCAACCCCTACTCCGTTGTGCTGTTTGACGAAGTCGAGAAAGCCGATCCTGATGTGTTCAACATCATGTTGCAATTGCTTGACGACGGCCGCCTCACGGACGGTCAGGGAAACACGATCGATTTCACTAACACAATCGTTATCCTGACTTCGAACTTTGGCTCGCACCATATCCTCGATTGCTACCGCGAGAAAAAACCGGTAGAACGCGACGATATGATGAATATCCTCAAGGCGAAGTTCCGTCCTGAGTTTCTGAATCGTCTGGAGTGGATTATCTTCCGCCCATTGACTGAGAAAGGCATTGGCGTCATCGTCGATATCCAACTCAAGGTCATCAACAAGATTCTTAAAGACCAGAAGATGACAATCGCCGTGACTCCAGAAGCCAAAAAAGCGCTGGCTGATCGCGGGTATAATTTTGAAATGGGTGCGCGTCCCCTTCAGAGAGTGTTGGAAAAGGAAGTCCTTAACCCACTCTCGATCGGGATTATCGATGGCCGGTTTCCGGAAGGATCGAAAGTCGAAGTGCGTTACAGTGGTGAAAATTTTGAAATCGCAAAAGTATAGATTCACAGTTAGGAGGTCGTATGGCGGACTCATTTAAGATTGCTGCCCCGCATATCGGCACAACAGAATACAAGGAGAAGAGCGATTCAATTCCTGTTGATCTGTTGCCGTCGAACAAGATGGTCTATTTGACCAAATTGAATTCCAAGGAAGAACAAGAGCCCGATTTGACCCGGTGCAAGAATCTCAAGGAAGTCTTCAGTACCTTCCGTCCCACCAACGAAGTCACGATCAACAAGCAGGACGGCTCCGAAGAATCCGTTGAACTCGAATTCAACGCGATGAAGGACTTTGGTTCGATGGAGATTATCCAGAAGAACGACTATCTGCAGGAGAAGTACAACGAGGTCGAGATTCTGCGCAATCTCAAGAACCTTCTGGAGAAACCCAACTCCAAACTCCGCAAGGATCTCGCTAATCCTCAGAAGAAGGAAGAGTTCCTCAACGTCCTTAAGTCCTATATCGCGAAACTGTAAACCGCCAAGAGGAAATCATGTCAGATCAGGAAAAAGATTTAGAACAGCAGGGTCAGGCTGAGACTAAAGTAAAAGAAAAGACTGACCTAAAAGACATCCTCGGTGCCGGTTTTGTCGGATACGAGGTTGTCAAGGACCACCTGTCGCATTTCAAGAGCCAGGACGGTCTCCATGTCGAGGGCGTCAAGTTCCTTGACCCCAAGAATGAGTCATTCAACAAATTCTTGAGTTCGGACGAGTTCAAAGATCGCCGCAAACAACTCAAGCAGAGATTGTCGATTTGGTCAAGCTTTATCGAAGGTAATGATCCTTCCGATGACGCTGCACTCGACAAGCTCGAAAACATGATCGCGGAAGCAGACAAGAATATCTCCGAGAACATGAAGAACATCCATGAGGCGATTCGCCCGCTGGAAACCGCTTACCGCGGCGTCGACCTGTTCTTCCAGAACGCCATGGCGCGTCCGGATGCCGAAGTCTATGTTTATTTTGCGAATGCGGGTATCAACGACCTCACCGATCCCAACGATCGCGAGAAGTTCGAGCATATCAATCGGCAGATTCACGATATCTACGGTCTTTATGACATCACCAACTGCTACTCGCTTTGCTGTATCCCCGGATACCTCGGCAGTGTGAAGGATATCGACACCATCGCCCGCGATATGGGCATGCCGAGCAAGTTGCAGATTTTCACCGATTTCAAGCACTTCAATACTTATGAAGAGCTTTCCGACGAGCTCGATGATCCGTCTTATGACGATCTGCGTGGCAACGCCGACTACAAGGCTTACGTCTCGGTCTTCGGCAACTATGTCAAAGCCGACAAGCCGGAGAGCCGTTTCGACAAGGATCCGCTTTGGATTCCGCCGTCGTCGCTGGTTGCCGGACTGGTCTACAAGAACGATAACGACATTGGTATTCAGGCACCGTCGGCCGGTAAGGTCAACGGTAAGCTAGCCGGTATTCAGTCAACGCGCATCAAATTGAACGAAGTGAAGAACACCAAGCTCAATGAGAAGGGCGTCAACTGCGTGATCAACTGGCAGGGTGATGTCGGTGATGTCGTCGCGATGGGTGCTGATACGCTCGCCAAAGACGCGCGCTTCCGCAACTACACGATCAAGCGCACCTATGACTACATCTATAAGGTCATGCGCAACTATCTGAATCAGCAGGTCTACAAAGGCTTCGACGATAAGCTCAAGAAGTCGATTGACGGCGATCTCAACAAGTTCCTGAGCCTGCTTCAGCGCAATAAGGTGATCAACGGATTCACCTGTAACGTTATCGCAACCAACGAAATGATTGAAAATCAGCAGATGTTGCTGGAAGTCGCCTTGAATACCAAGACGCCGATCAAGCAGTACGTCGTGAAGTTGGAAGCGATGGTTGACGATGCCGGGCAGGCGGCAGTAAAATAATTTCGAACCGCACTTGCCGCTTGGCGACAGTTAGGATGCAAGTGATTAGGTTTGAAAAAGAAATTAAAATAGAAACTAACTGAAGTAGTAGGAGGAAACACACAATGGCACAGGAAGTAGAACTGTTGATCGATGGCGAAAAGTTCGATAAGGTTCACTCAGTGAGCTACGAACTCTATACCCCGCACGATCAGGCAGACGGCAAGCCGAGTTCGGTCCCGACCGGTCTGAAGCTGAGAATCCGCCGCGAATCCGATGATAATGTCGGTATCGCCAAGTGGGCTTTCGATTCATCCCAGGTCAATCGTAAGACCGGCCAGATCACCTTCAAGGATCCGAATCTTAAGAAGGAACTCAAGGTTCTCAAGTGGGAAAATGGCTTCATCACCCACTATGAAGAGCACGTTCCTTCCACCGCCGCCAACCCGAACGAGCAGATGTACGAATATTTCGAAATCTCTGCCGAAATGGTTGATCTCAACGGCGCCGAATACAAGAAGGACTGGAAAGGCAAATGAGCCTGACCATATAAGGTCTATCGAGACGGGAAGGCGAGAATGTTCTCCCTTCCCGCTCTTTTAATAAGCTAACCAGAGTTTCGAGGATACGATGCCGATACAGATCGATGAAATAGACAATAGAGCCGGAAGACGACGGCGAAGATCAAATTCACGTCAGGATGACGACTGCGGTTGAACTCAAGATCGACGGCTCTACAGTAGATTGGAATATCGAAGACTTCGAACTCGACCAAATGGCTTTTGACCATCATGTACTAAAAATTACGCTTTCCAAGGATATAGCGACTGCCGATTTGGTAGAAAATCTCACAACTCTCAACTTCTTCCCGGCCAAAATGGGTGGAAGCTTGACGCTAATTTTCAAGCCCATCGAAACATACGCAGCTTCTATTAAGCCCAACGAGTTCTTTGGTGTTATTACTAATCTGCGGTTCTTTAATGACGGTATCCAGTCATCAAGAGTCACCATTGAAGCTAAGAGCCCGACTTGGAAGATGGATCAAGCGACGATGGTCAAGACCTTTGAAAAAATGACTCGCGACGAGATCGCAAATCAGATAATGGGAAACTACACCGTCGAACACTCTGTTTCAGGAGGCGGCGGTACCGAAGCCAAGCGAGACATGACGACGCAATGGATGCAATCCGACTGGGATTTTCTTATCACCACGGTTCTTGGTGAAACGGATCGCTGGGTTTACTACGACGGCAAGAAGCTCGTCGTCGACGCAGCAAGAAGCAAAGACACTATTTCGCTTGAGTTAACCAAGAATGTCGGTTCAGCCGAGGTGCGCCTCAACGCTGTCCAGACTCGGTATATCGAGAACGGTTGGTCTGAAAAAGAAAAACAAACAACGCAATCTGTTGTTGAATCCTCCCCGACCTCGTTCGGAGGAATGGCTAACGCGGCTTTTCGTGCCTCGCAGAGTCTGATTTCTTCAAAATCTATCGGTATCTCAGATCTCTCGACCGAAACCGCACAGGTTCGCTCGCGCGCCGACGCCATGCAAGGCAATGCTATCGGCAATCTTGTCGTATGCTACCTCCAGACCAACCAGCCATCAATCAAGGTCGGAAACACTATTGAATTGACCGGTATGGGACCCGTTTATAACGGAGTCTATTTTGTCAAGAGAGTCACTCACAACATGGACGGCAACGGTTATTACAACTTCGTGGAAGCACTTCCTCTTGAGAGCGCCAAACCGCCGATCATTGAATCAGACGCCCGTTCCTGGCGCGGTGACCCAATTTGCGCTTTAGTAATCGATAACAATGACCCTGAATCGCGCGGGAGAGTCAAAGTCAAGTTTCCATTCAATGGCTCAGACGGGAATCCGTGTGCATCCGACTGGATCCATGTGGCTGGACCGTATGCCGGCCGGGACCGCGGGTTCTATTTTCTCCCGGAAGTAGATGATGAAGTACTTGTTGGCTTTTTCCAGGGTGATATCGACCATCCCGTTGTTCTTGGATCGCTTTGGAACGGCACCGATAAACCTCCAAGTGGCGCGTTCAATGACAAAAACGATATTAAGATGATTTATACGCGGAGCGGACATCAACTGATTTTTGACGAAACAAGCGGCTCCGAGAAAATAAGCATCATTGATAAGACCGGAAGTAACTCAATTGTTATTGATTCGGCACAGAATACAATCACGGTTTCATCCGATAAGGATATTGTGTTCAAGGCGAGGGAAAATGTCACCTTCGATGTCGGCAAGGACTTCTCCGTTGAAGCCAAGGGCAAGGTCAGTTTGAAAGCGACAGGCGACCTTTCCGCCGAAGGAATGAATGCTACTATCAAAGCGCAGACCGCTGCGAAGATCGAGGGCACTGCCAGTCTCGATGCGAAGGGTGGTATGGTCAATGTAGAAGGATCGGGACCGACCACCGTCAAGGGCAATCCGATCATGCTGAATTAGTTATGATATAGAATGGCAAACGAAGCGCTTCGTGTACCAATAGAATTGCGGGACTGCCGGTTCGTGCGCTCGGGTGGAGCAATCGAATTCGCGCGGTTTCTGCTTGAAACCGAGTTAGGCAGTTATCGACCGGATCCGGAGTTCGGATGTCGGTCGCCGTATTTTGCGCCGGAGTTCTCGGAAGAACTCAAGGTCGAGGTCAGAAATCATGTCTTGCGCCAATTCCAGAAGTATATGGGGATTGTCGTCAATGTCATGATCTCGGAAAACGTAACGACTCCGACCGCAACTTTCGTTTGTCGGGTAACCGGCACAGCAGCCGGTAATCAGCGCTTCGATCTATCGTGGGAGATTTAGAGTTTAGTGGCCGAAAAATGGACCGATCGGGAAGAACGCGTCTATCAGGAAATGATAGACCGCCTTCGCTATTGGGGTTATCAAATCCCATCCGGCGAAAAACAAATGGACCCTGCCTTGCTGCTGATGCTCAAGGCTTTTGCGTTTCATACCACCAGCACCGAAGACAAGCTCAAGGACGCGGGCAATAACATCATCGACACATTTGTGTCGAACTTTTTCGTCACTGGTATTCGAAGACCTGTCCCGGCATTCACTATGATGTCGTGCCGCTGTCTCGACAAACGTGCGCGCATCGATAGCGATACGGAGTTTGTCTGTACTGTCGGCGGCGCTCAAACCCGCGACTACTCTTTCTACCCGCTGTATCCGCAAGAAATTCTCGATGTCTATGCCGACGTGACCTTGTTCACATCCGGCGAGTACCTGAGGGTTCTCAAAGCACTACCTGACGAAGCCGCCAAGTGGGAAGAGTCCCTTGACTCACCTTCCTACCGGAACATGAAGCGCAATCCGCCTCCGCCTTTGGGTGGTACTATCTGGATTGGGCTAAAAGTCGGACTGCCGCTCGAAGAAATTCCCGGAATCCCGATTTACACTGGTCCCGACTATGACAACGGCAAAATGCTCAACTGGATCGACTGGCAAGTTGTTTCCTCCGCAAAGACACCAACTTTCAAACCGGGACAATTTCAGGACCAGCTGGAGATTTTCGAACACCTTGACATTCGCGAGCTCGAGGTTGAGTCAAGTTTCCAAAGTCGTTTATACAGCTCGGACTTTCTGGTTTCCGGCAAACTCCTGTGGCACTTCAAGCACTACTTGGCGCCAGCGAAGAACTTCGTCCAAATTCCCGGCAAATACATAGAATCAGCCGAGAAGATGATTATTCCGCCCGCGGTCCAGAACAAGTTTTCGCATATGGACTTTGCAAAACTCACAACTCCGCGCGTGTGGCTCAAAGCTGAGCTCGCCAACGATGAGAAAGTCGGCGACTTGCGCAAGCTGGTCTTTTTTGATACCAACACGATGATACTGATTAACCGTCGCAAGACTCATCGCAACAAGTACACGATGGGCCAACCGGTTCTCGAAATCGACTTGTTCGAGTATAGCGGCGAAGCACAGAATGATCCCGCGAAGAAGCTGTTCTCAATCGAGCGCGTCTGGGATTCGCACGATCAGCAGTACGTCAGCCACCTCGACTTGACAGCATTCTCCAATCCGCATAAGTATATGATTGTTGAGGAAGATCAGGCGCTCAAGATTAAGTTCGATTTCAGCACTACCGCCAAAGAGCCGCCAGACTATGTCGTCGTCGAATTCTCACTCACCGAAGGCAGCGATGGCAACGGCATCGGCGCCGAAACGGAACTGCGTTTGGTTCGTGCTCATCCCCAACTGCATTCACCGCGAAATCTGGTTGCATCTACCGGCGGATCGGACGCCAAGACTGATGATGAAGTCAAGCGGATGACCGGTTTCTTCCTGCGCAACCACGGAGTTGCTCTTTCAGAGGGTGAAATCGAGTACCTTGCCAAGAATTTCGACAATCGCATTATCGAAGCCCACGCCAAACGCGGCGTTGCCCGCACTGCCGGTGGACTCGTGCCATCAGTTATGGTCGGCGTGAAGCTCAATCCCGATCTCAAAATCAGCGAAGAAGAACAGCGCTATTTGATCCAGCGACTCGGGCAATATCTGGATAGCTATACTCCGCTCAATCTACATCTCACTGCCAGCCTGGAGACGAATTGATGAAGACGGGATTCGTGACTGCCGAATACAAGGTTCGCGAACGCACCCGTTTAGCAGAATTCAGCTTGCTTCTAACCACATTGGGAATCGAGGCCTCGGAGTACTACTTCGTCAGCCTCGAGCAACAAGGCAACTTCTTCACCGATATCGAGACCATCCGGACTCTCACTTCTCGCGTCTCAAAACGCGATGAGCGTGTGATCTTTATCCACTTGCCGTCATTTAAGAACTACTTTCCACAAACTTACTTCGTTGAGCAACTGGAAGAATCAGACCACGACCCCGGCGTCATGGAAGACCGCTATCTCGAGTTTTGGAGCGCGTTTGACACCATCACTTATCGCCACTGGATTGCATTTTACATTCTGCGGCTCAAGATGCTATTTTGCATCGAAGACAACGAAACCGAGTTGCTTTTCTGGGATCGCACCGGCGGAGACTTGCCGACTGTCAGTCGGGAAGATCGCCGCTACCTGCTGCTGTTGCGGTTTTTTGCACCGTACTTTCGCGGTCGCCGTCTTCTCTATGAGAAGGTCCTGCCCGCATTTTTGAAGAAGCCGGTCTCGATCGATGAGAATGTACCGGGCGCCGAAGCAATTCCGGCCGAGTACCATATTGCCTTGGGCAAGAACAACAGCCTCCTTGGACGCGACTTCTATCCCGGGACAGAATTCGAAGAGAATTTCACGACTTTTCGCATCAACATAAACGGATTGGTCGCCGACGACATTTCCGAGTTTGCTCCTGAAGGCGCCAAGCGAGTTCTTATGAAAAACTTGCTCTACCTTTTTGCACCGGCGCATACGAAGAATGAAATTCGCTACAAATTCGAACCGGGTTTGCAGTTATTCTCTGTCGGGGACAATCCGAAGTCGGCATATCTTGGATTCTCAACTTACTTGCAAGAGACGTTTTAGCCTTTATATTGGGAACATTGATCAGTATGGGTATTGCATATTATGGATGATTTGAATGTCTGGGGAGTGAACTGGATCGATGGCATGCTGGTAACCAGCAAACATCTGAACCAGAGCGAAGACTTCGCACAAAACCTCAATCGCGCCTCGAATATGGCGCTTTCGCCCGGCTATGGACTGGCTAAGGCCGCTTCGGTCAAAGCCGAACCGCTTGAGCTGGGGCTGCGCCGCAGTGGCAACTCGCTGCTAATTACCGTACAAAAATGCACTGCCGTTCTTCCCAACGGAGGTCTGGTCAATGTTAACGAAGAATTTCTCAAGCATAAGGCCGTTGAGCTAAAGTACGATGTTTCCAAAGAGAAGCGTGAACGTATTCCGCTTTTCCTTTATGCGACGCCAAATGACAAGATTGCTTTTGGCGATCCGATTGCCGGCGAACAACTGAGCCGTCATCCCTATCAGGTAAACAAAATCGTCCTAAGTATCGGTCCCTCTTCTGACGTAAGTGCTACCGCCGGTCTTCAGATCGCCGAGATTAAACGCGACGGAGATGATTACAGCTTTGATGAAGCCTTCGTCCCCGCAATCATGTCTACGACTTGCGGCAAAGCCGCCGTGTCGCGCATGGAGCAGCTGCGCAAGCTGATGGACAATATCCACCGCGCCGCCGTCGCTGCTATCGCCGAAGTCCGCATGAAGACCAAAAGCAAGCCATCGGCTGCCGAAGAGGAAACCATCCGCGGTGTTTTCCTGCAGTCGGAAAACATGCTTCATAACATCGGCTTCAACTATAATCAGATCTTTGACAACCACGCAGGCGTTGACTCGCGCACTTTAATCAACTATTTCACCGGCCTAGTCGGCGGATTCCAGCAGGGATTCCTCATCTATCCGGAACTGCGCGAATATGTTCGCAATGCCCAGATACCGACCGACAAGGGCGAAGTCAATGGCGGCAACATTCTGCCGGAGCTGCGCGACTACCAGACTCGCTCCTATGGTTACGAAGACATGACGCAGTTCTTCGATGACAGCGGACGCATATTATCGTTCCTTGCGGCTATTCTTGGCTACTACGCCTCCGGCGCCGCCGGCAAGTCCGGCGATTCGATCGAACGCGATGGCCATCGCTTCCTTGTTCAACACCACGGAGCGGTCAAGTATTCCTATCGCAACAATCGCCACAATATCATCATCGACGGTGTCGACCCGCGCGGTACCGAGGATGTTATTATCAAACTGCACAAGAAAGTTCTGCCGATGCAGTACGCCGCAAATGTCATCATCTACCTTGGCGCGAACGAGGTTGATGATATTGCCGCCGCTTCAGTGGCACGCAAGCCGGTCGAGGATGTCGCCGATCCCGATTACTGGTTGATTCAGCCAAACGAATACTTCCCGCTTAAATCCAATCGACTTGACCGATTGAACATTATCATTGATGGTGATGTTGATCGCTCGGCGCTGGAAGCGGTTAAGATGAATCACGTGTCAATCTTCAGCAGGTCGCGATAGAGGATCATGTCGGAGAAACTCAAAGCTCTCATCAATTCGATCTTCGTTCAGCTTAATCGCTACGATCGTCAGCAGGAAGATTTCTCGTCCGATACGTTTCTGCGCGACTGCGAGTCCTATTTCACCGAACTCGACCGCCTCGACCTTTCCGGCGGCGACGGCATGGTCATCGACGAGCATCTCAAACAACGAATCAACACGGTCCCGCGCAATTCACAGCCGGTGACCTTGGTCATATCAAATCTGATGGCGCTCTACTTCTGGTATGTGCGTCGTCCTCCCCAGCAGTGTCAGAATGCCTTTTTAGCCGCGAAGAAACTACGCGGTATTACCGACGACAGCCAATTTGTCGAGCAGGCAATGGCACCGCTAATCTTTGGAGCGAAGATTCGCGGTTTCGGTAAGCGCGAGCGTGATTTCCGCACGATGCTGCTTCACCGCACGGCACAAATCGCCGCCAATTTCCGCGAGACTGATCAAGTCAGCGCTTCGGCGACTCGCATTGTTCGCACCGATACTTGGCAGAAGAAGATGCTCCATGTCGCATCGCTCAATCAAAAAGGCCGCAAGGAAGAGATCAAATCCTTTGCGCCTACCGATGAATTGCGCTCCATTTCGTCGCACAACGAGTTCGCCGCCTGGTATCTGCGCGTAAACGAAATCTACAAAGGTGAAAATGCTTTCCTGCGCTGGCTCAAAGGGTTCTTCGGAACACTCTTTGCCACGATCTTCTCAGTCTTCAACTGGCGCTTCGTGGTTCACATGTTCCGCGACCGCTGGCCGGTCTATATCGTCTATGTCGTGCTGTGTGTTGTCTTCATCTATGGTGCGCTGAACATTCGCAAACCGTGGGAGAAAGTACACAAGGCCCGTGCCGTCGAACTTCTTGGCGGTAAGACCGATGAGGTGAAGCCGTGAGCTTTAACCCACTCGGCATATTCAAGAAAGCCTTCGCGATTTTCAAGAAGCAATCCGCCGCAGCGACACCGGTCAAAGGCGCCGATGCTCCGTTTGAACATGATGACAATGTCGTTCTGGTCTTCGGCCATTCCAACGCCGGCAAGACTGTTTACTTCTCGGTGCTTTATGAATTGCTCAAAGGTAGTACCGATTACAAACTTTCACCGCTGAACAATGAAACTGCTGCTGCACTTATTGAGAATTTCAATCTCATGCGCGGCAAACAGCTTAAGATCAAAGACGGCCGCCAAGTCGAGGTCGAAGGTGAACGCAAGTTCCCGACGATGACTTCGGAGACGCGCATTCTCAAGTTTGCGCTCGACATGACTATGCGCAAAGGCATCAAGTTCTATACGGTCGACTACAAGGGCGAGACACTCTCGATTGCCGAGCCCGGTGGTTTGCGCAAGCAATTCGCCAAGTTCTTCCCCTTTGCGCGCGCCGCGTTGTTCTTTATCGATGCTTCCGTGCTCGATACAGATGTATTGTTGCGCGAGCAGATCGCCGCATTCCAGACCATCATCAACGACTTGCGCGACTGTGTTGACAAGAAGATCCCGATCGGCATCGTCATCACCAAAGCCGATTTCCTTGAGGGCTTCTCGCCGTCGAATCCCGTTGAGTTGATCCCGGCAAATGCCGCTATCCACAAGGGCAAAGGTCGAGATGCCTTCATCAAAGGACTCGCATCGATCAATGAACGCCGCTTCGGCGAGGTCTGGGCTAAGTCATGCGAAAAGGTCACTCGCACACTCGGAAATTTGATCGACTCGATGACTTCTTACAATGTCGATTTCCAGTTCTTCTTCGTGACCGCAACTGGTGGCCTCGAGAAAGTCCAGACTGGTGTTCAGCCGCCGCGCGAGATCACCCCTTCGGGCGTACCTGATCCGCTCATCTGGTCTTTCCAGCGCATCTTATTCAATAAGCGCAAGCAATTCTGGTGGCGCATGACTAAGTGGGTCATGGGACTTTCAATTCTTTGGATGGGATTGTTTAGTGCGGTGAATCTCTATCACTACGTCTTTGTCTATGACGGTAAATTGGCCCAGTGTGAAAAGAAGTACAACCAATACTTCTCCGCAGGTCCGTCGCCCATTGACCAAAAGACTGCCAACATCATCAACAGCAATTATGACGACTATCTCAAACTGTTCCCGGTTGCTGAATTCTTCGGCGCCAAACCGCTGATGGATTTCGCCCGTGAACGTCAGCGCTTTGTACGTACTCAAATTTCCGCCGATGTCGTCATCGCTGACGAGGCTGAAGTTCCGGAAGACTCTCCTTATAAAGAGGCCACCGAGGCCGCTCAGAAGGACTATACCAAACTCGCCGGCGATGTCGGCAAACTTCCTCCCGCAGAGCAGCAGGCGGCTTTCGACGCCAAGATGGCTGAGTTCTGGGCAAAGCATCCGGCAGAGACACTCGATCCCGCCTTCGTTAAGAAGCTTGAAGATGCGCAGGACAAATTCAAATCTGGCGGCGCCGAAGTTGCCGAACAAAAATTCGAACTGGAGTTGACAGTTCAGAACATTCGCGAAAAAGCGCAAGTCACAATCCAGATCGGAACCGATCCCGAAGTTGAATTCGGCAATCTTGGCGGCAGTTCTTCAACAGTTACTAACAAAGTCGATGGTACTGGCAATGCCTCAATTACATTCCGCTGGCTGGACTATTCCGACGCCAGTGCACCGCCTTTGGTACAAGTAGTAGAAAATCCAATCGAAGAGTTCTATCCAAAATTGAATTCGGGATTCAAAGTCGATTTCGGCAAAGACTATAACATCATCGTCAAACTCAAATCCGGGACACCGCCAAAACCTCCGTCCGTTCCACAACTGTAAATGAAATTCGAGCATCTCATTTACGGAACGTTTCCGGACCTGCCGGGATCGCAGCAAGTAGTCTATAAATCATCTGGAGTCACCCCCGAATTCGAGAGTTGGCTCATCCAGCAGTATGATCAGTTTGGAGACTGCAAAACCGAGGAGTTCCGCTCATCGCTTACACTGCAATGGTATCGGGAGAGCGAATCTCCTTTGGCCATTCTCACCAAAGTCACTCACGCTGGCCAGGATTTTTCGGGCCGCTGGGGTGCCTTGCTTCGCCACAGTGCGATTGTCACACTGGAACAATTCTTCGCGATGTTTGGTGATGTCGGTCCAATAGCCGAGAGATTAGTATCCAGTGGCACGTCTGAAGAACTATCGCAAAGCTCCGAGTTGGAAATCGAATCGATTCCAGACCAGAACGCGATTGTCGAGAGTATCTTGTCATTGAATCTCGCCCACTTTGAATCTAATATGAAACGAATCCTCACCGGAGAGCGGCTTGTCCTTTACGCTGACCTGAATACACCGCATCTGACCAACTATCTGCGCGGACTTCTGTCCCTATTACCGCTATCAATCCGTGCCAAGCTCAATTGGTCTGAGTTCATTTTCCATTCATTGCCGGAAATGGACTTGTCGGTTGTTCACTCATCGCGCTATTCAGCCCCCGACAGTGACATCATCGAATTTCAAAGTGACGGTGAAAACGGAATCGGTGGTACTTCAATGTCTGTGGAAACAGCTGAGGAGTTTATTTCGAATCTCTCGACTGCAATCGGGTCAAAAGACACGGAAAAGCTCGCCGCCCTACTTTTGCTGGAATCTTGAAAATAAAAAGCGCCTTCGAGTATTAACCCGAAAGCGCTCATTGCCAATTCTGATATGTCTGTTTACCTTGTAATTACTTCTGATACTTCAACGGCGTATCATCGGTCACAACCGGTTTCCACACGTTCTTGCCCTGTGGAAATTCGATATCGCCGCCCTTGATCAGCCAGCCGATCGGAAACAACACAATCGAGATGATTTTTTTGCCGGCGCCGCTCTTGCCCTTGAACTCTGCCATACCGCGAAGTGGAATCATCGTCTTGCCCGACGAATGCGTCGAATCGAACTTGATAGTCATGTGCCCGCCGCCGGCATAGGCGCCACCGCGACCGCGCTTGATCACCGAAGCGTACACCGTCTGACCCTTGTTGACCAGCTTCTTGTCGAATTTGACGATATTTTCGAGGATCTTCAGCTTGACTGTCTGACCAGATCGCGACGACTTCATCGCCTCGAAATCCTCGGCATCAACATAAACCGAAATCGAATCACCCTTATTTAGCAGTGATTCGCCAAGAGACTGCGAATACACCGGCTTCCAGGCCAGCGTGAGAATCGCCGTCACTACAGCTGCTATGATGAGCGTCTTCTTAACCAGCGCCATATGCGTATACCTCCTGTAATCACGAATTGACTTTCCGGCCATTTCTATGGCAGAGACTTGATTGAGTCGTAATACCTTAACATAAGTCCCGATTCGCGGATGGTCAACCACAAATCTCAGCCTGCGATGAGTCCTTGACCTTGGACCGCAAATAGCGTTATACTACAAGTCTTATGATAGTAGGACTAATCGGACTCGGGCTTTCGGGCAAAACCACCATCTTCAACGCCGTCACGCGCGGCAATGTTGAAGTTTCCAGCTTTCAATCCCAAAAAGGCGCTTTCAATCGCGGCCGCGTTTTGGTCCCCGATGAACGAATCGACTGGCTCACGGAACTGGAATCCTCCAAGAAGACTGTCTATGCTGAAGTCGAATATATTGACGTTGCCGGTCTGTCCGGTGACAAGGATTCGTCGGTTGAGAACGAGATTCCGGCCGTCTTGCGCGAATGCGATGCCCTTGCTCACGTTGTCCGCGGATTCGAAAACGACGAAGTGCTCCACCCCAAAGGCTCGATCAATATCAAACGCGACATTGAGACACTCGATGACGAACTGGTCTTCGCTGACTTGCTCTTGATTGAAAAGCGTATCGACCGCGTCGAGCGCCAGGCAAAGATGATCAAAGACGACAAGATCAAACACGAGTACGAGGTCTTGAAGAAAGTCAAGGATGCACTCGAAGCTAACCAGCCGCTGCGCACTGTCGAGATGACACCGGACGAGCTCAAAACGATTCGCGGTTTCCAGTTCCTGTCGCAAAAACCGATGTTAGTGATTATCAATGTTGGTGAGGACCAGATTGGCGATATCGACAAGATTACCGCCGAATTCGCCTACGTCCGCGAAAAAGCCCAAACCGATCTTGCCGTCGTGTGCGGTAAAATCGAAATGGAATTAGCGCAACTCTCCGATGACGACCGCAAGTCGTTCATGGGCGATCTCGGCATTACTCAGTCGGCGCTCGATCTTGTTATCAAGAAATCCTACGATCTACTCGGTTTGATCTCTTTCCTTACTGCCGGCGAAAAGGAAACGCGCGCCTGGACCGTCCGCAAAGGCTCGACTGCTCCCGTCGCTGCCGGAGTGATCCATGCCGACTTCGAGCGAGGTTTCATTCGTGCAGAAATCGTTGCCTATAACGATCTCAAGCGCCACGGCTCAAATGCAGAAGCGAAAAAACACGGATTGGTTCGCCTTGAAGGCAAGAGCTACATAATGCAGGATGGCGATGTTGTCATCTTCCGGTTCAATGTTTAGTCGTGGAAATCTCCCGTCAATTCTAATCACAGCCTTCTCAACTATCTATCTCCTCGCTGTCACACTGCCGGTCAGCAGTGTCTCGTCGTTGTGGGGAATGAATCTGTTGAGCTATTTCGATTGGTCGGTGCGCTTGCCAATTGCTTTGGCCTCGATTGCGGGCGCTTCAGCAGTAATTCTACTCGGTGCAAGGCTCAACTTGTATCCGCAACTAAAGAAGATTCTGCTCTACGTTGCGTTACCCTGCACACTCATCGCAATCTTCTATTTGTTAAGAGTGAAGACTCACTACCTCGGCGATGGGCTTCTCAGAGCAAAGGAACTTGAGGTTGGTATCTGGTGGCTGCCGACTGAACCGTTAGCACAATTTGCTAACTATATCGTCTTCAAAGTCACATCAGTCCTGTTCGGTTTCAGCGGCACTACTGCAATCGAAACAGTCTCCTATATCGGTGGACTGTTCTACTGCTTCGGATTGCTGTATTTCGTTCGGACTATTTGCCGTGACACTTCGGCACAACTTCTGACATTCGTCCTGCTCTACTTTTCAGGAATGACAGTTCTTTTCTGCGGGTATGCAGAAACCTATATGCTATTGCCCGGTCTAATGGCTATCTTCTTTGCAAGCGGCGTCAAAGCTGCCAACGGACAGTCCTCCCCGTTGGCGGCTTACACGCTGTTTCTGCTGATTGTTCTATTCCACTTCAAATCGCTCATGTTGGCGCCCTGTGTCGCTTACTTGGTTTATGCGGATTTCAGGGAAAATCGCAGTCGTTGGGCAGTGGCCGGAGTGATGACTATTATCGCTGCGATTGCATCAGCAGTCCTGATTCCAAGAATGTCAGATCTGCCAATACTTTCTGCCTCGGAATTCCTGCTGCCTTTCGCCGCCGGCGGCACCGAGTACACAATGTTCTCAAAGCAGCACCTGCTCGACATCTTGAGCCAGTTGCTTCTCATTTCTGCAGCACCGCTGATCGTTCTTGTGGCGAGTATTTTCTTTGTCGCTAAACCGCGAACAGACTTCGGACGGGCAACATACTTTGCCGCTTGGGCACTGCCGGGCGCTGTCTGCATGTTGCTTTTCTTGCACTCACGGCTCGGCTTTGCAGTCGACTGGGACCTCTTTTCGGCGGCAACACTGGCTATCAGCTTCTTCGCAATGACTTACGTCGCTCGCTTCGAACAAATCAAAGTTATGAATTCTGTCGCCGCCGTCGCACTCGCTTCAGTAGCGCTTGTCTCGTTCTTTGGATTCGCCGCGGTGAATTCACAGACTGATATCGCCATTAAACGACAGGTGGATACTCTGAATCTCTACGGCAAGGAGGGCGCCATCGGCTTTGAGTCGATGGGCAATCATCTTAATAGCATTGGCAGGCCTGAATTGGCCGAACAGATGTGGCGTAAGTCGCTCTTTCTGCGACCGCATGTGCGCCTTTATGCCAACCTTGCCCAGCTCAGTCTCAACGAGGGCCGCATCACCGACGCTAGATACTTCAGCGAAATGGGACTCGCACTTGACTCCACCAGCGCGCCGCTTTGGAACCATCGCGGCGTGGCGTTGTCACGAATGGGAGAATCTGAGGCGTCTGATAGCAGCTTCACCAAAGCGCTTCACTTCAATCCAAATGATGCCAACTATCATCACAATTATTCAATCCTGCTAACCCAGGCAGAGCGTTGGTCTGAGGCGGAAGCCCAGTCTCGCGAGGCGCTCCGATTGAAGCCGAATGACTTAACAATAATGATCGGTTTGGGGATTGCACTTACTAATGCAGGCAAGATCGCCGAAGCTGAAGATGTTCTCACCCAGATAACCATAAAGAATCCCGCTTACGGCGAGTCATACTTTCATTTGGGTAGAATCTATCTTGCGCAAGCGGATACCGCCAAACTCTTGCAAGTTCTTGGCGACTATGTTCGCCGCTACCCCGATAGTCCCACGACACCAAAGATCAAGCTCGTAGTCGAAGGCGTTCAATCAGCAGTTCGGGAAAACCAGTAGCGGACTATTCGAATAGAATCAAATCTGTGCGCCCCTCGATTTTTGCACCCAAGACAAGATCGTTAATCGCGATTGTCAAAACGTACCGTCCCGGGCGAAGCTCGCTTAAGTTTAACTCGACATCCCTAATTGCAGTGCGAGTCTTTCCCCCTTCGCGATAGGTGTAACTTACCGACTCCTTGCGTCCGGGGAAGATTTTGCCAAGCAGGCTCTTTATTCCTCTCTCAGAACCTTTTACGAACTGAAAAGTATATGTGACATCGAATCGTGTAAGCGATCTGATATCGGTCGGAAGGTTATAGATTTCATAGTACAGCCTTAGCGGCTGGGACGTCGAAAACTCCTGATCAATTGATGGGACGATCCTGACACTGTCGCCGCGCACAATTCCGGGACCATTGCGATCTCCACTGCGCGCACTGCCCAACACGATATCCGAAAGAGATGGTTTGCCGTTTCGATAGTCCGGAACAACCACCGAATCGACAATCACTCCAAATCGCTTCTCTTCAGGTTGCTCAAGCGCAATACCGACGCGGTAATTACCCGGTTTGATACTGAACATAGAACTCTTGCCAATCAGTGAATCGCGTCCGTCTGAAGCGTAGAGCGGCGCGAGTCCGCCTTGCTCCTGAGTTCTGTAGTTTCCTATTCCATTCTCTGCTTGAAGTACAATTCGCAGTTCTGCGCCATTTTCCTCATGTAGGTCAGCCGCCGGTGCAAATGTGATAATTTGGACTTCGGTCAATGAGTCACTGGATGCAAAAGTGTATGCTCCGGCAAAGAGATTCACCGGCAGTCGCTCTCGTCCGACCGTCGATTCCTGCGGAATCTGGCGATAGTTCAGATAGGCAATCTCTTTGCTCGAGTTTGCGCGCGAAGACCCGGTATTGTCGCTGTAGCTGAACGGGAATCTGAATGTGCCTGACAGCATGTGATCGACAAACGCAAGCGTACAAGGAAACTCAGTAGTGGTGTAATACCAGTACCACGCCGGCACGCCATTGGTACGGCCCGATTGAATCTTGGCGCGATATCGATCGTCCGGCAATCCCAGCCGAATCAACGTCTCACCCATGTCTGTCGTCCAGCCAATCACATCATAGCGAGGATCGGAGTATAACAGATTCGCCAACCACACACGCGCATAGTGCTCAACCCGTCGTTCGTTGACCGGAGTCGTTGGATCCAGATCGATTTCAAACCACAGCTCTTCCCTGAGAGAATCGCGTTTAGCCGGCACCTGCTGCATATACCTCGAAGCATTCTGCGGCGGAATCAAGAAAAGCACAGACTCATAGCCGGTAAGTTCAGTCGAATCCATCATGTTCAGTCCGCGCTCGAAATAACTCGCCGCCGACTCGAATTGACCGCGACGATAATCGGCATACCCCATTACCATATTGGCCTGTTTGGCAGTCGAATCGATCTCGAGTACCTTGGAAGCTGCCCATGTAGCGCTGTCGAACTGGTTGCGAACCGCGCAGAGTTCCGCCAGCAGCACAAGGCCTGAATCAGATACCGGTTTCGCGAGAAGTAGCTGTTCGAGAATGTAGCGCGTCGAATCACCGCGATCGCGATCGTCGTTTACAAAATACGGTCGCCGGTAGAGATGAGTCATCAGCAGGTATGCTTCATCAATTGTCGGATCAAGCTCTATCGCCCATGTCAGCTCGCTGCGCCCCTGCATTTCGAATGACTGGGCAATCAACGTCTTGGCAAGTTCAAGATGGTATTTCGCGTTCTTCGAGTTGATCTTGACAAGTTTTCGGAAAGCTCTCTCCGACTTGATTCGACCTTCAACGGTACCCAAATCACGATTGATGATCCCTTGGCGCCACAATATTATCGTGTCTTCCGGTTCTTGGCGCGCGAGATTATTGATCAGAAGCGCCGCACTGTCGAGATCGTCAAGCACAATCATCCGGTCGGCTTCGCTCACCATATAGTCGACCTCGAACCGGGTCATTCGGCGATTGCTGCTGCACGAATAGGCGGCCGCAATCGTTGCTACAATCAGGATAATTCGCAGTAAGTCTTTCATCTTCACAAATATACGGAATTTCGAGACGTGAGGAATCTCAATCTGCATATGAGACGCATAACGGTGAATTTATGCTGAATCCGAATTCCATTTAAGTTTCACCCGTTCCGGCGACCTATTCGACCTTGTAATTTTGACGATTTCGTTTATATTAATCTTCTACTTGCCGGAGAAGCATGATGAAGTCACTCGCTATAATCTTCTTGATTCTTTCACTCAGCACTGCCGCAATTGCCCAGCGCAAAACCTACGATTACAACAATCTCTCCAGCGATCAGATTGAAGAGATCAAAAATCAGTTGCTTGAGCTCCGCCGATACGAAAGCGCACGCAAGGAAGTAGGTATTAAGCGATTCCTACTGAATCAAGCGACTAAGATGAATGCCAATCAGGCGAACTTTGATGTCAACTATTATGGCGTTCACGTCAACATCGCCTTTCCGACACAGTCGATTATCGCTTCTATCGACTATCAAATCACTTCTCAGATTCCAGCACTCAATTCAGTCGACTTGGATTTGATTGACCAATTGATTGTCGATTCCGTCAAGGTCAATAGCCAGAATGCTGTCTTCAGCCATTTCAGCGGAATTCTCAACATCACGTTGCCGTCAGCCATTCCCAACGGCCAGAGTTTCCTGATGAATGTCTACTACCACGGACAACCGTATTCCGGCCTCGGATATACCGATGGCGGCATGGGGTTCCAGAACAACAACGGCAATCTCGTCTGTTGGACCGCTACCGAGCCGTTTGGCTCACGCAACTGGTGGCCCTGCAAAGACACTCCCGAAGACAAAGCCGACTCTGTCAAACTCTGGATAGAGTGTCCGTCAAACATGACCGCCGTAACTAACGGCGTTTTGCAGTCGAATACGCTGCTAAGTGGCAGCCGCAGGCTGTTCTACTGGAAGCACAATTATCCCATCACCACCTACCTCGTTGCTATCTCGGTTGCGACGTTTGATATGGTTCAGAAGACATGGAACTACGACGGCCATAGCATGCCGGTCTATAGCTACACATTCCCCAATGCCTTCGTTTACAAACAGGTATTCGATACCTTGACAATACCAATGCTCAACATCTATAGCGACGCATTCGGCATCTATCCCTTTGTCGGGGAAAAACTCGCCAACGTCAATTGCGGAATCTATGGCACGATGGAGCATCAGACTTGCTCATTCCACGACCCATTTTCGAGTTATGACCCGGTATACTTGCTGATTCACGAAAATGCCCACCAGTGGTGGGGCGATATGATCACCTGCAAGACATTCCATCACATCTGGCTCAATGAAGGCTTTGGCACCTATAGCGAATCTATCTTCTATGAAGGCGCATATGGTACTTCGCAGGCATACTTCAATCATATGCAAGCTTTGAAGTATCTTGGCGGCGGTACTATCTATGTTGAAGACCCGGCTACCCAAACCATCTTTGATGGCAGCCTTTCCTATAACAAAGGCGCTTGGGTTGTACACATGTTGCGTGGCGCGCTTGGCGATTCGACATTCTTCCGCGTCATCAAAGATTGGACGTCGTCATCATTCCGCTACGGATCGGCTACCACTCAAGACCTGGCATCATTTGTCTCCGACCGCGTCGGCTCCAACATGAACTGGTTTTTCAATCAGTGGATCTACGGCGATGGCCATCCCGACTACGAATACTCGTGGCAGTGTCGTCGCGATACGATCGACGGCGGCTTCAAGCTTGAATTGGCTATTGAACAAATTCAGGAAAGCGGCGTGCTGTTCACGATGCCGGTCCGTACCAGACTGATAACTACCGGCGGCAATCGCGACACGACTTTCTTCAATAATGCCTGGTCTCAGTTCTACTCAGTGAGTTTGCCTGACTCAGTAACGAATCTTCAATTCGACCCGCAGGAGTGGATCTTACGCACAGCAAGTCGCGTTCCGTTTTCAATGCATGTTGCTACCACCGCTTGCGTCGATGGTGCACTTGGGGAAGAGTATTATCAGAAATTTGAAGCAGTCGGAGGAGACGAGCCTTACTATTGGACCTTCAACGGCGGCGACCTTCCATTCGGACTGAATTTCGTCGGTGGTACTGCTGGGGAGATTACTGGAGTCCCGAGCTATGAGGCCACTTTCTTCTTCACACTGAAGGTGCAAGATTCCAGCATCCCGCCGCAAGAGCGACTCTACTCCTATTCAATCACGATCGGTCCTTCATCCGATATCTGCGGTGATGCCGACGGCAGTTCTGCGGTGACTGTTTCCGATGTCGTCTTTCTCATCAACTACATCTTCGGCGGCGGACCCGCACCGGCAGGCAGTAGCGGCGATCCTGATTGCAGCGGAAGTGTCACGGTTTCCGACGCGGTTCATCTGATCAACTTCATATTCTCCGGCGGTCCCGTTCCGTGTAGTGCCTGCAATTAGCTCCAATTGACAACGCTTCGCCCTTTGTAGCCTAGCCCCTTGTGGGCGTCATTTGAATTGATCAATGCGTCCGGTCTGCTCTGACTCACTCGCTACAGTACACGATTTCTAGCGTCTGTACCCCCAAATCAAAATACTCATTGCACCCCAAGCAGTCATCGACGATATTTTTGGACACATTTTTCAGCAGGGGTATGACGTGATAAAAGTTACAGAGTTGTCGAAATCCTTCGGCTCTCTTCGGGCAGTTGACCGGCTAAGCTTCAATATTCCTGATGGCGAAGTCTTCGGTCTGCTCGGTCCCAACGGCGCCGGCAAGAGCACTACTGTCAAAATGATGGTCGGTATGCTCACTCCCTCCGAAGGCGAAATTGAAATCAACGGCGCGAGTGTCAAAACAGAAATCAATAAAATCAAGACCGATCTCGGCTATGTTCCCGAGAACTGTGCACTCTATGAAAACCTCACCGGTCGCGAGCACTTGGAAATGGTCTGTAACTTGCACCACTTCCCGCTTGAGAAGATTGAACCGCAGGCGAAGAAGTTAATCGAATTGATGGAACTAGCCGATGCTGCCGACAAGCGCATCGCTGGCTATTCGAAAGGAATGAAACAACGGCTCTTACTCGCCGGAGCAATCATCCACAACCCCAGCGTCCTCATTCTCGATGAGCCCCTTTCCGGTCTCGATGCCAACGCTCAAAGTCTGATTCGCGAGTTAATCCGCGAATTCGCCCGCTCCGGCAAAACGGTTGTCTTCTGCTCGCATGTCCTCGAGGTCGTTGAGCGTCTCTGTGATCGGATGATCATCATCGATCGCGGCAAAAAACTCACCGAAGGCACACCTGCCGAGATCATGACCCAGGTAGGCGCGTCATCGTTGGGCGCCGCATTCAACCAACTCACCGGCGCCACCGATATTGACAACCAGGCCAAAGGCATTCTCCGTGCAATCGAGGACCAGAATGGCTGAAGCTGTTTCTCAATTCGATCACGACCGCGTCGACAAACGCCAGCTCAAGACCCTGCTCAAAATCGCATATCGAACCGACCTGCGCGGCTCCAATAATCCGTTTCGCGGTTACGGGCAGAAGCAAAGCAACTTCCCGCCGATTCTTGGTTTGATAGTGATGAAGCTCTTCCTCGGACTGCTCTTGAGCGCCATCATGTGGAAACTTGACAGCCCCTTCTTCGGTGCGATGACAGTCAACATTGCAGCATTGGTATTCATCTCACTGACTATCTTGCTCGAATTCTCGAATCTGATTATCAGCCCCGATGACTATCCCATCATTTCGCCGCATCCGGTCAACTCGAAAACATTCTTCTTCGCCAAAGCAATTCACTTCGTCGTCTATGTCACCATTCTCGCAACGGCGATCATAATAATCCCGTCTGTTGTTGCTGCGGTTCGGTTCCATACCTGGTGGCTGGCGCCGGTGATCTTCGTCTCGTCGTGGGGAATGGCAATGGCGGCGTCGCTCTTCTTCATCTTGTTCTATACAATCGTACTCAAAGTTATCAATCGCGACCGCATGCAGCGCCTGCTTGGCTACGCGCAACTGGTCTTCGTGACTGTGATATACGCCGGATACATTGTCCTTCCGCGCATGATTGAGAGAGTTACAACCATTGATGTTACCTCGGTTGATGTCCTGTGGATTTACTTCACGCCGCCCGCGTGGTTTGCAGCCTGGCCCGCCTTGTCGACCGGCGATACGCGCCTGGAAGTCATCATCGCCGCCATCACCGGAATCGTAGCTTTGGCGGTCATGGCAAGAATCAGCGTTTCGCGTCTTTCGATGGAGTATGCTGTGACGCTTAACAACACTGTCGAACAGATGGAAAAGTCACAAGTCGCCGCGCCCAAGAGCTTCTTCGCCCGACTGGTTGAATCAACCTCCAGCTCCGAGGATCGCGCCGTTTGGAAACTGATCCGCGCCCAATTCAAATATGACAACCGCTTCAAGATGACAGTCTTGTCGATTCTCCCGCTGACAATCTTCTATATCTTCATGGGACTGCAAGACGGTGGAAAATTGATCGATCCATTCATTGGCTCATTGGAGGATTCAAGCGGCAGCGGCAATTATCTGCTCTACATCGCTGTCGGTATGCTCCCCTTCATGATCATTATGGGTACCGCCTACAGCCCCTCAGCGGCAGCATCGTGGGTGTTCTTTGCTTCGCCCGCGAATAAGACCAATCTCGTTATGTCCGCCGCCCGTTTTACCGTGGTATATTTCTGCATTCCTTATCTGCTTTTGTTAACCGGAATTCTCGGCTACTTCTTCGGCAATTATCTTCACGGCTTCTTGCATTGCTTCATTCTTTTCTTGATGCTGCTCACGCTGGTCCGTGTCTTTGTCCTGCTCATGCCGAATCTCCCCTTTAGCATTCCTGTCCGCGCCGGTCAACGCGGAGTACTGATGATGCTGATGTTTCTGATACCCACGATCTTCATTGTGGTGCCGATGGTCATCATCACGAAACTAAGCTACGGCGGCGTCATCGGTTATTCGCTAATCGCCGCCGGTCTTGTATTAATCTGGATGCTGTTTGGATGGATAATGAAACGAAGCATTCCCAAGCGCGTCAACAAACTCGAATACGCCGAATCGACATAGGGACTTGTAGTTCAGGTTCGCAGTCCGCCGCGACGGACGTCGAAGCCGATACTTAGAGTAACTTTGATTATGCCAAATAGACTCTGTAGGATGTTGAAACTGGCATACTAAACCACGTTTCACCTTGACAAACCAAGAATTCCAGTTAGAATTAATGAGATTTCAAGAAATCAATAATCACCATTATGCCGAATCAAGCACTGGCGGATCTGATCCCAAAATGAAAAGAAATCAAAGGGAGAGAAACAAATGAGAATCATAATCTCTGTCTTACTATTCTGGTACTATCGCTACAGGTCTTCGCGAGAAGGTCACGATCTACCGGCCCCCCCCGAGCTTTGTTCACCAGCTAACGGTAGCGAAGTACAGACCTTACGCCCAGTACTATGCGTGAAAAACGCCAACCAGCTCCGGTGTGATTCTGTGTCAACAATCCCTACCGGGCGGTGGACAGACTTTGGCGGAACTTCGTGCACGCTTGATGGACAGCCAGTTCCAGTCGGATCACTTATTCAAGCATGGGATCCGCAAGGTGTTCTCTGTGGCGAACGCACTGTAACAACTCCCGGCGTCTATCTTGCTACAGCAGTTTATGGCGATGAGCCACTTACTCTCGAAGACGAAGGTTGCTTACCTGGTGACACAATTAGATTCACAATCAACTGCTTCCCGGCTACACCACTTGGGCCAGCGAGTCCAATTTGGGTTGGAGTCAGTCCCATACGGATATTGAACCTCTCGGCGATAAGTGATTCAACAATCTACCACTTCGAACTTTCAATGGATTCGTTGTTCTCAAGCGTGATGGAGTTTAGCGCACCGGAGCAGACGGGAACAACGACCAACATTTCTGTTCCGTTCGACCTCGCCGAGAATCAGCGCTTTTGGTGGCGAGTAAAGACTTCTAACGTCGAAGGAGAGTCGGGGTACTCGCTGGAGTGGTCGTTCTATGTTAACTCACAGAACTCCGCTCCGACAATGTTTAGTCTTTCAAGTCCACCAAACTCTCTTGCTACCCCGTTAGCAACTCGATTGCCCACGTTCGCATGGCAAAGCGGCTTTGATCCAGATCCGCTCGACACAATTCGATACACGTTCTTTTTGGCTTTTGATAGCTCCTCGAACTTTATGAACGTCATACCCGGTCTGCTTCCGACATCATACAGTTTTGGGGACGCACTCGCTTGGGGCGAGAGTTATCGTTGGAGCGTACAGGCAAACGATTACAAGGGAGGATTCTCCTGGTCAAACTCCGAATACCGATTTAGAATCATGATCCCGGGAGACGCAAACGCCAGCGAAGCGTCGAAATCACTGACGTCTGTGGTTTTGATCAACTTCATTTGCGGGTGGTTCTGCGCCGGTTCCGTTGGAGTCAGGTGATCTAAACTGCGACAACAAATTCAATATCGTCGATGTGGTGTATCTAGTGAACTACATCTTCGCTGGAGGCGCATCGCCTTGTGAACCATGATACTGCGACTCTTGGTAGTTTGTAGGTCGGGTTCGCAGCGAAGCGCCGAACCCGACATTGTATCGAGGAGACTTTCCCCCTACGCCACGCTCTTCGCCTTCTTCACCTTCTTCGGTGATTCTGCTTCTAGCCGCAGTTCTTCCTTCAAGAACTGTCCCGTATATGACGCCTTCACCTGCGCCACTTCCTCCGGCGTTCCGCTGGCAATAATCAACCCGCCTTCGTCACCACCCTCGGGACCAAGATCAACGATATAATCCGCCGTCTTGATGACATCAAGGTTATGCTCAATCACCACGACCGTATTTCCGCGATCAACCAACTCATTCAGTACGCCGAGCAGCATTTTGATATCTTCAAAATGCAATCCCGTAGTCGGCTCATCGAGAATGTACAACGTATTTCCCGTCGCCGTCTTTGACAATTCGGTCGCCAGCTTGATGCGCTGTGCTTCGCCGCCAGAAAGTGTCGTCGCCTGCTGTCCGAGATGAATATACCCCAGTCCCACCTGGTTCAATACTTCCAGCTTCTTGCGCAACTGCGGAATGCTGGCAAAGAAATGCAGCGCCTCGCTCACCGTCATGTCGAGCACTTCGGCTATCGACTTGCCTTTGTACTTCACTTCCAGCGTTTCGCGATTGTAGCGTTCCCCGCGGCACACTTCGCAAGGCACATACACATCCGGCAGGAAATGCATTTCGATCTTCAAGATTCCGTCGCCCTCGCACGCTTCACAGCGTCCGCCCTTGACATTGAAACTGAATCGTCCCGGAAGGTAGCCGCGAATCTTCGACTCAGGCATCTGTGCATACAAGTCGCGAATAAAAGTAAACAGCCCAGTATATGTCGCCGGATTCGAACGCGGCGTCCGGCCAATCGGCGACTGGTCGATATCGATCACCTTATCAAGATGTTCAAGTCCTGTGATGCTCTTGTAGGGAAGTGGCTCATGCTTGGCCTCCCAAAAATGCTTTGCCATGATCCTGTAAAGCGTCTCATTGATCAGCGTTGACTTGCCCGAACCTGATACCCCCGTCACGCAAGTGAACACACCAACCGGAATGTCGATGCCGACTTCCTTCAAGTTGTTTCCCAGCGCGCCGCGCAAGGAAATCAGCTTCCCGTTTCCGGCTCTGCGCCGATGCGGCACTGGAATCGTCTTCTTGCGGGAAAGATATTGCCCGGTGAGCGACTTCGGATTCTTCATGATCTGTTTCGGAGTTCCCGCCGCAACAATATGCCCGCCGTTGACTCCTGCGCCCGGTCCCAGGTCGATTACCCAGTCAGCGCGTTCAATCGTGTCGCGATCGTGTTCCACGACTAACACGGTATTGCCGAGATCGCGCAGTTCAAGCAGTGTATTCAGCAGTCGCGTGTTGTCGCGCTGATGTAGTCCAATTGACGGTTCATCGAGGATGTACAGTACACCGACCAACCGCGAACCGATCTGCGTCGCCAGCCTGATGCGTTGCGCTTCTCCGCCCGACAGCGTTGATGCCATGCGGTTGAGTGTGAGGTAGTCAAGCCCGACATTCATCAAGAATCCCAACCGCTCGCGGACTTCCTTAAGAATCTGCTTTGCTATCGTCGCCTGTTTGGTGGTGAGCTTTAAGCCATCGAAGAACTTCTGCGCCTGCTTAACCGACATCCCCGTTGTCGCGGCAATCGATTCTCCGCCGACCAGTACCGAGGTAGCCTCGCGCTTCAACCGCGATCCCTTACAAATCTGGCAGGGCGACATCGACATATATGTTTCAATCCACGAGCGAATTCCGGATGACTCCGTCTGTTTGTATCTGCGTTCCAAATTCGGGATCACACCCTCAAACTTGCCGCGATACTCACCCTTGTGCTTGCCTTCGCGCGACTCATAATGGAAGGTCAGTTCCTTCGTCGTTCCGTACAGGATGACTTGCTGTTGTTCTTTCGTCAGATCCTTCCACGGCATTGTAAACTTGAAACTGAACTTCTCAGCAAGACCGCGAAGCATCACGCGATACCAATTCGACATATCGGATCGCCATGGATGTATTGCTCCGTCGTTGATTGAGATATAATGATCCGGCACCACGCGATCAGGGTCGACCTCCATCTTGTGTCCCAGCCCAAGACATCCCGTGCAGGCGCCATACGGCGAATTGAACGAAAACATTCGCGGTGAGAGTTCTTCGAAAGAGATGTCGCAATTCGGACAGCCGTACTCGGTCGAGAAAATCCGCATCGCCTCGTTGCCTTGCACGATTCCGACAGTCCCGCCTGCAAGCTTGATCGCCGTCTCAATCGAATCGGCCAACCGACTGGCGATTCCTTCCTTCACGACAAGACGGTCGATAACAACTTCGATGTCGTGCTTCTTGTTCTTATCGAGCTTGAGTTCGGCGTCGACATCAACAGCTTCGCCGTTAACGCGAATGCGTGCAAATCCCTGCTTCTTGATTTCTTCCACCGCTTCGCGATGTTCACCCTTGCGGCTGCGGACCAATGGCGCCAAGATCTGGATTCGGCTGTTGGCGGGGTATTCCAAAACATGATCGACGATCTGGGAAACCGTCTGTTGCGAAATCTTCGCCCCGCAGACATAGCAGTGCGGCTCACCGACTCGGGCATACAAAAGTCGTAGATAGTCATATATCTCAGTTACTGTTCCCACTGTCGAGCGCGGATTCTTGCTCGCCGAGCGCTGTTCAATCGATATCGCCGGCGAAAGCCCGTCGATAAAATCGATATCCGGCTTTTCCATCAGCCCGAGAAACTGCCGGGCATAGGCCGACAGCGACTCGACATAGCGCCTTTGCCCCTCTGCATAAATCGTATCGAACGCAAGTGACGACTTGCCCGAACCCGACAAGCCGGTCACAACCACCAATTGGTCGCGCGGGATGTTGATATCAATGTTTTTGAGATTGTGCTCTCTGGCACCCTTGATTCTTATATATTCAGCAGACACCTAATAAGCCTCCGAAAAGTTAAACTCGTATTATACGGGCGATTTCCGCCAGCCGCAATCATATTTGGCCTTTGGGATAGCAGTTTTGACCCGTTTTTATGGCAATTCAGCCAATCAGCCGCGCAAAAATCCCTTGATGGCCCGCTTCTGCCCGACTATACTGCTCGCCTTTGATTTTTCAAGACGGGGTAGCCCCGGATTGTCGCTGATAATTACCAGTAATTGGACAAATAGGCAAATTTTCGCAAGCGTACCTATTCCGATGGCTTATTCTGACTAAGTTGGTCAGTATTGCCGATGACACTGATAAGAGTTTTATAATTTCTATATCGCGAGGAGATAATGACCAATAATCAACCGCTGCTTGAGATCAAGAACCTGAGTGTCTCGATCGAAAACAAGCAGATCGTCAAAGGTCTAAACCTGACTGTTAACCCCGGCGAGATTCACGCCATCATGGGTCCGAACGGTTCCGGCAAGTCCACCCTATGCTATGCACTTATGGGACATCCCGAATATACCGTCACCGGCGGCGAAGTCCTCATGAACGGCAAGAACGTACTTGAAATGGAAGTCGATGAACGCTCCAAAGCCGGAATGTTTCTCGCGTTTCAATACCCGGTCGAAGTTCCCGGCGTAACCCTGCAGAACTTCCTGCGTACCGCCTACAATTCCCACAAGGGCGAAAACGGTACTTCGAAAGTCAACGTCCTCAAGTTCTGGGGATTCCTGAAATCAAAACTACAGATGCTCGGCATCGACGAATCCTTCGCCAACCGCTATCTCAATGACGGTTTCTCCGGTGGCGAAAAGAAACGCGCCGAGATTTTGCAAATGGCCGTCCTTGAACCCAAGGTTGCCCTTCTCGATGAAACCGACTCGGGTCTCGATATCGACGCGCTTCGCGCCGTTGCCGAGGGTGTCAACAAACTGATGAACCCGACAATGGGTATCGTCATGATCACGCATTACCAGCGTCTGCTCGATTACATCAAGCCGCACTACGTCCACATCATGGCCAGCGGCAACATCATCAAAACCGGCGGTCCGGAACTGGCGCTGGAGCTCGAGGAAAAAGGCTACGGCTGGCTAACCGGCGACAAAGTCGCGGCAGAGGTATAACATGGCTGATGAAAAACCCACACCGGGTCTCAAAATAGACGACTACAAATACGGATTTCACGATCCGGAAAATTATCCGTTCAAGTCCGGCAAAGGCTTGAGCAAGGAAATCGTCACTACCATCTCGGAAATGAAAAACGAGCCGGGCTGGATGACTGATTTCCGACTCAAAGCACTCGAGCATTTCCATGCCCGCCCGATGCCTCAGTGGGGCGGCGGCGGCTTGCTGGAGACTATTGATTTCCAGAACATCCACTACTATGTAAAACCGTCTGACCGTGCCGAACGCAATTGGGAAGACGTTCCTGCCGACATCAAGAACACCTTCGATCGTCTTGGCATCCCCGAAGCCGAGAAGAAATTTCTTGCCGGCGTAGGTGCACAGTACGAATCAGAAGTCATCTATCACAACTTGCAGGAACAATGGGCGAAACTCGGCGTCGTCTTTCTCGATACCGATAGCGGTTTGCGCGAACACGAAGACATTTTCAAAAAATACTTCGGCAAGATCATTCCCTACAACGACAACAAGTTTGCTGCGCTAAATTCTGCTGTCTGGTCTGGTGGCTCATTCATTTACGTCCCCAAAGGCGTATCAGTCGATATCCCGCTTCAGGCTTACTTCCGCATTAACACGGAAAACATGGGCCAGTTTGAGCGCACGCTAATCGTCGTCGATGAAGGCGCCTGGGTGCACTACGTCGAAGGCTGTACCGCTCCGGTATATTCCTCCGATTCATTGCATTCCGCCGTCGTCGAAATCATCGTCCTGCGTAATGGCCGTTGCCGATATACGACTATCCAGAATTGGTCGAAAAATGTTTACAATCTCGTGACCAAACGCGCGCAGGCTTGGGAAGGCGCCACCATGGAGTGGGTCGATGGCAACATCGGTTCCAAACTCACGATGAAATACCCCGCCATCCAATTGATGGGTGAAGGCGCCAAGGGCGAAGTTCTTTCGGTAGCATTTGCCGGTGATGGCCAGCATCAGGATGCCGGCGCCAAAGTGAGCCACTTTGCTAAGAACACTTCGTCGTCGATTACCTCGAAGTCAATTTCCAAGGGCACCGGCCGCTCGACCTATCGCGGCCTTGTCAAAGTCGCCAAGGGTTGCACCGGCGTCAAATCCAACGTTGAATGCGATGCACTCCTGCTCGATGAACATTCGCGCACGGACACTTATCCGTATATGGAAATCGATGAAGAAGATGTTTCAATTAGTCACGAAGCGTCAGTCTCGAAAATCTCCGAGACCCAGTTGTTCTACCTGCAGACCCGCGGTCTCTCCGAAGAGCAGGCCTCGATGATGATTGTCAATGGATTCATCGAACCGATCGTCAAGCAACTGCCGATGGAATATGCTGTCGAACTCAATCGCCTGATTGAACTGGAAATGGAAGGGTCGGTAGGTTAATGACTGTCGTTCTCAAAGCGCGCGAAAAAGCCGATCTCTTCGCGCCATTCACTGAAGAATACTTCGCGCAGTTTGCCAAATCACTCAACGGCAGTGATGCGATCAATACTTGGCGTCGCACCAGCTTCGACAAGGCAATGCTCGCATCTGTACCGTCCAACCGCGACGAAGATTTCAAATATGTCAACTTCCGCGGCCTCAACTTCGATGGTCTCAAACCAGCGCAGCTGCAATGGCTGGAGCAGTCCAAGTCCAGTTCGATATTGGCTGCCGGTATTGACAAGATCGAAGACCTTCCGCAGGAATACACTGTCGATCAGGTCCAGACCGATCCGACACAGAATATCGTCTTCGGCTCATTTGCCGAGGCTCACACTGCCGAACCGCAGCGATTCGCTGAATTGCTCGATTTCTTTCACACGAAGTTTCTCGGCCGCAAGTTTGCTTTGCTGGCTCAGGCATTCTTGAGTCAGGGTGCATATCTTCACATCAAGAAGAACACCGCCGAATCCACGCCGCGCCAGGTGTTCACTCGATTTGCCGGCAGCAAAGTGATGAAGTCATTCTCGACCCTTGCACAGATCGATGAGAATTCGCGCGGCAGCCTTGTGTGGGACATCGATTCGCAGAAAGACGCTTCCGGTTTGCTCAATAGCACACTCGATGTCATTGTTAAGAGCGGCAGTCATTTGAATTTGCTTCTGACTCAGCATCTGACCGAACAGATCAACAGCGTTGCGACTGTGCGAGTTTATCTCGAGAAAGACGCGATGCTCGAAATGGCGACGATCACTTCCGGTGGAAACGTCAATCAGATGGAGATCGACATCAAATTTGCAGGCAGCGGTTCACACGCTCTTGTCAATGGTGTCTATCTTGGCCGCGAGAAAGAGAATTTCAATCTGCTGACGCATCAGGATCACCAGATTGGCCACACCACTTCCGACCTGTTCTATATCGGCACATTGTCGGGAGCATCATCGTCGAACTATCTCGGCAAGATCACCATCGCATCCGATGCCCAGCGCTCCGATGCCTATCAGAAGAATCGCAACTTGATTCTCAACAAGGGCTGCACCGTCAACAGCTCGCCGAAACTCGAAATCGGCGCCAACGACGTTCGCTGTACCCACGGCGCGACGACGGCAAAGGTTTCCGATCTGGAAACGTTTTACCTTCGCGCTCGCGGAATTGACTACCCGACAGCCAAGGTTCTGCTTGCTGACGGGTTCATCTCGCAAGTTACGCCGCGCATCAAATCACCGCTGCTCCAGGGCGGATTTGCGCGCCGACTTGAAGCCCTGCTCTATCAATGGGGCGGCAAGTCGCTCGAATAAGTTAATTCGCACGGAGGCTCGGTACTACGAGCCTCCGGTGCTTCAAGAAGGATTCATGCCGCTCGACATAGAGAAAATCAAGACCGACTTTCCGATCTTTCGGAACACCCACCGCAATAACAAGCCGCTTGTCTATCTCGATTCCGCTGCCACCGCGCACAAACCGCAATGTGTCATTGATGCCGAATCAAAATTCTACAGCGAAGACTACGGTACTGTTCGTCGCGGAATCTATTTCCTTTCCGCGATGGCGACGGAAAAATATGAATCTGTCCGCAAGCTAATTGCCGAGTTCATACAAGCGTCTTCACCGACAGAAATCGTCTACACCCGCGGCGCCACCGAGTCAATCAACCTTGTCGCCCGCTGTTACGGTGAAAGCCAACTTAAAGCCGGCGACGAAATCATCCTCTCCGAATTCGAGCACCACTCCAATATCGTCCCGTGGCTGATGTTGCGCGATCGCATCGGTGTCAAGCTGGTCTACGTCCGCTCCACCCGCGATTGGCGCTTCGACATGGATGATTATTCTGACAAACTTTCCGAACGCACGAAGATCGTCTCCATTACCGGCATGTCAAACGTCCTCGGCACGATGCCCGACCTCAAAGCCATTACCGCATTAGCGCATGCGAAAGGCGCCAAGGTCCACATCGACGGTGCCCAGTTGGTGCCGCACATGGGAATCAATGTCAAGTTCCTCGACTGTGACTTCCTGTCGTTTTCGTCACACAAGATGCTCGGTCCCACCGGTGTCGGCGTGCTATACATGAAACGCGAACTCGGTGAGATTATGTCCCCCTGGCAGGGTGGTGGCGATATGATCGAATATGTCCAGTTCGACGGCTTTACTACCAACGAGCTTCCTTACAAATTTGAAGCTGGCACTCCCAACATGGCGGGTGTCATCGGTTTCGGCAAAGCCATCGAATACATCAACTCCGTCGGTCTGATCAACATAATGATGCACGAACGCGAAACGACCGAGTATGTACTCCGTCGCATGCTCGAAACCGAGGGCATTCAACTATATGGTCCGACCACCGCCGAAAATCGCGGCTCGGTGTTCTCGTTCAACTACAAGGACTTGCATTCTCACGACATCGGCTCGATGCTCGACTTTAACAACATCGCTATCCGCGCCGGACACCATTGCGCTCAACCCTTGATGGGCAAGCTCGGTGTAATATCGACTGCGCGGGCCAGTTTTTACCTTTACAATTCCAAGGAAGATGTTAATATACTGATCGACGCACTGCAGCAATCGGAAAGGTTCTTGAAGAATGCAGTTAGATGACCTCTATCGCGAAGTGATTGTCGATCACTACAACCACCCGCGCAATTACGGCAAACCGGAAAAATGGGATATTCTCGTCGAAGGCAAGAACCCCGTCTGCGGCGATGAAATCACCGTCTACATATCGGTCAAGGATGATATTGTTTCCGATGTCCACTTTGAAGGCAAAGGCTGCTCCATCTCAATCGCCTCCGCATCAGTAATGACCGAGTCTCTCATCGGCAAAAATCTCGATGAGGCTAAACTCGCCCTATCTGATTTCAATCAGATGCTTCGCGGTGAAGCCTGCGAACGCTGCGAAGAACTATCCGATACGGCCGCCTTCCAGGGCGTCACCAAGTTTCCAGTCCGCATAAAATGCGCCCTTCTTCCATGGAAAACCATTGAAGGCGCCATCAACGGTAACGGCAAAAGCTAGGTCCTCTTTCCTGTCCAACCCGTCTTTTAACTCCATATTAACTTGACAATTTCGCTGCAAGTCGATAACTTATTCTTATCCAGTTAACTTTCGAACAAAGTCTCGCTTCTCAGGTGATTCTTCGAGGGTGTATGTCTCTATACTCGCCTAAAAATCCGCGAAAGGACAGGTCCTTATGATCCGTACCATTCTCATTTTGGTACTGGGGCTCTACTCGTTTGCGCTTTCCGCGACAATTCACGTTCCGGGTGATCAACCGACAATTCAATCGGGTGCCGACTTCGCGACTGAAGGCGACACAGTATTGGTGGCTCCCGGCATCTATTTTGAGAACATCATCATTGAATCCAAGGGCATTGCGCTGATATCGGAAGCTGGCCCCGCATCAACGACGATCATGCCCGCGGATTCCACTCAACGGACGCTTTACGTCCCGTCGAATCAAGGCCGCAATTTCATCTTGCGCGGATTTACCTTTAAAGGATCGAAAGCTTATGTCTGCGTGGAAATCTACAGCGGCATTGCCGGTGTTTACGACAACGTTTTCGAGAACAATTTGAGTCACGCCGGTGCGCTTCTCGTCGGTCACGGCGGCGGAACGATTCTTGGTAACGTCTTCCGAAACAACCACAGCACCGAGCATGGCGGTGCCATGCAGGTCGCCTCTTGGAAACCATTTTTGATTGCCGATAACATCGTGACCGGAAATACGGCGACCTTCGGTGCTGGAATTAACTTGCTCGGCTCACGCTTCGCTGTCGTCCGCAACAACCTGATCGTTGACAATCACGCCGCCCAGTATGGCGGCGGGATCTACCTCGCTAACGACGATGCTTATCGCAGCATCATCCATGACAACACAATCGTCAATTGCACGTCCGGAAACAATGGCGGCGGTGGAATCTGCTTTGGAGGTTGTTATGTCGACTCAGCCTTCAACAACATTATAGTGGATTGCGGTGGCTACGGCATCTGGGCTGCCAATAGCGTCGGTTGCTACTTCGACTACAATTGCCTCTCCAATAATACCCCCGACAATTACCAAGGCGTCGAGACTGGTCCAAATGAACTCCTCTCTGATCCGCAATTTGTCGGTGGCAGCCCATACGACTATGAGCTAAGCCCGACATCGCCTTGTCTCAACTCCGGAAATCCCGATTCTCGCTACTTCGATCTTGCCGGAGGGCGAAACGACATGGGCGCGACATTTGTCGGAATTCCGCATGTGCCGACAACAATTCGCGTTCCGCTCGACCAGCCGACCATCCAGGCCGCTGTTTATGCATCGCGAGTAGGTGACACAGTGCTGGTTGCTCCCGGAAGTTATGTCGAGAACGTCCACATTGTCGGCAGAGGTATCACCCTCATTTCCGAATCCGGCCCGGCTGTGACTTCACTTGCTCCGGCTGACCCTTCGCTCAGAACCCTGCACTTTGAAGACAATACCGGTTTGGAGACAATTCTGAGCGGATTTGAAATCACCGGCTCTCAGGCATTCTGTGCCGTCGAAATTTATCGAGGTACTGCACTTGTTAAGGACAATGTATTTTCGGGCAACCAAGTCGATGCCGGCGCGCTTGTCGCTGGTCACGGTGGCGGTGCTGTCGTCGGTAACATCTTCACGAACAATCAAGGCTCGTTCCATGGCGGCGGCATGCAGGTTGCCAGTTGGAATCCGATGTTAATCGCCGACAATACGGTCATCGGCAATTCTGCGACCTACGGTGCCGGGATCAATCTCCTTGGCGCTTCAAATGCGGTCGTCAAGAATAACTTCATTGTTGACAACCACTCCCTTTCCTATGGCGGCGGCATCTACTTAGCCAACTCCGATGCTGTCAACACTATCATCCATGATAATACCATCGTCAACTGCACATCGGGAAATGACGGCGGCGGCGGAATTTGCTTCGGCGGTTGTGCTGATGATACTGCTTACAACAATATCATCGTCGATTGCGGCGGAAATGGCATCTGGGCAGACAATTCCTTCAACTGCTTCTTTGATTACAATTGCCTGTTTGACAATCAACCGACCGACTATTTTGGCGTCCCAATGGGTGACAACGAATTGTATGCAAATCCGCAATTCGTCGGCGGTGATCCGTTTAGCTACGAACTCCAACAGTCTTCACCGTGCGTTGACAGGGGCAATCCCGATTCCCGCTTTAATGACACCAACTGTTCAAGAAACGACATCGGTGCCACATTTATCATCATTCCTGAGACTCACGACACAATCCGTGTTCCTCAAGACTATGCCACCATTCAGGCCGCGATTAACGCTGCCTCTGAGGGCGATGTCGTACTTGTCGCCCCTGGTGAGTATGTTGAAAACCTTGTCGCCAACGCCAAAGGCTTCTCGTTGATTTCCGAGGCTGGCGCAGAATTGACTACGATCCGTCCGCAGGATCCATCGCTAACGACTCTTCGTCTCTCAACCAACTTGAATCATGTATTCCTTCTTCAAGGCTTCACATTTACCGGTTCCGACGCTTATGTTTGCGTTGAAGTTTATCGCGGCACTGCCAACATCATCGAGAACATCTTTGATGACAATGATGTTGATGGCGGAGCATTGCTCGTCGGTCACGGTGGCGGAAGCATTGTCAATAACACATTCACTAATAACCGCGGATCGCACCACGGTGGCGGATTGCAGGTCGCAAGCTGGAGCCCGATGTTGATCGAGGGCAACACTGTAATCGGCAATACAGCAACGTACGGCGCCGGAATGAACCTTCTCGGTTGCCGTTATGCCATTGTGCGCAATAACCTGATAGTTGACAATCACGCGACGTCTTATGGCGGCGGTATCTATCTCGCCAATCCTGACGCTGTCCATTCTCTCGTACACGACAATACGATCGTCAACTGCAGCTCTGGAAATGATGGTGGAGGCGGAATCTGCTTCGGCGGCGTCAGTCTTGATACCGCCTATAACAACATCATAGTCGGTTGCACCGGCAACGGCATCTGGGCAGCAAATACTTCAGACTGCTTCTTTGACTATAATTGTCTCTTTAACAACTCGCCTGCTGACTACGAGGGTGTTCCAATCGGGTCGAACGAAATCTACGTTGATCCGATGTTTGTTGGCGGTAGTCCATTTAGCTATCAGCTTACAGCGAATTCACCTTGTGTCGATGCTGGCAATCCGGATGACCTTTTCGATGATCCGGATGGCTCTCGAAACGACATCGGAGCATTCCCGCCCGCGTCTGCACTACCTGGAGATGCCGACGGCAACGCTGTGATTTCCATATCCGATGCGGTTTATTTGCTTAATTTCATCTTCGCGAATGGTCCCGTCCCGGTCGCTCCGGGTACCGGAGACGCTAATTGCGACGGCAGATGTAACGTTTCGGACCCGGTCTATCTGATTAGTCACATATTCTTGGGTGGCCCGGCTCCCTGCCAGAAATAGAAAGGCATCGCTGCTTTTTCAGTTTGATGCGGGAAAAGGCAAACCTAAAGCCTTTTCCCGCTTCTATTGCTGCATTTCTGGGAACAAGATTTTTGCTGTCGTGCGCCAGTTTGGTATTGACAGAACATGGATATTCAATATTATCTTATAGGTATACTAAGCAACCGCCTGGTTCCAGTCCAGTAGTGGACTTGTGAGGGCAAATGCGTCTTTATTTGACAAGTAAATTTCCAGAAAGGACAGGCTACTTATGATCCGTACCATTCTTACTTTGGTGCTGGCCCTCACTTCGTTTGCGTTCGCCGCAACTATTCATGTTCCCGGCGATCAACCCACCATCCAGGCGGGTGTTGATGCCGCACTTGACAACGACACCGTATTTGTTGCTCCCGGCGACTATGCCGAAAACATCATCATCAATTCCAAAAGCATCTCCTTGATTTCCGATTCAGGAGCGACCATGACAATTATTCGCCCCTTCGACTCCGGCGAGAGAGCTCTGCATCTTCCTACCAATCTTAATCATGCATTCCTACTCAAGGGATTCACCTTCACCGGTTCCAATGGCCATGCTTGCGTTGAAATTTACCGCGGGGATGCCGGCGTTTATGACAATATCTTTGAAGATAACGATGTGGACGATGGTGCCATCTTCCTGTACTACTGCGGTGGAACCGTCATGAACAACGTCTTCCGAAACAACCGTGGTACATTGCACGGTGGCGGGATTCGCGTCGCCAGCTGGAGTCCGATGTTGATTGCCGGCAACACGATTACTGGCAACACTGCCACCTACGGTGCCGGTATCAACGCTCTTGGCGCCCGGTATGCCACGGTTCGCAACAACATCTTGGTTGACAACCATGCATTATCAGGCGGCGGCGGAATCTACTTGGCCAATCCCGACGCCTTCTCCAATCTGGTGCACGACAATACAATCGTCAACTGCAGTTCCGGTAACAATACCGGCGGCGGTATCTGCTTTGCCGCAGCGGATGGCGACACCGCTTATAACAATATCGTGGTTAGCTGCCAAGGAAACGGCTTGTGGGCTGCCACCAGTGTCAATTGCTATTTCGACTACAATTGCCTTTTCAATAACTCCCCGGGTGATTACAGTGGCGTTATCTATGGTCCTAACGCGGTCTATGCCGATCCGCAATTTGTCGGTGGTGATCCATTCAGTTATGAACTCATGCCCTCATCGCCCTGTATCGATGCCGGCAATCCGGAGACTCGGTTCAATGACCTCGACGGCTCCCGCAATGACATCGGCGCCGTTTTGGTGGAAACTCCAGCGGTTCCGAAAACGATTCGAGTCCCTGCAGACCAGCCGACCATTCAAGCTGCGGTCGATGTCGCTAATGATGGCGACACAATCTTGGTTGCACCGGGTGAATACTCGGAGAATGTCGTCATTGTTTTCAAGAGTATTGTCATGATCTCTGACTCCGGTGCCGCGGCGACCATTCTTCGCCCGCTCGACCCAAGCCAAAGAGCCCTGCATCTCCCCAATAACTCGGGATTTGAGTTCACGTTGAGGGGTTTCACTTTCACCGGCTCCAATGGCCACACCTGCGTTGAAATTTATCTCGGGAATGCGGTCGTGTCCGACAATGTCTTCGAAGATAACGATGTGGACGATGGCGCCATTTTCCTGTACTACTGCGGTGGAACGGTTAAAAACAACGCCTTCAGAAATAACCGCGGTACATCGCACGGCGGCGGCATACGCGTCGCCAGTTGGAGTCCGATGTTGATCGAAGCCAACACGATAACCGGAAACACTGCGAAATATGGCGCGGGAATAAACGCCCTTGGCGCTCGGTACGCTACCATTCGGAACAACTTAATTGTCGACAACCACGCTTCAATGGGCGGTGGCGGTCTTTACTTAGCCAACCCCGATGCCTACAACAACCTGGTTCACGACAACACCATTGTTGATTGCAGTTCTGGTGACAATACCGGCGGGGGAATCTGCTTTGCCGCAGCCGATGGAGACACTGCTTACAACAATATCGTCGTTAATTGCCAGGGAAACGGCATTTGGGCTGCAAGCAGCATCAACTGCTACTTCGATTACAATTGCCTGTTCAACAATGTACCCGGCGACTACAGCGGTGTTGTAACTGGCCCCAACGGCGTCTATGCCGATCCGATGTTTGTTGGCGGTAATCCCTTCAGTTTCGATCTGATGCCCTTTTCTCCCTGTATCGATAAAGGCAATCCCGATCCAATGTTCAATGATCTCGACGGTTCACGCAATGACATTGGCGCCTTTCCGGTAATTGCGTATGTGCTGGGAGATGCTGACGGGAATGGTACAGTTAACGTATCTGACGCAGTTTTTCTGCTCAATTACATCTTCGCGTTTGGGCCAGCCCCAATACCGCCGGCCGCCGGCGACCCAAATTGCGACGGCAATTGCAACATCTCAGACGTCGTATACATCATAAACTACATCTTCTCGGGTGGCCCGGCGCCTTGCCAGAAATAGGCAGAAATCCCATTTTGTTCGACTAATCCTGCGGGAAAAGGCAATCCTAAGGCTTTTTCCCGCAATCAATACCTGTTGTCTCCTAATTGCTTAAGGAGACCCTTTAACCGTAAGGATGTTAGCCCTTTCTGCACTTAAATTTAACAGCATACTAACGGCTTTTTCTATTGACACTACAGCATAAAACTCTATATTCGTTTTGATGGGAAATAGGGGGTGCTATACTTATTTTTACCAGTCGTCATTGCAGTCTTACAACCTGAAACTTTTATGGAAGTGAACCTTTCCTTTACTTTGAGAAAAAACCAAGACTCACTTAACTCTACAGGAGGCTCTATGTCGCCAAAGCGCCTGCTAACCCGAACTATGATGCTATTCATAGCTCTGGCAGCGTTTATTCTGTCGACGAGTGCGGCCTATGCACAGCCGCATGACTCGACAACGAACTATTTGCGTATCGAGTGTCCAACTAACGTACCGTTGGTTGCTGGAACAATCGTAAGCGTCCCGGTCTATATGGCAAATTCAAAAGACCTCGGCGCATTTACCTTTGGTTTCAAGTACGACACGTATCACATGGAGTTTACCTCCTTAGTAGGTGGACCGGATCTAAATGACCTTGGTGGTCAATTCCGCTCCACTCCCAGAGATACTGCACTCAATACGGTGCTGACGGGTTGGTTTACTTTCGACCCGACAATGCCAATTCCGGTGCATGCTCCAGGCGCAACCGAGGTGCTTGCTTTCACAATGCGCTTCACCGTCAAGGCTGGCGTAACCGATGGTTGTGCTGACCTGTTCAACGTCTTCGTTCCGCCAGCCGGCCCGGCTATTTTTGCCCCGATGGATGGTTCAGCGGATATCGTTCCCGTACTCAAAGATTGCGGAACCAAAGACATTATTTTTGGCACAGGATGCCCCGATCCCACGAATACCCCGCCAATCGCTGTTTGCCAGCCGATTTCCGTCGCTGCCGGTGCCAATTGCACCGCAGTAGCTGATATCAATAATGGCTCCAGCGATCCAGATGGCGACCAGATTACGATTACTCAGGTTCCGGCCGGTCCATATCCGCTCGGACAGACTGTAGTCTCCTTAATTGTCACCGACAACGGCACTCCGGTGCTCGCCGATACCGTAAGCTGTACTGTCACAGTTACCGACCAGACTAATCCAGTCGTAACTTGCCCGGCAAACATCACCGTCGGAAACGATGTTGGTGCATGCGGCGCGATTGTTAATTTCGCTGCCACAGCCACCGACAATTGTGACGCTGCTGTTGCCATAACCTACAGTCAGAATCCGGCGACGCTGTTCCCGGTTGGCGCCACCGTTGTTACCGCTACCGCTACTGATGATGCCGGTAACACCGCTCAGTGCCAATTCACAGTCACTGTCAACGATACTCAGAACCCGGTTGCTGTTTGCCCGGCTGACATCAGTGTCACCGCAAACCCGGGTGAGACAAGCGCTATCGTGAACTTCGTTGTTAGCGCCACCGATAACTGCGCAGGTTCTACCGCCGCTGCCGTTCCGGCTTCCGGTTCAGCCTTCCCGCTCGGCACTACGATTGTTACCGTAACCGCGACCGACGAAGCAGGCAACACTGGTCAGTGCCAGTTCAATGTTACCGTCAACGCCGGTAACGCTGCACCGGTTGTCTCCAACATTCCGGATCAGATTATTGATCAAGGCGGCACCTTTGCAACCATCGCGCTCGATGACTATGTCACCGACCCAGATGACATCGATGCCGATATCGTCTGGACTACTCAGTTGATGAAGTCCAAAGGCGATCTTACCGTTAGCATTGATCCGGGCACCCGCGTCGCAACTCTCGTTGCCACTCCGGACTTTACCGGTTCCGCGGTCTTTACTTTCCGCGCTACCGATCCAGACAATGCCTATGATGAAGATCAGGCCACTTTCACCGTCAATGCTATTGTGAACGATCCGCCGACTGTCTCCGACATCCCGGATCAGACAATCACCGAAGGTCAGTTGTTTACCACCATCAACCTTGATGACTTTGTCGTTGATCCTGATGACGCCGACAATCTCCTGACCTGGACCTTCTCAGGTAATACTGAATTAGTGGTGGCAATCAGCCCGTCCCGTGTAGCCACGATCTCCTATCCGAGTGGCTTCCTCGGCGCCGAGACGATTACCTTTACCGCAACCGACCCGGGCCTTCTGGCTGATAACGATGCCGCGACCTTCACGGTCAACGCAATTCCGAATCAGGCGCCGGTTGTTGCCGACATTCCTGATCAGACCATCCTTGATGGCCAGTCATTCGCAATTATCGATCTCGACGACTACGTCGCCGATCCGGACAACGCTGACAACGAACTTACCTGGACCTTCTCAGGCAATACCGAACTCATCGTCGTCATCGACACCGGTAATGTTACCATGATTACCTATCCGAGCGGCTTCACCGGTTCAGAGACAGTGACTTTCACTGCCACCGACCCGGGTCTTCTTGCCGACTCCGATGCGGCTACCTTCACGGTTAATGCCGACCTGAATCCGGACTTCACGATTGACGTTACTCCGGAGACCATTACTATTGAAGGCGGTCTTGCTTCACCGTTCGTATACAACATTGCCATCGGCTCAATCGATGGATTCTCCGATGCGGTTGACCTCGCTGTTAGCGGCGTAGGTATTAACTTCACCGGTGACTTCACTGTCGATCCAGTCGCTGCTCCGGGCCTTAGCACCTTCAATGGCGCAATTGACCCAAGCACGCCGACCGGTGTTTATGACCTCGTATTCACAGGCACCAGCGGCTCCGTTAAGGCTGACACTGTTCAGCTTGAAGTCGGCAGCTGCGTTGCCCCGCCTGTTGTAGTCACCAGCTTCGACACTTTGGTTGTCATTGCTGAAGAAGGCTCCAACCCGGCTGACGAGTCATTCTATGTTACTAATGGCGCAGTCTGCGGCACCCTTTATTGGGCAGTCAATTCAGACCAGCCGTGGGTAACTGCAAGTCCGGAAAGTGGCAACGTCGATGCCGGAGATACTCCCGGTGACCTGATTACGTTGTCGTTCAATACTGCCGGTCTTGCGGCTTCCGGAAGCCCGTATACTGCCCACGTGCAGGTTTCGCCGGTCACAGTCGGCAAGGATGTTAATGCCGACGAAAACGGCGTAATTGAAATTACGCTCTTCGTCACCGAGAAGCCGATTTCCGAAGACACCGTTTGGTTGTCGCACGAAATCGCTTATCCGGATGATGATGTCGCAGTCTACATGAACTTCTCGAACTATGAAGAACTTGCCGGTATGTCGGCTGGTTTGACTTGGAGCTCGTCAGACGTGATGCTTGATTCGGTGTCATTTGCCGGATCGCGCGTCGAATTTATCGAAAACAAGATCACCACAATTGACAACACCGCCCATACCTTGGCGCACGGTCTCTTCCGTCTTCCGCCGGAACCGCTCGTCGCGGCTGGTTCAGGTCTCTGGGCTACCCTGTGGTTCTCAGTTGATCCGTCAGCAATGGCGCAGGTTGTCACAATTGACACCCTGTTCATCGCCCCGGGAGTCGAACTGATGTTCTCCGATGAAATCGGAAACTCGATCTACCCGCAGTTCTTTGCCGGTTCGATCACCATCAATGAAGTAGCTGAAAACTGCATCAGCGGTTATATCAGCGATGTCAACGGTGGAGTCGAAGGCGCTACCGTCGAGCTGTTGGATGAGACTGGCGTTATTGCCACGACCACGACCAACAATGATGGTTACTACGAATTCTGCTTCATGATGCCTCCAGATGGCGGATACACAGTCCGTGCTTACAAAGACGGTTACTATCCTGAAACCACAGGCAACGTAAACCTTCCGGATACGGATGTTAACATCGTCCTTGAAGTCTTGGTAGCCGACGTCACCCCGACCTACGAATGGGTTGACCTCTATTGCCAGGGTGGAGCACTGTTCAACGGCGAGCCGGTTGCTGTCGGTTCCGTCATTGAAGCCTTCGATCCGGACGGCGTGCTCTGCGGCCGCTGGGTTGTCAGCACTCCGGGTACGTTCGGATTCATGCCGGTCTACGTCGATGATCCGTACACTCCGGGTGTCGATGAAGGCTGCGTCATTGGTGATGCGATTACCATTATGCTTGATGGCGCGTCGGTTGACCTTTCCGGTGACCCGTTGGTCTGGACCGGTAACGGCGATCGCTATGAAGCTTGCTTCACTGCACCGTCCGATCAAGATGTCACCAGATGCCTCTACTTGGCAGCTGGCTGGAATCTGATTTCACTCAATGTAGCTCTGTCAACCTCTGATCTCGAAACCCTGTTCGCTGACGTAATGGATAACACCGACGTCATCCTGAGCTTCGAATCAGTTGGTCTTACTTATGACCCGGATCTTCCGGAATTCTCGACCCTGTTTGAAGTCGACAACGCTCATGGTTACTGGTTCCGTATGGATGCAGCCGATTCAATCTGCTTCACCGGTCAGTTAATTGCAGCCTCGACTCCGATCTCAATCGAGAACAACTGGAACTTGGTTAGCTATCTGCCTGAAGCTCCGCTTTCGGTTCCGAACGCACTTGCTTCAATCTGGAGCAGCGTCGTTGTCGTACTCGGCTACGAAAATGGTGGTCTGAGCTATGACCCGGCACTTCCGGAACTTGCCACTCTTAACGAGATGAAGGCTGGCTTCGGCTACTGGATCAAGACGAACTCTGCCGGAACGCTTATCTATCCTGATGGCGAACCGACGTTCGTTTCCTCCGTACCGGATGTCACGCGCAACCTCAACAGCTTCGTGCCGCGCGTACAGTCCAGCAATACCTGGATCAACCTGTATGGCTCCGACGTTAAACTCGACGGTCAGAACATTCCGGCCGGAACAGTCATCGAAGCCTACAATGAAGCCGGTATTATGGTCGGTGAGTTTGCTGTCCGTCAGACGGGCAAGTTCGGGTTCATGCCGGTCTATGGTCCGGATAACTTCAGCTCAAACAATGATGTTGCCAACTCAGGCAAGATCAGCTTCAAGATCAACGGTGAACAGATCGAGCAGACAATCGACTGGACAGCCAATGGCGATCGCGTATTCGTCAACGAATTCACGACCCTTGGTAAGTCTGGTGGAGTATTGCCGGATCAGTTCAGCCTGGCTCAGAACTATCCGAATCCATTCAACCCCGAAACCTCGATCGAATACGTGGTTGCAAAGCCCGGCTTCGTCGAAGTCTCGATCTACAACGTAATGGGTGCCAAGGTTAAGACACTGGTCAGCGATTACCAGTCAGCCGGTACCTATAGCGTAAAGTGGTATGGAAATTCTGATTCCGGCGCGCAGGTTGCCTCAGGTGTCTACTTCTACAAGTTGACCTCGGGTGACTTCTCCGAAATCAAGAAGATGACTCTTCTGAAGTAATCTTCATAAGCCGAAACGAAATCAGTTTCGGTCCATAAATCCAAAAGCCCTTGAGAGTAATCTCAAGGGCTTTTGTTTTCTTGCCGGTTGCGAATGTTTGTCGTGCGACGATTCTGGCTAACGAATCGTCCTTCCCATCGGATCCGCTACTGCCGCCTTAGCCGCTTCCCGTGCTTCGTCCCACGGAACAATCAAGAATTTGAGAATCATTTTGTCGCTTTCAGTCAGGTCGCGAAACTCAAATCCCACTTCGAACATTCCGTCACCTTCATCAAGTACACACCACTTACTCTCAAGCCATAATGCGAGTTCAGTGATCTCAAGAATCGGCTCAGGTAGTGCCAAGCGGCACTGAAACAGCTTACCTGCAGCGACTGGTTCCCGACACAGAAGCTTACAGCCGCCGGAATTCAAGTCTTGAACCGATCCAAGCGGTTGATCTGTCTGCTTGTCGACCACATAGAGGTCGGAAGCTGGTGTTCGGCGCTGCGATTGACGTCGCTCGGGCATCGCCGCCCTCCTCTAAAATCAGGAAAGAATGGAAATGTGTCTTATATGCTGTTTCGACATAGGCTTAGAAAGACTTTAGCCCTTGGCAATGCCGAATCGGCGCTAATCCGCAACCGCTTTTAATCAACCATGAACATCTTCACGCCAGTTGCGGTCGATGACCTGTGCGGTTCCGCTCCATCTGCTACCTGATAGCTGGTTCCAGGAGTCAAAATGAATTCGCGCCCATCCTTCAATTTGGTCACCAAAGTGCCTTCCAGCACAAGCAGAATGTGTCCCTTTTCGCACCAATGGTCAGAAACGTATCCGGACGAATATTCGACCATTCTGACGCGAATATCACCGAACTGCACAGATCGCCTAACCGCCACACCGCTCTCACCTTCTTGCTCCGTCGTCGCAATCGTGCTCCAATCGACTACCGTAAATGGAATGTTAGAAATCTTCATACACATCTCCGTTCTTGAAGTCTTTCAACAATCTATGTCAAGCTAGCCGCCAACTTCAATTCTTTTCTATTCTTGTTGACATCGTTCCCCAATATCCGTAAGGTTAATCCCGTGTTTTTTACTACCCCTACGCGGGACCCCCAGTATGATTAGCCGAGATGAGCTGCTTAAACTCGCAGCATTGGCGCGTCTGCGTCTGGATGAATCCGAAATCGCCCAATTCCAAGACGACATCGCCAAGATGCTCGAATACGTCAAGAAACTCGATCAGGTCGATACATCAGGTGTCCAATCCCAATTGCAGGAGAACGTCACTGGAAACGTCTTGCGCGAAGACATTGTCACGCCGTCACTTGGCGTGGATGAAGCTCTCAAGAACGCGCCTGAGCGGGTAGACAACTACTTCAAAGTCCCGAAAGTGGTGGATAATTGAAGATAGTCGGAGTAATCCCGGCCCGGTTAGCCTCAAGCAGGTTTCCTCGGAAGGCACTGGCATTAATTGCAGGTCGTCCTATGATACTCCATGTCTGGGAACGAGTTAGAGCCTTCAGCCGCTTCGAGCGTTTGATCGTTGCCACCGACGACGAATCGATCAGCCAACTTATCATTCAAAACGGCGGCGAGGTTGTTCTCTCCAATGAGCCCTTCAAGAATGGCTCTGAGCGCTGTGCATCTGCAGTAGCAGATATCGACTGCGATGTCTGCATCGACATTCAGGGTGATGAGATATCGATTACGCCTGAGCAACTTGAACGGACAGTCCAAGTACTTGAAAACAATCCGGATCTCCATGTCGCCACAGCGGCATTTCCGGTCTTACAAAGCGAAGATCTCAGCGATCCCAATCTGGTCAAAGTTGCTGTAGATGCGTTGGGTCACGCAATTGAGTTCTCTCGTAAGCCGATAACTGTAGCAGGGCAGAAGATTACCAATTACGGTCATGCTGGAATTTACGTATATCGTAAGGACTTCCTGATCGAATATGCCCGTTTACCCCAGACTTCGCGTGAAATTGCCGAGTCCTTGGAACAGTTGCGAATTTTAGAGCATGGCCACAAAATCGGCGTGGCTATCATCAACAAGCCGTTATTATCTGTCAATACGCCGGAAGACCTGGCTTTAGCAAATAGATTGTTTTCGCAAGAGGGAGGAGTGATTTAGTGAAAGGCGCCAAATACATATTCGTCACCGGAGGTGTGGTCTCGTCCCTCGGCAAAGGGATAGCATCCGCCTCGATCGGTGTTCTACTACAGAAACGGGGACTTAAAGTTAATATCCAGAAAATGGACCCATACATTAACGTCGATCCCGGTACCATGAATCCGTTCCAGCATGGTGAGGTCTTCGTACTTGACGATGGCGCCGAAACCGATCTCGATCTCGGTCATTACGAACGCTTCACCGGACAATCACTCACCCGCGATAACAACGTCACTGCCGGTCAGGTCTATCAGTCGGTAATCAACCGCGAGCGCAAAGGCGACTATCTTGGCGCTACCGTTCAGGTCATCCCTCATATCACCAACGAAATCAAATCGCGCATTCGCAAATTGGCCCGTCGCGACGAGACCTTCGATGTCGTAATCACCGAATTCGGCGGTACCGTTGGTGATATTGAGTCGTTGCCGTTTCTCGAAGCCGCCCGCCAGATCGCTCTTGAAGAAGGCCCCGGCAACACACTCTTCGTGCATCTGACTCTCGTTCCTTACATTGAAACTGCCGGCGAAATCAAAACCAAACCGACTCAGCACTCGGTTCGCGATTTGCGTGAAATCGGAATCCAGCCGCAAGTATTGCTTTGCCGAACTTCTAAACCACTCTCTGACGCTATTCGCGAAAAGATCGGACTTTTCTGCAGTATCCCGTCAAAGAATGTCATTGAATCAATCGATGTCGATACCATCTATGAAGTTCCGCTGCTCTATCACGAGCAAGGGCTCGACAACTATATCGTCGACTACCTCGGACTCGATGCTCCCGACCCGGACCTTTCCGAGTGGGAAGAAATCGTTCGTAAGATCAAACGCCCCGACAAGCATATCCGAATCGGCATTTGCGGTAAGTATGTGCATCTCAAAGATGCTTACAAATCGATCATTGAATCGTTTATTCACGCCGGCGCTGAAAACAATGTCAAAGTTGATCTCGTCTGGATTGCTTCCGAGGACATCAAACTCAACGGCGCTGAACAATATCTCAAAGGCATCGACGGCCTGCTGATTCCCGGTGGATTTGGCGAGCGCGGTGTCGAAGGCAAAATCGAATCGATCCACTACGTGCGCGAACGCAATATTCCGTTCTTCGGAATCTGTCTCGGTATGCAATGTGCCGTCATTGAATTTGCTCGCAACGTAGCCGGTTTGGCTGATGCCCACTCGTACGAATTCTATCGCGATCTCAAGCATCCGGTGATTCATCTCATGGCCGATCAGCACGAAGTCACCGAAATGGGCGGAACGATGCGCCTTGGCGCGTTCCCCTGCGTTCTCGATGAAAACAGCAAATCGTATGAAGCCTATCAGGAACGCAATATCTCCGAGCGCCACCGCCACCGTTACGAATTCTACAACTACTACCGCGATCAACTAACATCGCGCGGATTAAAACTTTCCGGACTATCACCGGACAGCAAGCTCGTTGAAATCGTCGAAATCCCCAGCCACCGCTGGTTTGTTGGCGTGCAATTCCATCCGGAATTGAAAAGCCGCCTCGGCAAAGCGCATCCGCTGTTCCGCGAGTTCGTGCGTGCTGCTTCAGAATATCACGACAATCCGGCGCAGCCCGAGCTCGATCTGGAGAGCGAACCGGTCGTCAAATCTGAACTGCTCGACGAACTGAATCTGCGTCAATGATCTCAATCGGTAATCAGAAATTCGGCGATGGTAAGTTGTTTATCATCGCCGGCCCCTGCCTCATCGAATCCGAAGACATCGTCATGCGGACCGCGCACACCTTGGTGAATTTGTCGCGAGCGTTGGAACTGCCTCTCATATTCAAGGGTTCATTGCGCAAAGCCAATCGCCTCTCCGGGAAATCCTTCTCTGGAATCGGCGATCAAGAAGCGCTCAAACTTCTGCAAAAAGTGAAGTCCGAATTCAACGTGCCGGTGCTGACAGATATACACGAGACCCATGAAGTGGCCACCGTCGCGCAGGTTTGCGATGTCCTGCAGATTCCGGCGTTCCTCTGTCGACAGACAGACCTGATCATCACGGCAGCCAAATCGGGCAGGGCAGTTAATATCAAGAAGGGACAGTTCCTTGCCGCCGAGGACATGGCTCATCTCGCACAGAAGGCCGTTGATGCCGGCAACTCGCAAGTTATGCTCACCGAGCGCGGCACTACGTTTGGCTATCGCGACTTGATTGTCGACTACCGCTCGCTCATCAAGATGAAGCAGACCGGACACCTCGTCGTCTTTGATGCCACGCACTCCGTACAACAACCGGGCGGGCAGGGCGGATCATCCGGCGGTAATCGCGAGTTTGTGCTTCCGCTCACGAAGGCGGCAATCGCTGTCGGAATTGATGGACTATTCTTTGAAGCTCATCCCGATCCGGCATCCGCAAAATCCGACTCCGCCACACAACTTCCACTCGACTATGTGGAGACATTTCTCAAGGAGATAAAGCGTCTTGCTCAGACTACAGCGTAAACTTGAAATAAATCCTGCATCCATCCAGATGCTGATCTTTGATGTCGATGGCGTCATGACCGACAATCGTATGATCTTCCTCAAAGACAATCAAGAGGCAAAAGCCTTCTCGGCCGCCGACGGATTTGCCATCAAAACCGCGAGCGAACGCTATCTGAAATTCGGTATCATTACAGCCCGCGGTTCTGAGGTCACCGTCAAACGCTGCACAGAGCTTGGCGTAGGCGATATCGTCGTTGCGTGGGACAAAATCTCGGCCCTTCGCGAGCTGGCACGAAAGCACAATCTCGATCTGAGTCAGATCGGCTATGTCGGCAATGACATTCCCGATCTCGTCGCAATGGAGCAGGTCGGTTTCGCTGTCTGTGTCGCCGATACCGAGCCGGAGCTCTTTCCGGTTTCGCATTATCAAACTGAACGTCTCGGCGGTAAAGGCGCTTGCCGCGAAGTTATCAGCTTCGTGCTCGCCGCAAAAGGACTTGATCTCGTAAAGATTTATCGCGAAGATATTGCCAATGCTAAAACGCGCTAAAGAAGTCATCCTACACGAAGCCGAAGCTGTTCGCGGGCTCGTCGATAAACTCGATGACAACTTCGTCCGCGCTGTCAAAACCATTCTCGAATGCAAGGGCAAGGTCATCGTCACCGGTCTTGGCAAATCAGGATGGGTTGGTCGCAAGATTGTCGCAACCTTCAACTCCACCGGCACGCCGGCGCTATTCCTGCACCCGACCGAAGGTCTCCACGGCGACCTCGGATACTGCAAAAGGATGACCTTGTGCTCGCGATCTCCAAATCCGGCAACCTCGACGAACTCGAACGTTTCTATCCGGTCATCGAACGGCTCGGTGTTACTGTCATCTCGATTACCGGTAATCTCAAATCACCGTTATCATTACGCAGCGACATCCCGCTTGATGCCTCCGTGCCAAGCGAAGCCTGCATTCACAATCTCGCGCCAACCTCATCATCAACCGCCGCTATCGCTCTCGGCGATGCGCTCGCGCTCGTCGTACAAGAGCAACGCGGCTTCACTGCCGAGGACTTTTCACTGCTGCACCCCGGCGGCACACTCGGACGACGACTCACCATCCGTATCAAAGACCTCATGCACTCTGGCGATGATCTCCCGATTGTCAATCAAGCGACTCTCGCCAAGGAAATGCTCGTCGTTATCACCAACAAGCGTCTCGGCACGGCACTGATAGTTGATGATGACGGCAAACTCACCGGTATCTTCACCGACGGCGACCTGCGACGCGTTCTCAGCCGCAATGATAACTTCATGATGAAACCGGCATCCGCAATAATGTCGCCCCAACCAAAGCTGATCGGCCCCAACGAACTCGCCGAACGCGGCCTCAAAGTCATGGAAGATCACAAAATCACCGCGCTTGTCGTCGTCGATGACGACCATCGTCCGGTCGGCATCGTCCATATCCACGACATTCTCAGAAGTAAAGTTGTGTAACTCGGCCAAGTTGGATATATTGGGTCAGTTATGGCCAATATCCCTCCGCGCCAAGGCGCTTCAGAGCAATCCCCTCTAAATCACGACGACGCGATTGTTCACTATACAATCGATAGCGAAGACATCATTCGCTATGTCAGCCCTTCATGGGACAAATTCGCTATGAAAAATGCCGGTGAGAACGTTCTCTCTGCAGAGGTAGTCGGTCGAAGTGTTTGGGATTTCGTCATCAATATCGAGACACGCCACCTTTATCAGACCATCGTTGCGCGAATTCGTGCCGGTCGATCTCCAGCCAAGTTTCCGTTTCGTTGTGATTCTCCCGACCGACGCCGTTTTATGCAGATGGAAATGAAACCTGCCAATGAGAATGGTATTGAGTTCGTCAGTGAAATTCTTCGCGAAGAAGCTCGCGAACCGATAGCACTGTTGGATCAACACGTCCCGCGCTCCGACAAATTTTTGGTAATGTGCAGTTGGTGCAAGAAAGTCGAAACCGCAAGCGCCTGGATCGAAGTTGAAGAAGCAATTATCGCACTTCAGCTGTTCGGCGAGCAGGCTTCGCCGCAAATCTCTCACACCATGTGTGATTCATGTCTCGCACAGTACACGCAGGATCCTCTATAACTGTCTAGTTGAATAGTAAGAAGTGTGCCTTCGCTTTGTCCCCCACCGGAACGGTGAGACTTCCCCCTTGATCCCCGACTTCGCCATCCATATATTTCCAGCATGCCTCGCAAGAAACCTGACACCTCCCACCTGACACCTTTCCACCAGTGTGTGGTCGACATCATCCGCAAAATACCCCGCGGCAAAGTTGCAACTTACGGCCAGATCGCCGCACTCGCCGGGTCGCCGCGAGCGGCACGCCAGGTCGTGCGCATTCTCCACGCCTGTTCGGAAAAACTCGACCTTCCCTGGTATCGCGTCATCAACAAGCAGGGAATGATCTCGCTTCCTCGTAATGGCGGTTACGAATTGCAGAAATCGATGCTGAAAAAAGAAGGAGTCAAGTTCAATCGCGAAGATGTGGTGGACTTACAAAAATTCGGCTGGCAACAGTAGGGGCGCAGCTTGATAAGTGTCATTCCGGCGAATGCCGGAATCCAGGCAGAGTTGATCGAACCACATCCACCTAACAGCGAAGCCGTCAGGCTCCCTAACTGACGGCTCGCATGTGTCATCGATTAATGTGGGATTGACTTCTGTGGGTTCGACTTCAGCCGAACACTTCAATCCAACTCACGTCGCATATTGTCTCCTACTGCATGCAACCCAACTCCAGGTGTACGCCGGAATCGAAAACGTACCGAACCAATTGCACAACATCAGAAATGTTGATCTTGCAATCACCATTCACGTCCGCGCTATTTAAGTGCACCGGCGCAGCCCCGTGAAGAAACATGTAGTTGATCAGGTACACGACATCCGAGATAGTGACGTCTGCGGTGTTGTTAACGTCGCCTGCAATTGCGAAGAACATCCGCTGATACATTGACTGTGCCGCCGCAAGGTTGGCGTCGAGATCAGAAAAGTCCAACGTATTGTAGAACGGCTCCGGGTCGTATGGATCGAACAAATCCCAATTGTCGGTACCGGTGTGAAGATCCGCGCCAAGCACAACTGCTATACAGAATTGAACGCTGTCTCCCGGAGCAAGGTCACCGCCGCCAATCGACAACAGGAATCTCGTGTCGGATGTATAAGGGTTCCCGCAGGCAAAATGGAGGCTCGAAATAGGGTACGGTACTGAAATCGTACAATGACCACAGTTGATCAATGTCGATCTCAGGATTCGACATCATATAGTACTTGTTGCGATCGCCTTCCGGCGTACCGCTGGCATCGGTCCCAAATGGTCGGTCGTGAGTCTGCAACACCGGTCCCCAGTCATTACAAGGGTTACCATTGCTGATCCACCAATTAAATCCGCGATTCTGTCCGCTTGGTGGGTCAATTACTGCGGCCGAAAACACCGACCGCGCCGAGAATTCGTCCCATTCTCCTTCGGAGTTTGGGTCGCCGTCATCGTCGGCAACATACCCCACCAAAACACTGTCAGTGCCGTCAAAGTTCGGAACCCATCGACTGCCGGCAAAATCATCGGTGAAACCATTCGGTGTGTCGCGATGCCAAACATCCGAATCAAAGAAAGCCCCGATATGAACTCCCTGGAGATGCTTTGATCCGATGTTGGTTATCGTATAGCGAATCAGGATGTAGTCATCATCCGGTTGCTCGCCAAATGAATAGGAGTGCTGCCGAATCTTCAGACCGAGCGGAATGTGCGAACGACCTTCAAAAGGGTCAGGCATTACATAGGCGGGGTTGGTGAGCGTGTCATAGTAAACCGCGACAAACTCCTCATCGGCTACGGCTGAAGCATCAAAATCCGCATCACCGGGTCGATTGCTGAGTCGAAGTATTCCTTCCGCCCCAAAATCTGGATACAGCTCATGCACGTTCTGCCAACCGTCAGCGCCGGTGGAAACAATCGTGTCCTCGCCTGCCACAGCGCCGATCCATAGCGCCCCAAAGAAACTGTGGAGAATTCCCGATCCCTTCGGAAACTCGCAGCCCATCTGCATCGAATCGGGATTGGTGGAGTATGGCCACTGCCATTCACCCAACATCCCATAGTTGGTAACTGTAAAAACGACATTACCGCTCGAATGATCGCGCCCCATCGGATACTCCAACGATTCAAGCGCCTGACGCGAAACTCGCGGAGCAACCTCCGATTCAACTGAATATGCATGCAATGTTGTGGATGCAAAAAGTGCAGAGATAACGCAGACAAGGTTCCCGAGTAATTTCCAAGAGAACATACTCCCTCCGGATAAAACTAGCCTTTGGTTTTATAGCAGCTGCCGTGATGTCAATCTTGAGACGGGAGACTTTTGAATTTGTGTAATTGCTTTGTGCGAATAATAAGAGATGTCGTTTTTGAGAATCGAAACTGAACCTACCCCTGCGTCGCCCCATTCAGCATCAACGGTGTCTGATAAATCCGGTACGTCTTATAAGCCTTGCCGCCCAACGCTTCTGCCGCCTGTACCATTACGTGATTGTCTTCCAGAATCCACGACATCTCACCCGTCTGGTAACCGTTCTTCATCGCGTTGTGCCACAAGTCATAGAAGAACACACTGTCGATTCCCCGCTTTTGATACTTCTTGACGACACCCGCCGTCAACACCCGCGCCTCTTTGATTTTCTTGCGGACCTTCATGTCCCATAAGAGCCTGAATATTCCAAACGGCAATAACCGCCCGTTGAGTTTTTTCAGCACCACATTGATATCCGGCAACGCCAGCGCAAACCCTGCCGGCTCGCCATCAATCTCCGCAAACAGCGCCAAGTCCGGATCGAGAATCATCTTCATGTCTTTGGCAATGTGAATGAATTCATCCTCCGACAACGGCACAAATCCCCAGTTATGTTCCCAGGCATCATTGTAAACCTTGATCGCGCGACGAATCTCGTTATTGAAATCACGCATATTGATCTTGCGAATTGTCGCGCCCGATCGTTCGCGAATGCGCGTCATCAATTTTTGTATCCGTTCGTTGTCGACATCGTAGTGATCGATCCTAAACGCCAGCAAGTCTCTGATCTTCTTCAGACCAAACTTTTCCAGATGTGCCGCATAGTAGGGCGGATTGTAAGTCATCATCACCATCGGCGATGAATCATAGGCATTGAGCAGAAGCCCGACTTCGTGATTGGTCGAGAAATTGCACGGCCCGCGCATAACTTCCATCCCGGCCTTCTTGAGATAGATCATCGCCACTTTCAACAGGCGGTGAGAGACTTCGTAGTCGTCGATACACTCGAAGAACCCGAAAAATCCTACCTTCTCCTGATGGAACTCGTTATGCGAACGATTGATGCAGGTCGCAATGCGACCAACAGTTTTGCCGCTGCGATAAGCGACGAACAAGCGGGTTTCGGCGAAACGATAGAAGGGGTTCTTTTTCTTATTGAAGAAGTCTTTGCGATCAATGATCAAAGGCGGCACCCAATGCGGGTTGCCTTCATAGATTTTCCATGGGAATTTTATGAATTTCATCAACTCGGAAGGTGAAGTTACCTCCCTTACGTCGATCTCTTCGGCCATTATTACACTGTCACCTGATTAAGGGTCACACCATCGCCGATATCATGCCCATTTTTTTGCCGATGCTCTCGAATGTCGAAAGCACGCGGTCCAGTTGCGCATCTGTATGATTTGCCGTATAGCTTGTCCGTATCATCGATTGCCCCGGTGCCACTGCCGGTGGAATCACCGCATTCGCGAAAATCCCCGCCTCGGTCAGTGTCTTCCAGAACGTAAAGCACTCCATCATGTCGCCGATATGCACCGGCACAATCGGAGTTTGTGTCGTACCGATATTGAATCCCAGATCTTTCAATCCGGCATGCATCTTTTTCGTAATCTGCCACAACCGTTCACGGCGTTCCGGCTCGTCCTTCATTACCTGAAGTGCCGCTCTTACCGCCGCCGCCGAAGCCGGCGGAATCGAGGCCGAGAATATCATCGTCCGCGACAAGTGCTTGACATACTCCATCACTTGTGCATCGCCGACGACGAATCCGCCGATCGAAGCAAATGACTTGGAGAACGTTCCCATCGTAATATCAGTCTCTTTGGTCAATCCAAAATGCTCAGCTGTGCCGGCGCCGGTCGCTCCCAGCACACCAACCGAGTGAGCGTCATCAATCATCAGCCGTGCATTGTACTTCTTTGCCAATTCATACATTCGCGGAAGATTGACTATGTCGCCTTCCATCGAAAAAACACCGTCTGTAACGATTGCTTTCGGTGCATCGGCGCTGATACCCTGAAGTACCCGCTCCAGATCGTCCATATCATTATGATCATACTTGAGAATCTTGCCGAATGACAGTCTTGCACCATCAACGATGCAGGCGTGGTTCGAACGATCCATCAAAAGATAGTCGCCCTTGCCGATCAAACAGGAGATTGTGCCAAGGTTGGTTTGGAATCCAGTCGAATAGACCAAACAAGCGTCCTTCTTCATGAAGGCCGCAAGTTCGTTCTCCAATTGGACATGCAAGTCAAGAGTACCATTCAGGAAGCGCGAACCGGTACAACCGGAACCGTACTTCTTGGTGGCGGCAATCGCCGCTTCGATGACCTTGGGATGAGTCGTCAAGCCGAGGTAGTTATTCGAACCGATCATCAGCATCTTCTGACCGCCGATCATGACCTCGGTCTCGGATGCCGTCGTAATTTCGCGGAAATACGGGTATACACCCATCGCCTTTACTTCAGCGGAACGGGTGAATTTCCTGCACTTTTCAAAGATATCCATAAATGGCTTGCTTTCAACCTAATGCCTGATAGATTGGCTGAGTGCCGGTACTAACAAGTGGAAAATCATAAGGAATGACTACCTCAAAGTCAAGCCAATTTCTCCCGGTTTTCAGTTCCCGGCCGAAGGCGTTGATCACTGGCGGCAATGGTTTTGTCGGAAGTCACCTTGCCGACCGGCTCTCCGAGTTAGGTTTCGATCTCGTCCTTCTCCTTAGGGAAACCTCCAAGATTGATAACATCGCCGAACTCAAATACACGCCTGTCTACGGCGATCTCCGCGATACCGAATTCCTAAAAGAAACTATCTCCCAAGTCGACTATGTCTTTCATAGCGCCGGTCTCGTCAAAGCGCCATCGTCTCAGGTTTTCATGGACGTCAACGCGGTTGCCACCGAGAAACTGGTCAAACTCGCAGTCGAACACGGTAAGAACATCAAGCGCTTTGTCTATATCAGCACCCAGGCTGCTGCCGGTCCGTGCCATGACAAGACTCTCAAATCCGAGTCCGACACCCCAAATCCAGTCTCCGACTATGGCCGAAGCAAACTCGCAGGCGAGCAAGCCGTCCTCGCCATGAAAGACCGCCTCCCGGTAACAATCGTCCGCCCTCCGGCTGTCTTTGGACCACGCGATACCGAAGTACTTACCTTTTTCCAAATGGCAAAGGCTGGCTTGCTTCTCAAATTTGGCGGTAAAGAGAGCTTCGTCAGTATTGTCTATGTCAAAGACTTGGTCGAAGGCATCATCCGGGCCGCTCTATCCGACAAAGCAGTCGGGGAAACATTCTTCGTAAATACCCTCGATGAGCTTTCGCAATGGCAGGCACAATATATGATAGCTGATGTGATGAAGGTCGATATTCGTCCCCTTCGTATTCCGTTGTGGCTGTTGCGCATTGTCGCCCCGCTTGCCGAGAAGTTTGACCGCAATCAAGGCAACTCGCCTACAATATGCGCGGACAAGGTCAACGAACTTTCCTGCCAATTTTGGCTGTCGTCATCTCAAAAAGCTCGCGAACTTCTCGACTATGCACCCCTGTCACCTATCGAAGATTCTCTCCGCGAGACGTACCAATGGTATCAGGAGAAGCGATGGCTGTAGGACAATCTAAATTGCATCATTCGTTGGCGGGGCCCCCGGGGGGGTCAACCCGAAGGTTAATTGCACTCAAGGGCCGGGGGCGCGAAACTAGCACGTCTCCATGAACTCCCAAAAACTCATCCTCGCCGTCGCCGTTGCCGGAATCGCACTTCTTGTCCTGGAGTATTTCCGCCGGACCTTCGCCGGAATCTTGATCCGAAAATTCGACCTAAGTGAATCAGTAGAGGTCCAACTCCTGTCTTCATTCCTGATAAATTTCGTCCTCTGCGTAATGCTCCCGGCGGTCATCTATTCGGCATTGTACCCAATTCTGCCGTTCACCAGCCTGCGCTCCGGCTTCTTCATAGCGCTATTCGTCTTCGGCGTCGGTCAATTGCCCTTAACTATCAGGACCTACAACCAGTTTCGCCTGCCGTCCGCCTTTGTTGCATTTGAGCTGTTCTGGAATCTTCTCACATTGCTTGTCACGCTCGGCACGATTACGTATCTTTATCATTATTAGGAGGACCGATAATGATAGACCCCAATATTCGCAATGACTTCTACGGTCTTGATCAGAAGACTTTCTTCAATAACGCATCCTATGCACCCGTCCTGAAAGTTGTTAAACAGGCAATCGATGACTACATCGGCGGCGTGATGAATCTTAATGTCGGCGATGTCGAAGCCAAGACTCACTTAGCCAATATCCGCCGCGACGCCGCAGCAATAATCGGCGCACACTCCGATGAGATCGAGTTCGCCATCAATACATCTTCGGGACTCAATCTTGCCGTTCTCGGGCTCGATTGGGAAGCTGGCGACGAGGTACTCATTCCGGACAACGAGTTTCCTTCAGTTCCGTATCCATATCGGGCGCTTGAAGACCGCGGCGTCGTGATCAAGTATATCCCGACTCCCAATCGCAATTTCTCATTCGATGAAATGACCAGGTTGGTCACCAAACGGACTAAAGTGCTTTCTATCAGCTTCGTCCAATATTTCAACGGCTTCCGCAATGATCTCAAACGAATCGGCGAGTTCTGCAAAGAACGCGATATCTACTTCATCGTTGATGCCATTCAAGGTTTGGGTGCCTGCCCGCTTAATGTCAAAGACTGCCACATCGACTTGCTGGCAACTGGTGCTCAGAAATGGCTGCTTTCACCTCTTGGTTCGGGGTTCTTCTTTGTATCCAAACAAGCGAAGCGCCAACTGAAGTCTTACACGACCGGCTGGATGGGAGTCGATTGGAATCTCAACTACACCGACTTAACCCACTTCGATCGCGATGCGTTTGTCGATTGTCGTCGTTTCAATCTCGGATCCTATCCATACATTCAACTTTGGGGTATGGCGGCTGCATTGGCTTACATCTGCAGGCTTGGCGTAGATAATATCTTTGCGCACACAATCGGGCATTAATCGACCAGCTCTTGCACTATGTCGGCAACGATGACTACTTCCGTGTAAACGGCACTCTTGATCCGGCACATCTTTCGCAGATTGTCAGCATCAGCTCGCCGGCAAATGAACTACTGCAAAAGCACCTGTTGAAAAACAACTTCTTCCTCGTCTACCGCGAAGGCGGAGTCAGGGTAGCCGTGAATTTCTACAACACGCCGGCAGAAATTGACCGGTTGATTGAAGTGCTCCAACAATTCAAGAAACAGGAACTCTCGGTCGCGACACAGCCGCGTTAGTCCACTCCAGCAACAACTCTAAATGCAGATACAGTGATATGATAATCGAAGTAATGATAGAAATCCCCAAGGGCAGTCGTAACAAGTACGAGTACGACAAAGACCGCAAAGTCATCCGGTTCGATCGCATGCTCTTTTCCGCAATGCATTATCCCAGCGACTACGGCTTCATCCCCGACACCCTCGCCGAGGATGCCGATCCGCTCGATGCTCTGGTCCTGGTTTGGGAACCGACATTTCCCGGCTGTATGATCGCCGCCAAACCGGTCGGTTGCTTCAAGATGTTCGACGAAAAAGGTCCAGACGAAAAAATCCTCTGTGTTCCGGTCGCCGATCCGCTGTGGAATCATATCGAATCACTCAAGGATGTCCCGCCGCACTTGCTGAAAGAAATCGAACACTTCTTTTCAGTCTATAAAGACCTCGAAGAGAAGAAGGTCGGTATCGAAGGTTGGGAAGACCGCGACACTGCACTTCAAGTCATCCGTCAATCGCAGGAGCGCTTCAAAGCAAAACGTCGTCAAGGCTCCGACCTCGGCGGCTCCTTCTACGAATAACTCAATTCATGGCCGGTATTGACCTGCCGAAGTACCGTCATTCCCGCGAAAGCGGGAATCCAGCCTTGTAGGGTGGGTCTCCTTACCGAAAGACCTTTGTTCATAAAACAGAACTCCCCCGGAGACCCGCCAACCTTCATCGTCGCGTTGTCTCCCCCTTCAAGTTCTCCCCCCATTTTCCGACAATCAAACTATGACCATCACCGATCACATTCTCGGGTAGCACATGCACCCCGAATCCCTGCTCGTCGGCTTCGTCCTCGGAATTCTTGTAGCCATTGCTGTCTACTCAGCCCGTGGCCGCAGACCGTCAAATATCAATAAACCGGCCCGCGTCCCGATTGGTCGTTATCTCGGTGGCTTCCCTTTGGCAACCACACCGGTTGACTATGTCGACTGCCTCATAGATAGCTCCGCCTTTGTCTTTGTCTCCAAACACAACAAGGAATTTGGCCGCATTCCACGCACCGCCGTAGTCGATCTCTTCTGCGAGGAAAAACCGCTCCTGCTCCCGCGCCTCACCGCAACTAAGAACATCACCTTCCCAAATCTCGGTGTCGGCAAGAAACGCTCTCTGTCCGGTTACTGCCTCGTTGTTGATTGGCAAATCGGCGACACGCGCAACAATGCCATCTTCGAATTTGGCGGTGTTGCCGCTCGCGTCAACGCTCACGGCGTCGAGACTATTCTCAAGAGCAACTGCAAAGCCAGCGTTCCGCCTCTGCGATTTGATGAAAGAAATTGCCCCTTCTGTCGCGAAGTCGTCAAAAAAGAAGCCCTCGTTTGCAAGCACTGCCACGGCCGCATCACCGATCCGAGACCGGTCCGCGTCACTTTACCTGCCTGACGTCATTTAGATTTCAGATTCACCGTCGCCACCCCGGCAAGTACCAGCGCCGCTCCGACATAATCCTGTGTTGTCAACACCTCATCAAGTACTATATACCCCAAGACCATTGCGACAATCGGTGTAATCAAAGCCACCATCGACATAGTCAAAATCGGCAATCGCTTCAGTAGCCAATAGTAGCTGGTAAACGAAATCACCGATCCAAAAATCGCCAGGAATATCATCGCGCCAATCGATGCCTCAGTTACATGGAAAAGCGTGATATCCTCGACGAGAAACGCCGCAATCGTTAGCAGTGTGCAACCCAAAGTCATCTGGAGCGTCACCATCGGAAATACATCTTCGTCCTTTAAGTACGCCTTAATCGAAACGGTACCGATGGCCGCAGCCAATGGCGACAACAGCATCATCAACATCCCGAACGCTGCATGACTGCCGTAGTCGATTGGTTCGAGAAAGATCAACACCACGCCGGCAAATCCCAGCACCACTCCCAGCACAGCCTTCATCGTGACCTTCTCGCTCTTGAGCATCAGCGTCATCAGCAACATCACCATGAAAGGAAACACGGCAAACAGAATCGACGCCAGCGCCGAGCTGATATATTGACTGCCGAGATATGTAAATGAGTAGGATCCGAAATAGGTGAAGATTCCCGGCCAGGCAACCCGCCATTTGTTCCGCCAGCCCTGCGGATACTTCTGCCGTGTAACGAAATTGATTGTCACCAAGATCGCGATCGCCAGAAGAAACCTCAGCGCCGCGCTCCAAAATGGCGGCGCATCCGCCAGCCCGATCTTGATCGCCATCCAGGTTGATCCCCAGATGAGACAGAGCAATATGTAAACGAGGATGTTTGTCAAGTTAGCGTCCGGACCTCAAACGACTTCTTGCAGTATTAAATAGTCGTTCAGGCGGTAGTGTCAATCGCATTTGTGTTTTCAGCTTGTTTTTGCAATCGCTCAATCTTACGTCCCATCATAATTCCATTGATAGCTTGTGCTGGACAAAGCAATGCATAGCTCCACCCAGCCAATGCTGCCAAATAGATATTACCCGTGAGTGCCAAAGCTGCCGACAATATCGAGACTGCCACGTAGATCAAGTGCATCTGAACACTTGCCCGGGTGGCGACCTGTTCAATTTCATTTAATTCCAGTTGTTCACGAAGTCGGTAGGCGTGGAGATAGAGCAGTGAGAAGATCGCGAAAATTGCCAGGAACCCCAGCGAGTATACAAGCATTAGCTCTGGAACGTCGGCTCCTGCAATCATCGTACCGTGATCAATCCCGGCGTTGATTCCAAACATCCTTCCCAACAGGAAAGTGAAAAGGAATTTCAGCGGATAGATATAGAACAGAACCACGAATAACAGAACTGCATTGAGGATTGACGTGTAAGTATCCTCGAGCCCGTAACGTCTGAAGAAAATGTAATGCGCGTGCCAAATCATGAATAACAGCGTGAAACAAATCGCAAAGGCGAAAAAACCCCGCATCGTCTGCATCATTGCGTCGAACGAGGTCGGAACTTCCAGCGACACCACCAGAAGCGTAATTGCAAACGCGAAAACGGCATCGCTCAACCCCTCAACTCGGGACGGATCACCACCGCGCCATCTGAAATGTGGCTCGGCGCGAAGCCCTTTCTTGAGAAAATGCTGACGAAGCATTCACACCTTTCCTTGATATTTCATTCTTTCCTGTGGACCTGCAAATATGCGCTATCGAAGCGAGATTGCGCAAGTACTTTGGTCACCGGATTAATTGTGTATCTATCCTTTCGAACCGTATTATCTTCGAGTTATGAAAATTACTATCGCCGCAGCAAACGGCTTCATTGGATCATACTTGTCGGTGTACTTGACTGCGCAAGGGCACGACGTCTCTGTGTTAGTCCGCAGACCAACAGGTTCGCCACACCGTCACTTTCTCTGGAACCCCTTCACAGGTGAAATCGACCTTGCCGCCATTGATGGACAGGATGTCATTATCAACCTTGCGGGGAAGAACGTTGCTGAAGAACGCTGGAATGATCGGGTTAAACGTGAAATCGTCCAGAGCCGAAATCTCGCAACGGAGCTTATTGGCAAATCCATCGCCAAAGTCGCTTCCAAACCTCGTCTCCTGCTCAATGCTTCTGCTGTCGGTTACTATGGCAATCGCGTTGCAGATGAGTTGATTTCCGAGACCTCATCTGTCGGCACCGGCTTTATGGCCTCCGCTTGTGCGGGATGGGAGGATGCGACTCGATTTGCGCACGACGCCGGTACTCGCGTCGTTTGTCTTCGTATAGGAGTTGTGCTCGCCGGCAACGGCGGAGCACTTGACAAAATGCTGCCTTTCTTCCGCCTTGGTATTGGCGGCAAAATCGGCTCTGGAAATCAGATGATGAGTTGGATAGCGTTGGAAGAAATCGGCCACATCGTCGAACACATCATCGCCCACCAGTCGATTGCCGGTCCAGTAAACCTAACTACTCCGCATGCCGTCACCAATTCCGAGTTTACTCGCCTTTTGGGCAAAGCCCTTCATCGTCCGGCGATATTTCCTGTTCCTGCATTTGCCCTTAAGCTAATGTTCGGCCAAATGGCGGAAGAAGTCCTCCTCGGCGGTGCAAACATCTCTCCGAAGAAACTGCTGGATAGTGGATATCACTTCCGGCACACTGATCTACTTCAGACCTTTGAGAACATTTTTGCAAAAAAAGAGGGACACCGTTAGATGTGTCCCTGAGGTGAGTTCCATTTTTGGCTACCGGAAGCTAATATCTGCCGAGCCCATTCCAACATCAAGCACCAGTGTCAACCGGCCTTTGGCGGTCTTGAAATTGTCACTTTCCCAAACGTCGTCGTCTCCGCGCACTTTCGAAAATGACTTTTTCGGGAAATCAATCGAATTGAACCAGTGTTCTTCCGCCTCAATGCGTACTCCAATGTCTTCCGGAATGATTATGTCGATTGATCCCAAACCAACATCAATGCTTGCTTCAGCTTCGAAATCAAAATCGCCGGTGAAGTCCAGTGTAAAACTTCCCATCCCGCCGTCGAATGTCAAGAACTCGAATCTCGAATTACCGAGATTGCGCATTTCTAAATCGCAGGCACCCGCATCAATTTTCAGATCGCGCAATACAGTTCGATTCGGTGTTGAAAAATCTATAATGACCTCCGCCGCGCCGATATCCAACTGCATATCCGAAACCGTCAAATCGCCAAAATCGAATTCGGCATTCGCTGCGCCAACTTCGATATCAAATCGGCAATCGGCTTCGGGAGTGAACGAAAACTCCCACCGATTTTCGTCGCCCTCCAGCTTCGTCGGGCCTCGTTGATTTACCAGTTCCGATTCAAACACGAATGTGCCGCGTCTCCCCTGATGTTCAAATGTGTGGCTATATTCGTATTTACTCTCGTCGTAATCGCCTTCAAACTCCGCGATAACGCCCTTACTGCCTGTCAAATTGTTCAGTTCGAATTTGCCGACAGCCAGCCGTAACTGAACATCAACCTGTTCGACACCGTTAGCCTCGACTTGCTCTTCGATCTTCGTCAACCTCGCCGCAGTTGCAACTGCAAACACGAGTCCAACTAGGACCATCGATGATATTATCCACTTATTCATGATTACCTCCACGTATGGTTACGGCAAAACGGGCTCGGTGTTTCATTCGAAGGAGGAGACTTGGGGTTGCAAGTTTACTGCGTCGAACTATGGTTGTTCCGATGCAGTATCAGAAATGATGACGCTGACTCTCACCTTTTCATTTCGGTAGTCGCGTGTACCGAACCGCGTCAAGATCGCGCCGCCGAATCCGAGGGTCACTACCAGCAAAGTCAAAAGCAGCGCTACTATCCCGAATATGATCGAAACAGGTTCTGAGTCCATCGCCAATCCCAGGAAGAATCCGATGCTCGGTACCTGTCCGATTGCAAAACCGACAATCACTTTCTTGGCACGTCCCTCTTCGACTTCACCATTGTGCTGTTTTACGAAATCGGACAAGAACAGGGCAAATGCAGCGCCGCCGAGAAATGCCGCGGCCAGCATCCCCAGTGGTATTCCCAGCAGCGCGATCGGTATTCCGACAATCGTGATGCACAAGAGTAGAAAGACCGGCAGGACCAGAATCCAAGCCAGGGATCCCACCAGCAGTGTCTTCAGAATATTCTGAGTGTAAACAGCCTTGAGTCGATCAGTCGGCTTGCGAAATATCATCGCAATTGCAAACGTGAAGATGAAGAGCAGCGAGATGATGGTCACCCCAGCTACAGCTGCAGCCGAAGTATCCTCTCGGTCGCGTTCACGCCAAGTCTCACTCGGATCGGGGATTGATAAATTCTGTTCCGTTACATGCCCGAACACTTGAGAACCTTGCTCTTCAATGACCTCTTTCCCGAGGATGTTGCCCATCACAATCCCGCCTCGAGCCACTCGGACGGTCCCGGTCGCGGTTATCGAACCTTCAACCAATCCTCTAATTGTCGCGTTTCCTCCCACAGTGACAATCTCGCCGAGTACATGCTCGTCGGCCTCAACAATGACCGATTGGCCAATCTTGCGAATACTTGAAATCTTAACCGGGAAATCGGCAGTGTTAATTTCTGCGGCTGCCGGCGGAATTGGCGCGACCGGCGTAGGAATTCCATCCTCGTCTCGTCCGGTTCCCGCTGGTACCATAATCTCGTTTCCGGCCGAGTCGACGAGAATAATTCCGTCGTTGTCGATTCGAATCTCTGTATAGACCTTACCGCGATAGTCAGGCTGGCGATCCTGTGCAAGAATCCCTGTTGCGGCAAGGGCAACGAAACAGCAGCATAATATCGTGGTGTGTATCTTAAGCATAAATCCTGAATTCTAATATTCTTCGAGCGAAATATCGCCCGATGTCGAGGTCAGAAAGATTCCGGTGCCGCCGCCGCGAAGACGACCTTCAAGTCTGTTTCGATTGAATGATCGAACTTCAAGCGCCAGATTCGTGTCAATATTGCCTGAAATCGTTTCAAGTCGAACATCCCCCTTGGATTCAGCCGGTAACCTGACAACTATGTTGCCCGAAATTGTCTCGGCTTCAAATCGAGTACCGTTGTTGAATTCCGAATCGACTTGTATATCCCCCGACGATGTGGTCAGCGAAAAACCGCCTTCGCGCTGGTCAATCTCGATGTCGCCCGAAATGGTCTTTACATCGACTTCGCCGGTCAGTTTTCCGATGAGACAATTTCCCGAGGTCTTGGTTATGCGAATCGCGCCGGTAACCCAGTGAGCTTCCGTGTCGCCCGAAGTTGCCTGCAGATTGATATTGCCCTGAACATTGTCAAACAGCGCATCTGACGAGGTCGACATCACATCGATGTCCCCTGTTACATCCTTCATTCGAATGTCGCCGGAAGTGTTTTCAATGTCACAATTAGCCTTGGCAGTCCGAACAGTAATGTCAGACGAAGTAGCTGCAATGTGGATCTTGCCCTCTAACCCGTTCAGCTCAACTTCGCCGCTGGTTGATGCTATCGCGATATCGACTGAGGTTGGAATCTCGATTTGGTAGTTGACGGAACCATTGAATCCCGACTTAAGACCGAACAGGTCTCCCAGAAAACCGTTCATTCTTTTGCCGTCTGGTTGGCGGGTATCAATCTCGATCCGGTCGGCCCTGGCATCAATCGCCACTTCAATACGGTCTTCCATCTCTTCGGCGTCTTCTCGAGAAGAGGCGTCAATCTCTTTGGTCACCTTTACAATGACCTTATCTCCTTCGACTCGTGAGACAATTATCGCACCTGCCGAATTGTTGATCGTAAGCTTGAAGCCTGCCTCGACACTATATTCAAAGCTGTCTTCAAATCGAAACACTTTGGCATCGGCTGTTGCGGCCAATACCAAGCAAAGCACAACAGATATAATGATTGTGATGAATACGTCCTTAGTCACTTGACCCTCCTAACGAACACCCTTCAACTTCTTCTTGAGCAGCTCACGGGCTCGAAAAATTCGGGCCTTTACTGTTCCTACCGGGAGCTTAAGTATCTGAGCAATCTCCTCATATGATTGATCGTCCCGGTGACGATAAAGGATCACATCGCGATACTTGTCCGGCAACGACTCGATTGCTTCTTGAATCGATATCTGCCGCTGCTTCTCCCAAAGATTCTCTTCCGGGTTGAACGATGTGTCGGGAAGGTCAATCTCTACTGTGCCATCCTGGGTTTCGACCGGCTTGTCAAGGCTTAAGGCCTCAATCTTCTTCTTCCGAATCGAATCAATCGCACAGTTGGCAGCGATCTTATAGAGCCAGGTCGAGAACCTGAACTCGGACCGATAACTTGCCAGCGAATGAAAAGCCCTCATGAAAGTCTCTTGAACCAGGTCTTCGGTCTCATCCCGATTACGGACTATCTTCAGAATTATCTGATAAATTGCCCGTTGATGACGGTTCAACAGCCCTCGATAGGCCGCTTGGTCGCCGGCAAGTGCTTTGGAGATTAACAGTTCGTCCGGTTCCTGCACCTGTTCAACCTAACTCTTAGATACGCCTTGCCTAATTCCTTGTTTCACAGACGGGTAAGATACTGTCCGCCAATACCAAAACCAAAAACTTTTATCGAGAGCCATCCCCGGCGGGACGACACTACGACATTAGTAGCCGATTCTTTGTCTATTCCGCGCAGGCGCCCAATACTCCGTCCCGCTTCCTCTTAGACGTTTGAGTACTAATTGTGGCTAATATCCTCAATTCCAACAAGTCCTAACCCCGTTATGTGAACAATTGATGCACATATCCCGCAAAGTATGGGAACACTCCCAACAACTGAATGGCATCAAGTCAGCTCGACCTCCGGCTTGAATCACCTAACGTGTTGTAGTACAACATATTTCTTCAGGACAAGGCCACCTCTGCAGAATCTGCGCTTTCGGCACTTATTTTGCACAGCATTAGTCGGCTGGGTTGAGGTCACGAAGTAATGGTCGGGAAGCCGGAAACCACGCAACCATCGTCGAGCAAGATGGAGGATACCATGGCTAAGAAGCGCAAATCAGCGTACAAAATCCCCAAAAAGACCTGCTGGCATCTGTATTCGCTCCAGACCTTGAACAACGAAAAGTTCGTTAAGGTCGTTAACAAGATCCTCAAGCACGAGTGGCAGGTCATTAAATAGGCCTGCCCGCGGCACCTCTTACTATTTTTTTTTCACAAACAGGGCAAAAAACTGGCCCAAATCCTGCCTAAAGTTGTATCAATTCTAGTGTATTTATCTCTCAATTTTTTTGTTTCAATTCCGATCATCTTAATTGGAAGTTCAATTTGAAAAAAACTTGACATTGGTTTGCAGTCGGCCTATTTTCACCGAAACCTAAATGGGGCTCGACACTGGCTGGACGCGAACACTGGGGAAATCTTTAAGGATGAAGAAGAAGTTATCGGTCTTTATCGTTCCCGACTCCGGGGAAGTAAGACAATTTTCAATATCAAGAACGGTACTTATCACCGTTGTCAGCGCTATATTCACATACGCTATCGTAACAGTATTCCTTTCGTACGGGTTCTTCTCAAGCCGTATTGAGGCTCATAAGATCGACACCCTTACCAAGGAAAACCAATTCCTGACGGCCAAACTGGTCGATATCAGCGAGTCTATCGACTTCCTCCAGACAGAAATCGCCTCGCTGACCGAGAAGGAAAAGGCCATCCGTACCATATTTGAACTCCCTGAAATCGATCCGCAACAGCGTGAACTCGGAATCGGCGGCCCGAATATCCTCCCGCAAGAGGAATTGGCGCCAAGTCGTTCGTTTGCGTTTCAATCAGAAGCTGAGGTTGATCGCCTCGTAGCACTTACGAACTTCGAAAAAGAACAATTTAATAGTGTTTACGAAGCCCTCCTCCAGAAGAAAACTGATCTCGACCATACTCCCTCAATTATGCCGACCGTCGGCTATCTAATGAGAGGATATGGCATGAAGAGCGATCCGTTCACCGGTCAAGTCAAACTCCATTCTGGTCTCGATATCTCGAATTCGATCGGTACCCGTGTTGTCGCAACCGCTAACGGCACGGTCGAAAAAGTCGAAATCATGAGCGGCCTGGGCAAAACCGTAGTTATCGATCACGGTAACGGCTTCAAGACCGTCTATGGCCATCTCTCAGGCTACAAAGTTCGCCCCGGCGACAAGGTTGTCCGCGGACAACATATCGCTTTGATGGGAAACACCGGTTATTCGACAGGTCCGCATCTGCATTACGAAGTACTTAAAAACGGTGCTTCAGTCAATCCGATGCAGCACGTGATAACCTATTCCAACAACTTCTAATTCTATTTCTGGTTGGTCCTTTTTAGGGTAAGACTCCTCGTCCTATCTGAAAACTTATTGTGTTCCTGCGTAAGTTGTTGCCATTTAGCCACTTGAAGTAGAAATCCGCAATATTGTTGAATCTGACGCTTTTGCGCTTGCTATAATAGACCCAACTCGTACATTTAAGAAAAGCACAAATAAATCCAATCGTCCTGCGTAACGCAAAATCCGTTCAAACTTGGAACATTAGGGCGATAGTCGCGTTACAATCTTATGATAGCCATTTGGGGTCTATCTTTGAGATAAAAGAGTTAGTGAGGATAACGTGAGAATAAAGAAAACCAAGGACGTCGTTGCTGATCAGGACGATCTGGAACTGGACGATTCTACCGAATCGCTCGACCCGGCTGATCAAAGCGAAGCCGAGACTGTTGCGCTTATAAAGCGCATTCAGACCGGCGAACAGGCCGCCTTTGGCAGCCTGATGAAGAAGTACAAGAATCAAGTTGCCGGTATCGCCTATCGCATGGTCGGCGACTATGACGAAGCCAAAGACATTTCGCAGATGGTGTTTGTGAAGACCGCCCGCAACCTGGACCGGTTTGACACCACCAAGAAATTCTCAACCTGGCTTTATCGTATCACCGTCAACGCGGCGATCGATTACATCCGCAAACAGAAAAAGCATCGCCACGAAACGATCGAGAACTACACAGACTCTATCGAGACCCACAGCGATACACCCGATATGAGTCTCTACCGCAAGAACATCAAGGAATGCATCCTGCAAGCGGCCGATGCTCTCAATGACAAGCAGAAAGCGGCTTTTGTCCTGCGCGACATTGACGGCCACGAAATCGAGGAAGTTTCCGAGATTCTCGGTATGCCCGAAGCCACTGTACGTTGGTACCTCCATCGCGCCCGGCTCCGCCTCCGCAAGGAACTGCTTCGCAAGTATCCGTCATTTGTAGAAAAGATGGGTGTCGTCCTTGACGCCCCGACTCGAACATTTTAATAGCTTACAAGTACAACCTCCCGAGAAAATCGGCGCGTGACTTCGGTCGCGCGCCGATTTGTTTCCAGGGTCGGCTTATGAAGTGAACAACATCTCAACGTAATTCTGATACAGTCTCATTTGTCTCGCAGTCAAACCGCGGTCCTGAAAACTCCGTTCCAAAACGAACCCGCCTTCGATGATTACCGTGAACATATCCGCTACGTCGTCCAGATTGATCTCAAACCTCGGTTTCGCCGTCGCAGCAACTTCGTCAAGCAGCACTCGCATAGCCCGCCTTGTTTCCATCAGAGCGTCAGAAATAATCACACTGGTGCGTTCGTCGATAAGCGCGCTCTCATAGCAAAACGTCGCCAACAGGCAACCCTGTGTTGGAGAGTCAGTCTGTTCAAACATCTCGGCAAATAACCCGATCGTCAGAAGCAATCGGTGAAGGGGATCTCTCGCCAGCTTCGAAGCCCGCTCTATCATCGCATCAGTTGTTGATTTGTCGATCTGTGCAAATCGAGAAACCAGCGCGTGCGCCAAGTCGGTCTTTGTTTCAAAGTGATAGAAGAAGGCACCCTTGGTAATACCGGCTTTGCTGATAACCTTATCGATCGAAGTGGCGCCATAACCATTCTCCATTACCAGTGCCTCAGCGGCATTGAGTATCTTGTCCTTTGTCGAATCACCTGTACGCGACATGGTCCTCCTTGTCTGTCACCACTACTATAACGCTAATACTATACTAAATAGTTTCCTTCATTTCAATAAATTCTTGAAATCTGTCCTATTTCATAATCTATTGTATGTAATGATGTTAGTGTGATATACACGGAGAAACAGCCGCATTCGGCAAAAAAATGTGAAACAGTACGCAATCGGTGTCGTATGTAATACCATACCAACCAGTCGGTATTATAACTTAGAAAGGAAAACCGATATGTGCCAAATTCAAGTCTCGAAAAGACTCTTCGACCAAGAACGCGCCGAAGGATTCTCGCAGAAACTGCTCGACACCGTAAACGCCGGATCACTCAGCTTGATGATATCCATCGGCCACCGCACCGGCCTGTTCGACACTATGTCCAATCTCCCGCCCTCAACCTCGCCTGAGATCGCTGATGCAGCCGGACTTAATGAACGCTATGTTCGCGAATGGCTCGGCGCCATGGCGATAAGCGGAGTTGTCGAATATGACACCAGCACCCGTTGTTACTCGCTTCCGGCCGAACATGCTGCCTATCTCACTCGTGCCGCCGCTGAGAACAACATGGCGGTCTTCACCCAATACATCGCTGTCATGGGTCAGGTCGAAGATGACATTCTCGAGTGCTTCCGCAATGGCGGCGGTGTTCCGTATAGCCGCTTTCCTCGATTCCACGAGGTTATGGCTGAAGACTCCGGCCAGTCAGTTCTGTCGTCGTTGTTCGACCACATTCTTCCCTTGATTCCCAGAATCCAGGACCGTCTGGAGTCAGGAATCGATGTCCTTGATCTCGGTTGTGGTCGCGGCAAAGCCTTGATTGCCATGGCGGAGCGTTTTCCGCAAAGCCGCTTTGTCGGGTATGACTTGTCCGAGGAAGCCATTGCTTATGCGGATGCACAAGCACAGATGCGAAATCTGAGAAACATCCGCTTCGAAGTCCGCGACCTAAGCGACTATTCCCAGACCGCTGACATTCACTCATACGACTTCGTCACTACATTCGATGCCGTTCACGATCAAGCCAAACCGATGGAACTGCTCAAAGGTATCCGTCGGACTTTGCGTCCCGGCGGAACGTACATGATGCAGGACATCAGCGCGTCGAGCCATATCGAAAACAACATGAACCATCCGCTGGGAACCTTGCTTTATACGATCTCAACCATGCATTGCATGACTGTCTCGTTGGCGCAGGGCGGTGAAGGACTCGGTACTGTCTGGGGTCGTGAACTCGCACAGACTATGCTGCGTGAGGCCGGCTTCGGCCAGATCACAATTCACCAACTGGATCACGATGTTCAAAACGAATACTATGTCATGCCGGTCTAAACGGCATGACATACTCTAGCCGCAACCGCTCAAATGCTTCCCTCTCCCAATAATCGATCAACTGAGATCGAATCCGGGAGAGGGAAACAGGGCAAGGCTGTTGCGCAACATACTTGCCTGTCACACCAACATAGTCCAGCATCTTGCCCTTGCCGATTCTCCTTCTTATTTGTAGAATAGAGTATGAACAGCTTAACGTTTACTTCGGAGGGCAACCCGTGATCACTCGCACCCAATCAATCCTGACTCTGACATTGCTTACGACCGCGATTATCGTACTGACATTTCAACCGGCCAATGCACAACCATCCGCAACCTCCGACAGCCTATTCGCGCAAGCCAACGCTTTGCTCCAACAAGAGAAGTGGTCCGAAGCCGCCGCCGCCTTTGAACGCGTCACCAAGATTGACACCACCAACACGCAGGCAATCTTCCAGCTCGGCCAGTCATACTACTTGATGAACGAATTCAAGAAAGCCGCCGCTGCCTGGGAGCGCGCCGATGCCCGCAACTATCGCCCAGCCACCACGCGCTACAACATCGCGTCGTCTTATGCTCAACTCTACGACAAAGAGAATGCCTTCATCTGGCTGGCGCAGGCGCTCGAAGCCGGCTTCAACCGCACCGATATTCTCGGCAATGACAAAGTCCTCGACACCTTGCGCAGCGACGATCGTTTCGCCAAGGTTCTCGAAGTCGCTGACCAAAACGCTCGCCCTTGCGAATATGATCCGGTCTATCGCATCCTCGATTTCTGGCTCGGCGAGTGGGATGTCTTTGCCAACGAAAACCAGAAGATCGGCGTCAGCTTCATTCGCAAAATGGTCAACGGCTGCGCCATCCAGGAGAACTTCGAACAGCTCGATGGATTCGTCGGGCAAAATCTTTTCTACTTCAACAATGTCACAGGCGAATGGAAAATGATCTGGGTCACCGGTGCGGCAACCTCGCTTGGCGGCGTCAAAGAGAAAGTCATGAACGCGCGCGACGATTCCGGCACTGTCCGATTCCAAGGTACACTTCCCGACAACACCGCCGGACAACTGATTCTCGACCGCTCGACCTTTGCGCCGGTCTCCAAAGATCGCGTCAACATGACCATCCAGCAATCACGCGATGGCGGCGACAATTGGGTCACCACCTTCTCCGGGTACTACCAACGCCGCGAGAAGTAGGTCAGACATTCTGAGGCTGTTTCACAAGTCAAGACCAAGTTAGGTGCCCCACCGCTTGCGGTGGGATTGTTGCATCTCGACAACAACATATAGTGGTCGGCTGTCGCTGAACTGAACTTCCGGGACAGCCTCTCCTTGCCTGACATTGTTTGGCATACGAGTAGGCTAGAACCCTCGTCCTGAAGTTGAATGGCACTGGGAGCATCTCTCCAGAGGGTTCCGGCAACCACACGGAAGCTCTTTCCCTCTCCCTCCGGCCGACTAGGTCCCGCCTTGCGGGAGAGAGGGTAGGTCAACGATCCCGATTTATCGGGGGTGAAGGCCCTCATTCCAATTGACAACATGGAACCGAATCACTATATTCCTCCGTGCGCGGCAGTCGTCCACGCCTGCCGCGGCTGTACACTAAATTCTTCTCCGCTACGGGGGTAGCATGAAACACAAAAGTTGGCAAATCCTGATCCTCGGAACCATCCTCGCCTGCGCATTCGCCTGCACTGAAAACATCACCGAGGAAAAACACGTCGCCATCGGCAACCGCCTGACTTCAACTCCCGAGGTCCTTCGCGGTTTGACCTGGACGCGGCAATTCACAATCGACAATCCCGTTGCCGGCAGTCACTACTCGTGGCAGACAGTATTCACCAGCAAGGAACCAGCCGGAACCTTCGACATCGATTCGACCGGGTTGTTTCGCTTTGCCTCAGCTACAAGCGACTTCGACAATACCTTTGGATTTCGCGCCTTGTTGAGCGACGGCGCCGCAATTGTCGACAACTACGATTTCTCAATTCGCGTCAAATCCGATTCGCCGCTGTTGATAAGTATCGAAAAAACTCACAACACGTTTCAAGGTCTGTTCGAATTCGTTTCGATCACCAAGAAGCAGGGCAGTCATCCTTTCGGCAGTTTTGAATGCTCTGTTCTTTTCGATTCGCTGGCACTGCAATTGGTCGATGTCGAGAAAGGCACAGGCATCTCCGCCGCCGCCTGCAATTGGGAGCGCATTGATTACACTTTGTCGGAACTCGTTGGCAATACCACCGACCCCGTCAAGAGATTGAACCTTCATGCATACGCCGATGACCCGGCAATCACCGGAACGCCAACCTGTCTCACACTCCCTGATGATGCTGAAATCTTTCGCCTCAAATTCTCTGTTTCCAACGATTTCAAATACAATTGTGAAATGCTGCCGATTCGCTTCGTCTGGACCGGCTGTCAACAAAATGCCGCCTACTCGCCGACCGGCGACACAGTGTATCTGCCCGCCGAAGTCTTTGATTATTCCTGGGACGGTAATCTCAACAACCAAGCACATCGTTTAACCGGCTTCGACTGCGACTCCAGTTACAACTATTCACTCGGCGGCGAATGCGCCAAGTTCCTTCAGGACTGCGCGCCACTGACCGAGATTCGTAACATGGTTCTGTGGAACGGCGGTGTCGATCTGGTTTGTGCCGACTCGATTGACGACCCAGGGGATATTCGCTACTGCCCGTGGGACTACGGAGAAATGGGTTGGTGGGGAAGAAATTTATTCGTGATGCTGCCCTATATTCAGAATTACATTCTCGTTGGTGATAGCGCCCTTAATGGTCTCGCCCCCCACTGCATTTTCGAGACGGATGTCAATCAAGACGACGCCCGCCTCACAGTCGCCGACTTGGCTTTTGCCGTCCGCATCGTTGTCGGCGATGCAATCCCGTTTACGCGTCTCGCGCCATATCACGCCAGTGTGAATTTCGATTTCGAGTCCGGTACCGTAACATCATCCGCCGTCGACAGCCTCAGTGCGATAGCCCTGACGTTTGTTGCCGATTCGACGACGACCATCGCCAACAACTCCAATCTTGATATGCTGACCAACTACCGCGACGGGAGATTGCACGTCCTGCTTTACACCGGCTATGACGATATGATGAAATTCATCAATCCCGGTACCCATGATCTGGTCACACTAACCGGAGCGGCGACGTTGACCATCATCCAAGTCTCCGACTACAATGGCAATCTCCTCTTAGCGCGATAGAAAGACGCATTACGGCTGCCGCGTGCTCGTCTTAATTCCCTCCAACAGGGACTGTTGAGAAAGCCACTTTGAATAGGGAACAATCTCATCCATATCATTGTCCTTCCTGTAAGTCATTCCCGCGAAAGCGGGAATCCAGCTTGGTCTTTTGCCGGAAGTGGCATTGATTCGCAAACCGCGAGGATTTTCGACAATCCCAACAAGAGGGGTGGCTCCGAGCCGATCCGCCGCGGCGGATGAGGCTCGGAGACGGGGTGTGTTTCTTCCAAGTAGATCGGCGCTCCCCATAATGGAACTCCCACCCCACAATCATTGTACAATTCCCGCACCCCAAATTCTGATCGCCGCAATCCGGAGGGAGAGCTACTTCGTATGAATCTGCGCACTGTTCCGCTCGTTGCAATCTTGGTCATTCTGCTTGCCGCAACCGCCTCCGCCAACCGCATCGTCTCTACGTCACCCGACACCACCATCATCCAACCAAATGTAACCTGGACAAAGACATTTGAATTCTTCAGCACCGACTTTGAACCGCCATACAAGTGGTCAGTCCAGCCAGTCGGCGAAGCACCGGTTGGCCAATTCCAGGTTCTTGGACAATACAACGGCTCATTTCAATTCACGCCCTCTACCGAAGACACCGGCAAGCAGTACTTGTTCGCCGTAACCGCCACCGATAACAGTGAAATACAGGTGTCCTCGCAATTTGCTGTTCGGATCGATAGCCGTATCCCGACAGTCATCGAGATCGAGAAAGAGCACAATTCTCTTCAAGGGCAATGGGAATATGTATCGGTCTCGAAAACCTCCGGCGTTGTAACCGCAGGCTCTTTCAACTTCAAGATCTGTTACAACGGTGAGGGTCTCAAATTTGACACTCTGACACTCTCGGATACATTATCCAAGCTCGGTTGGACATGTACGTTGTCTCAAGCCCGGACCGGCAGTTTCGGTCCGCTTGGGTTGCAGGCTGCCAGCATTCAGGTTCAGGCGTCTTCAACAGCAGGGCGGGCGACTGCTGTGCCCGACGCCGCACTCTTCACGATCAAATTCTATATCACCAATGACCGAATGTATGAGTGCCAGTTCATTCCCATCCTCTTTGCTTGGTCGAGTATCTACGACAACTCTTTCACCAGCAATGAATCCGATTCGCTTTTCTCATGCCTTCAGGTCATCGACTATGAAGGCCGCGACATGACTGCGCCGTTCTCGTTTGCAGATTGCACCGACAGAAATTCCAATAACCTCGCTGGACCTTGTCGAAACGCACGTAATGTGCCCGGGACCGTGACCGATGTTCCCAATATCGTTTTCAGAAACGGCGGCATCGATATCGTCTGCGCTGGCCTAGACTATGAACCACCCGGCGACATGAATCTCAACGGTATAGCCTACGAAATCGCCGACTTCGAACTAATGTCCCGCTGGCTTGCCTTTGGTGATTCCGCTCTCGACAGAAACCCACAGTTTCGTGAAGCACAATTCGCTGCGTCCGACGCCAATCAGGATGGCACTGTCGGCTCCGTCGGCGACATGGTCTATCTCGCGCGCGTTGTCATTGGTGATGCACTTCCGTTTCCGAAGCTCTATCCATACTAAAAAGTCGCTTTGTGCGAGAGGCGCCACGACACCCTCTTCGTCGAATCCAACGATAGCATCGCCGGAATCGTGATCCTATTCAAAGCGGATGCAAAAACGTCATTCGAAAATCTCTCCAACATCGAAATGATCACCGGTCGCCGCGGCTCGCTGACAACACTACTATTCAAAGCCGCCGCTGAAAGACCTGCAGGGTCACATTCCCACCGGTCGCACGCCACTCGTCCGCATCCGTGGCAAATCCGAAATCCAATCAATTGAAGTCTCCGACTACAACGGCAGTACTGCCGTGGTAAGGCACAGCAAGCTATGAATGCGCCAAAATCTGGTAAAGTAGAAGGGCGAATCTAACCCGGTGCTTCGAGTATCAACACTTATCATTGTGGCGATGCTTTCTATGATCGTCACCGTTAGGTGCGCAACTATTATTACCGGCGTTCCAAATGACACCGTCGTTGTGCCGGCTGGGATTACCTGGCAACGTACTTTCGAGATTGAAAAGGTCGGCTTCGACTGGCCGTTGACGTGGTCTGTTCAATCTGTCGGCATTGAACCGATTGGGGAGTACGAGATTCTGACAGGCTATCGTGGCGGAATTTCATTTCACACCCAGTTGGGGCGATACAGGCAAGACGTTCCAATTTCAACTTACCGTCATCGATGAAGGTGGCGACTCGATCCGTGACCACTTCTTTTTGCTCGTGAGTTCCGTAGTTCCACCAGTAATTGAGATTGCGATGAACCACTCGTTCCTCCACTCGGGCATCGAGCGCGTGCCAGTTGTGAAATCGGGTGGTGAACTTAACACCTACTCGATGCAACTCGCGATTGCCTTTGGCGAAGGCGCCATTTACTTTGACTCCATCAACACAGCGCAATCCATGATTGATCAGGGTTGGAAATTTCTGACCTTCCCGATGCGGAGTGCTAGATTCGGTGAGTTGGGATTACCAGTAACTATCGTGAACATCCTTGGTACAAAGCTGTTGTCAGAATCGGCTTCGTTGCCCAACGGCAAACTGTTCGACCTCTGCTTCACCGCCTCCGGCGACCCCAGATACGATGGCTATACTGATCGCATTGTATTCGCATGGAGAAATTGTCGCGACAACACCATCCAGAGTCCAAACTACGATACCGCCTATCTGGCAAATGAAGTGGAGTCATTCGACCGATGGGGCAGTCGCAAGATCACGACATCGTCCGGCATTGGTAGTTGTGGCTCGAGTAACTCACTCGGATTAGGAGGCCCGTGCCCTGATTGCTTCAACGATTCCAGCCGCGATCAGCCAATACCGCAGATAATATTTCGCGGCGGCGGAATAGACAGAATGTGTTGTCAATATTTTGCAGTAAACTCCGGCGACATCAATCTTAATGGTATTCCCTATGAGATGGCGGATTTCGAACTCTTGGCAGACTGGCTGGCGTACTTTGACGTCGATTCAAGTCTGTCGAGCACGCAACTGGAGCAAGCAGACGCCAACCAGGACGGCGAAGTCGCTACCACCGCCGACATGGTCTACCTTGCATGAGTTGTAGTCGGCGATGCGCTCCCGTTTCCGAAGCTCGCTCCATACCAGAGGGTCGCCTTGTGCGAGAAAAGCCACGACAGTCTCTTTGTCGAATCCAATGATAGCCTCGCCGGAATTTTGATCCTATTCAAAGCCGACGAACAACCTCATTCGAAAATCTCACCAACATCGAAATGATCACCGGTCGTCGCGGTTCGCTGACTACGCTTCTCTTCAAACCACCGCTAAAAGAGTTGCAGGGTCACATTCCCACTGGTCGTTCGCCGCTCGTCCGCATCCGCGGCAAATCCGAAATCCAATCAATCGAAATCTCCGACTACAACGGCAACATCATGAACGTCCGCAAATAGCCGCGACAATCGTCTTTTTCCCTCTCCCAGCGGGAGAGGGCACGGGCGATGCCACAAAAAAACGGCCGCCACTTCTGACGACCGTCCACACTTTCGTGATGTTTTGAAAATCTACTCTACCGTCACCGACTTCGCCAAATTGCGCGGCTGGTCAACATCGCAATGACGCTTCACTGCAATATAATAAGCCAACAACTGCAGCGGTATCGCCGCAATAATCGGATTCAGAATATACGGCACCTTCGGAAGATAAATCACGTGATTCGCCAAACGCGCAATCTCCGTGTCGCCTTCGGTGGCCAGCGCAATGACTCTTCCCGCACGCGCCTTGACTTCCTGAATATTCGACAGCACCTTGTCATAGATCTGATCGTGTTGCGCCAACACCACAACCGGCATCTTTTCGTCAATCAACGCGATCGGTCCGTGCTTCATTTCCGCCGCCGGATAACCTTCTGCGTGGATGTACGAAATTTCCTTCAACTTCAATGCGCCCTCAAGCGCCACCGGGAAATTGATTCCGCGTCCGAGATACAGGAAATTATTCGTGCCGGCATATTCCTCAGCGATGTCTTTAATTCCCTGAACATTCTGAAGCAATTGTTCTACCTGATCCGGCAGGCGATCAAGCGCATCAATAATTTGTCTGCCTTTTTCCATCGACATGTTGCGCTGTCGCGCCAGAAGAATCGTCAACAGTGCCAGCACAGTTACCTGCGAGGTAAACGCCTTCGTCGATGCCACGCCGATTTCCGGTCCGGCATGCGTGTAAATACCGCCATCCGTCTCGCGGGCGATGGTCGATCCAACCACGTTACAGATTCCAAATACCGTCGCACCTTTGCGCTTTGCTTCGCGCAGTGCCGCCAGCGTATCCGCCGTCTCGCCCGACTGGCTGATCACAAACACCAGCGTGCCCTGATCAATGATCGGCGAGCGATAACGAAACTCCGAAGCGTACTCAACTTCCACCGGGATGCGCGCAAATTCTTCGATCATGTATTCGCCGCACAACGCCGCATGCCACGAGGTACCGCAAGCCGAGATAATGATGCGCTTTACATTGAGCAGCTCTTCATACTTGAGCTTAAGACCACTCAACCGCGCAGTCCCTTCTTCATAGTTGAGTCGCCCGCGCATCGAATTGCGAATCGTGATCGGTTGCTCGAAAATTTCCTTCAACATGAAATGGTCGAATCCACCCTTTTCGAGTAGATCCAAATCCCACTCGATATCGTGGAACTTCGTCGGTACCGGCATATTATCCAGAGTCGAAATCTGCACGCCATCGCGCGACACTGTCGCGACTTCGCCCTCGCCGAGATAAACTACCTTCTTCGTATGCTCGAGCATCGCCGACACATCCGAAGCAATCAGATTCTCCGATTCGCCAAGTCCGATACAAAGCGGCGAACCGTGACGCGCCGCAACGATCACATCTGGCGCCGCCAACGAAATCACGGCAATACCATAAGTGCCTTCTACCTGCTTGATCGCAAGCTGCACTGCCTTGGTTAGATTTCCGTCGTAATATTCTTCGATCAGATGTGCGATTACTTCCGTGTCGGTGTCGCTCTCAAAGTGATGCCCGCGACGCTCAAGAAATGCCCGCAACGTTTTGAAGTTCTCAATGATTCCATTGTGCACGACGGCAATCTTGCCGGTGCAATCAAGATGCGGATGTGCGTTGACGTCGTTCGGAACGCCGTGTGTCGCCCAGCGGGTATGTCCGATACCGGTTGTCGCTGTGAAGTTTTTGCCTTCGAGAATTTCCTCGAGTACCTTGATCTTGCCGGCAGCCTTTTCAAAGACGATCTGGCCATCCTCGATCAATGCCATGCCAGCGGAATCGTAGCCGCGATATTCCAAACGCTTGAGTCCATTGAGAAGGATCGGGCTGGCTACGCGTTCACCGATATAAGCAACAATTCCGCACATCTGATTGCCTCTTTAGAAGAAGTGTCTTTTTACTGAACCACATTGTCCAAATCGTCACGATTTGTATATCCCATTATACTCGTCTGGATAATTGTTGTACGTAACTTATTTGCAGTTTGTCGCCCGCAATTCCCAGCCTTCACATCTGAATCACCAGCTGTTTCACTCGCCCGATAATCCAGGTCACGCCTCCCAATCACCGCCAAGATTCACAATAATGTGAATCCTGATTCAATTCTGCAATTCTCTGCACCTTCGTCTGTTTCCGGAAGTGTATTCATTGCAATAAATTACGAGGAAGCGCCATTCGGCACGGCTTTTGAGTGTTCATGTATCCGTATGAAACACTATATCTCATCAAGAAAGCTGCTTTGGTTTGCACTGGCGCTGTTTATAGTCGCCGGTCTTGCCATCCCATCAGAACTTTCAGCCGGAAATTACCCAAAGAACGGCGTCTTCAAACGACTCCCGGATGCCAAAGACAATTGGTTCTATGTCGACAACAACAACTGGGAGATCAAAGCCCCTGACAAGTGGACCCACATGATGGGCTCCATGGGCTCAACCACCGTATTGAGCCGTTTCATGAACAAGTATGCCGCCGGCGCTCTCGTAATGACCTTTGGATTATTCAAAGAATACGATGATGCCTACCGCGAAGGCTGGTCCTACCGCGATATCATCGCCGACGCAGTTGGAATCACCGCGTCGCTAACTGCCAATGATCGATATCGCCTTCTTTGTGATTATGATAGCGAAAAAGTCATGCTCGTAGTCAGCATGACCATCCATTAGCTTGTAGCACAACGCTTTGAGAATATTGAGTTAGTGCCTGGGATTGTCATCCCGAGCCGCCACGCAGGCGAGGGATCTGTTCGTGAGCGTCCAAACATCACGAAACGCAAGCAACCTTTCAGAGGTTAGTGGGTGAGGCGGCTTTCGTTGCCGAGGCCGCCTCAAATTTTTAAGCTGCACTCTTGATTCTGGTATCGAAACAAGACAAAATGGCAGGATACTGTCATAATCTTGTCATAATTGACCAAAAGGTCAAACTTAAGAAAAATTTCACTTGACCAAGTTTTGAATTGAAGCTATTTTTTGTGAAACCTTTCACATTGCTTTCGGGCAAGCGACACTAAATGGGAGTCTATGAGAGAACGTAAAATTTCGGAATCGACAATTCATCGACTGTCGCATTACTATCGGGCGCTCAACACCCTCGAAAAAGAGCATTTCGAAACCATCTCCTCCAAGGAGTTAGCCAAACGCGAGAAGCTCACCCCCGCGCAAGTGCGAAAGGATCTCTCATTCTTCGGCTCCTTCGGCACCCGTGGCCTCGGCTATCCGGTCAAGGAACTCAAGGGCCGTATTGCCAAGATTCTCGGTATCGATCGCAGCTGGAATGTCGCACTAATCGGCGTCGGTAACATCGGCTCAGCGCTTGTCTCCTACAAAGAATTCCAGCGCCAGGGCTTCAATATCAAGGTGCTCTTCGACTCCGACCAGCGCAAGATCGGCTCCAACCACAAAGGCATCACAGTTCTCGATACTGAACATCTCGAAGAGGAGCTGCAGAAGCACAAGATCGAACTCGTTGTTCTGGCAGTTCCGGCTTCAGCTGCCCAGAATCTTGTCGATCACGTCGTGCATTGCGGCATCAAAGCCATCCTCAACTTTGCACCTATCAAACTCAAAGTCCCTGATGACGTTGAGATTCGCACCGAGAACATGGCGATGGAGCTGGAATACCTCTCGTTTACCCTTGTGAACAACAAGAAGGGTGAACGGAAAAAAACTTGACACATTCGCCAACTCCCCGTACATTTTAATGGTGCTATCTGCCTGCCAAGGTTGTAGCATATCATCAGATGAAGCGCAATTCGATTAAAATACTGCTGTTGCTCGTTGCAACCCTCTTTGCTGTCCAGACAGCTCAAGCCTATTTCTTTGCCAGCGTTTTCATGGTCACCGGCACAATCACCCTTCAAGGTCGCCCCGCAGAAAAGGACCAGGTCGTCGCGGCATTCATCGGCAGCGACAAAGTCGCCGAAGCCAAGACTCGCGACAACGGCGCCTTCGAATTGCAAATCCCCGAATACGATCCGACCAAGCCGGAAGTCAAAGGCTACCACTCCACCGACGATGTCATCCAGGTCAAGCTCGAAGGCAAAATCGCCAAACCGACTTTCAATCCCAACACCGACAATCTCAAGATCGACCTCCGCGTCGAAACCACTCTCGACGTCAAGCTCTCCACCTGGGGCAAAATCAAAGCGCTGTTTAAATAGCACTCCGTATTCTTAGTTCATTAATCCTCATCTGCTGCCTCTCAGCAGACCGATACGCCTAATTTCATTGACAAAAGGCGCGATGATGTTATCTTTGCAGCAGTAACATTTCTCTTCTTGCGAGGACAATATCATGGGCATTTCAAAGGTCATCCTGGGCATTCTGATCTTGAGCGCGTCGCTTACAGCAGCTACACTCAACGTTCCGGAAGATTACCAAACCATCCAGTCAGCAATCAACGCCAGCCAACACGGCGACATAGTACTTGTCGCTCCGGGAATCTATACCGAACGCCTTGACTATCTTGGAAAAGGTGTGAGTGTTCGATCTAGCGAAGGCAACACAGTTACTTATCTACGTTCGCCAAGCGGCGCTAACTATGGCGCGCCACTGGTTCTTTTCAAAAGTTCAGAACCGGCATCGGCCGAGTTGAGCGGATTCACCTTCGATATGGGTCGAGCCGAGGATTTCATCTTGATTTCAAACGGTGCAGCTCCACGGATTCGAAACAACGTATTCAGAGACCTCAATATCGACTTGCGAATAATTCACGTTGAGAATGCGGCATCAGTCATCGAACGCAACATCTTCGCGTCAAATCTAGTTGGCAACGCATGTGTGGGTGTATACAGCGGAAACGTGACAATTGTCAGCAACACATTCGATTCCAATACGCGGGGATTCTACTCGCTCTCGACGAATACTATCGCAATAAACAATATTGTTTCCAACTCGGCTGAGTATGGTGTTCACGGCAGTTTTGGCACCCTTAGTTACAATAATGTCTGGAACAATCACCCTGACTATCAATACGGTGCCGCGCCTACAAACAGCATATCTGGCGACCCGCATTTTGTCAATCGACCTGAATATGACTACCGTCTCCTCGCAAGTTCACCATGTGTCGACGCTGGCGATCCGGCGTTCCAATATCAAGATCCCGACGGTAGCCGTAATGATATCGGCGTCTTTCCGCTGGTGCTCGATTACCATGGAGTTAGTAACTTCGCCATCGATGGTTCACCTTTTCACCACATCACCAACCACGCACCGACATTCCTGTGGGGGTATAGTGACACCACGACCGAACCTCAATCGAGGTATCAAATTGAAATCGGCACCGACTTCGATTGGACCGTTGCGGAATTGTGGTCGACAGGCGAGGTCCTTAGCGCGACGGGGATGGCTACTTATGACGGACTGGAACTGATCGACGGCAATATCTACTTGGGTAGAATACGCGTTGGCAATACAACCGCCTGGAGTTCTTGGTATGGCTTTCTTCTAAGCATGAATTCCTTGCCGACAGTGCCGACACCTTTGGCTCCAACGGTCACCGACACCATGTCGTCAACAGCGGTTGAGCTTTCAGTCAATAATTCGAGCGACGCCGAGTCTGATCCGATCACCTATGATTTCGAAGTCTACTCCGATTCTGCGCGAGATTTTTTAGAATATCTGGAGTACTCTGTCCCCTCAGCACTCCCGGTCACCCGTTCGCAACGGATTACTGAACTCGCCCCCGATCAATACTATTGGTGGCGAACTCGATCAAATGACGGCTATGAACACTCGTCTTGGTCGGAGATGGTCCCCTTCTATGTCAGGTCAGGCAAGAGCTGGCGGGTCCCGTCCGAATACCCGACAATTCAGGCTGCAATCGACGCGTGTTCTGAACTGGACACCGTTCTGGTTGCCCCGGGCTTCTACCCCAACTTTATCAGAATTGCTGAAAAGAACGTCATGATTATCTCTGAAGCCGGCCCGTTGGTTACTTTTCTCCAAGGCCCCTCACTTGGCAACACGAGGGAGCAACCACTTCTAGTCTTCAATGGAGCAGCAATTTCCAATACGGAGCTTCGCGGTTTCACTCTCACAGGAAACAACGCGGACTACAATGTTGGAATCGAAAATGGTGCCTCACCAGTTATCCGGGGCAACATCTTTACAGGACTATCCGCCGGCATGGTGACGATTCGATGCTCCGGTACACATCCATTGATCACTCACAATATCTTCTTCGCCAATTCCGTTGGTTGGGCTTGTGTCGGCGCCGATGCAGGCGCCACAAGCATCATCAACAACACCTTCTATGGGAACTCCCGAGGATTCTATTCGAATTCTCATCAGACCATTGCCATGAATAATATCATCAGCAATTCCGTGCAGTACGGTGTTCACGGATATTTTGCTACATTTGATTACAACTGTCTCTGGCAGAATAACCCAAACTATGATTATCTTGAACCACTTTCAGCCCACAATTTGTTTGCTAATCCACTGCTCGCTGATCCTGCCAATGGGGATTTTCAACTACTGGAGGGATCACCTTGTACCAATAAAGGAAATCCCGATCCGCAGTATCGAGATCCTGACAGCTCGATCAGCGATATCGGAGCCGTCTATTACCGAATGGAACTGCCGATTGCGACCTCAGTGACCGTCGGCTCCGGTCACAACTTATGGGTCGTTGAAGATGACCCCAACATATATTGGAACTTCGTCGACGATCCGATGTTTTCACCCGGTGGTTACCACATCGAAATCGGATCAGATGACAATTGGGACTTGGCCGAGTGGTGGAATAGTGGAGAAGTTGTTAGCACCGACCAATTTGCTCGGTATCAAGGCGAAACCCTCGTTGACGGGCGGAGCTATACGGGGAGGATTCGACTCTTCAACGGTTCTTTCTGGGGTGAGTGGATTGACTTCATCTTTCGCTTGAATTCGCCGCCATCTGCACCAGTACTACTTCGACCTGGAGATATGGGTGAATCACCGGCTGCTATTACCAGATTGTTGGTGCAAAACTCCAACGACGCACAGCAAGACAGCCTCACTTACCGGTTTGAAGTGTACGCAGACGAGGGACTCACTCAACTAATAGATTTGCAGCCTTCTGTAATTGGCCAGGCTGATTCAACATTTTCTAAGATTGTCCAAGATCTAGAGTCGCTCCGCTACTATTGGTGGCGCGTCCGCGCTTCGGACAACCGCGAACTCTCGCCCTGGTCGGAAACAAGCTCCTTCTTCGCACGAAAGCCAGCGGTGCACTCGGTTCCATCTCAATTCAGCACCATAGCCGGCGCCATTTCCGTTGCCCAGGAAGGCGATTCCGTAGTCGTCGAGCCTGGTATCTACATCGAGTCACTCAATCTCCTCAAAAAACATATAATATTGACGACGTCTGCCGGGCCGCAGTTTACTTCACTGAAGAACACCGGAATTGTCGTCAATTCTCTGCCAGGAATACCGGCGATTATCAGTGGATTTACATTTGAAGGCACGAGCTTCATTTCGATTGTTGACGGTGCTGAACCAGTCATTCAAAACAATCTCTTCAAGAACACGATTTACGGTTACGAATACATTATCCGCAGCCAGAGTTCGCATCCAATAATCCGAGAAAACTTGTTTGTGAACAATCTCGCTCGCAATCAGTGCGTGTTTATCTTTAGCGGGCGGTGTGACATACTCGACAATACCTTCGTTAATAATCGTGGTGGAATACTTTCAGAAACCAAACTGACGAAGGCTTACAACAACATTGTGGTGAATTCGACCTCATTTGGTCTCAAGGGCAATTTTGGTCCGGCCGACTACAACTTGGTCTACAACTGCTCTCCAAACTTTGATGTCGTCGAGGGTCTGGGTGTCCACAACTTTTCCGTCGATCCGATGTTCATATCGATCGACTCTGCTCATTTCGAACTCTATCCCGAATCCCCCGGCGTCGATGCCGGCAACCCAAGTTCGGAATTCAACGATCCCGATGGATCGCGAAATGACATCGGTGCATTCCCGGCCGCAGACCTGACGCTCGAGAGCTTTTGATTTGATCCTCCCGGCAAACACGCCTGTGGTCGCACTCGACAGCCGCACACCAACGTTTGCGTGGGACTCAACCGACGATGGCTACCAGTACTCGGTAACTTCCTACTCGCTCTATTTGTCGGTAGATAGCCTGTTTGAATTCGTAAACATCAATGAGAGCCTCACTGAGAATAGCTTCACCCCGTCCAATCCGCTCGCGTGGGGAACGCGCTACTGGTGGAAAGTGCGTGCACAACATCAGTTCAACCGCGAACGCTGGTCCGAACAGGTCTTCAGCTTCCGCACCATGACGCTCGGCGATGCCAATGGCAACGCCCGCGTCGATGTCTCCGACATTGTCTTCATCGTCAGTTTCATTTTTGCGCACGGAGCAGCTCCGATGCCGTTGATCGCCGGCGATGTCAATTGCGACGCGAAGATCAATATTGGTGATGCTGTTTATCTGGTGAACTACGTGTTCATAAGCGGCCCGCCCCCTTGTGATGGCTTCACCACTATGGCACCGACAATTCAATTCTGGCCGGAAGACGGCACAAGGTACCAGGAAACGGATTCGGTATCTGAGTCGGATTCGCAATAACGCTCAAGATCAAATCGTCCAAAAAAGAAAACGGGCTTGCCAAATTCGGCAAGCCCGTCCCGTCTAAAGTCTATTGCAACGACTACATCCGCGGCATCGCACTCACCCTTACCCCGACTCCAAATCCGCTCGATCCCTTCTCCTCAAATGTCACCGGCACGACCGCGCGAATCATGTCGTAGTAAATCGTCGTCGCCCCTTCTTTCCGCATATTCAGAACGATGTCAATCGTCACGCTGGCAGAACCGACCGCTCCGCTCACCGGAATCTCAAACTCGCCGGTCGCCTGATTCAAAACAACTTCACTGGGCTTGGCGGTAAATGCAACCACCTTGGAATCGCTGGAACGGAAATCGACAAAGAACGCCTCGCGCTCCAGCATCCGATATCCATCCGGTATCATCAATGCGATACTGATCTTGCCCGCGCCGCTCTTCAATTTCGCCGGGGGTAATTTCATTTCCTTACCGGCGAAGTTGGCCCTCGTCTGCACCGCAATCTTGCCAAGATTTGTTAACTGCAAACTGCTGACTTTCTGTGTCGCTATGTCGACAATGCGAACTTGCTGATTATTGCAATCCGCAACGAACAGCTTCCCGCCAACAACTGCCAAACCTGTCGGCTCGAAGAAACTCGCTAACGCCGCTTCGCCATTGTTTGATCCTTTGCGCCCGCTGCCGACGAAATCGCTCACCGCCTTTGTCGCCAGGTTAACGACCTTTACCTTCTGATCGTAGCTGTCCGTCGCATACAGCATCCCGTCTCGATACTCAATACCTTGAGGATACCGCAGCCCAGTGGCAACTAATGTTTCCACTTGTCCGGTAGCTACATCAATAGAACGAATCGCACTGCCTTCGCTTTCGACAAAAAACAGCCTCGTCCCATCCGTCGTAATTCCACTCGGGCGCGACATTGTGGCTTCATTAAATGCTCCATCCGCACTTCCAAATTGTCCCGACCCGGCGAAGTGACTTGCACGACTGGATGCTAAATCAACCACCCAAATCTGATTGTTACCGGAAGCAGTGACATACAACTTGCCATCCAGCGCCACCAGATCGCGCGGGTACTTCATTCCAGCCGAAGCGTCGGCTACCGTCTTGACCTTCTTCGCCGTAAGATCAACCTCGCGGATCGCGTGATTCTCCGTGTCCGCAACATACAAGCGATCTCCAACCAATGCCAATCCCTGCGGATGATTGAATCGCGCTTCAGTCAATGCACCGTCCTGGTTGCCTTTCAAGCCGCTTCCGACAATGAACTCAATCTTACCGGCTGTCGTCATCGCCAGAATCCGATGATTGCCTGCATCACTCAAGTAAAGACGCGCACCACCGGAGTCGGCGACGAGGCCGGATGGATACTTGAGAAGCGACTGCTCCTTGCGATATAGTTCCGGGACGAAGCCAATCTTATGGCGGCCGATCAAAGAGTCAGCATCGAAGTAAGGAATTGCCTGCGCAATGATTCCGTCGAAAAGCTCGAATACGCCGGTCCCTTCATGAACGCCGATGACTCGTCCCGCCGTGTTGACCAGCACGAACGACGGACGCGACTTCATCCCATACTCATTCCACAACTGCGAGCCGCTGTCGTTGACAACGGGAATCGTGATTTCATTCCGCAGCAGGGCGTGCCTGATTGCGTCGCTGTCTTTTTCATATTCCGACCGCGGCGAGTGAATTCCGACAACGATCAGTTCTTCCTGATACTTCTGGCGCAACTGCTCCAGCTCCGGCACCACTGTTATGCAGTCCATTGAAGACATCGACCAGAAATAGACCAACACAATCTTGCCGTGAAATTGCTGCAATGTCATTGGTTGAAGCGAGTTCAGCCAATCCAATCCGACCGGAAACTCCGGTGCATAAATCCGTCCATCCAATTGATCCGTACTCATTGGCTCTTGTGCATAAATCGTTGCCGCAACAGACAGCAACAATGCCCCCATGATAAGAACAGCGACGCGTAGAAAAGTATTCACCGGGATCTATCCTCCGAATTCAAATTGACAATATCCATTATTCGATTACACGCATTCGCGCGGTCGTAGTTCCCGCTCAGGCGATCTTGCGATAGACGGCGCCCGGCGCATAAAGTGTCAAGGTCACTCCTCGCACCACCATGTAAGCAATCATTGCCAGCCACAGCGCGTGGTTGCCGATATGCGGTTCTGCCAGATAATACACTGGAAAATAGAACACGACCGTGGCAATCGCCATCGAGATCAGCATCGCCTTTGTCGCCGTGGCGCCGATGAATACGCCGTCCCACACAAAGCAGACTCCGTTCACCAGCGGGGCAATAATCGTCCAAATGAAAAACGTCATCGCCGTCGCGACTACAATCTCGTTGCTCGTGAACAACCGGACAATCAGCTCACCGAAGAAGAGATAGGCCAGAGTTACGATGCCGCCCAGCGCCACCGCCCACACGAATATCAGTTTCACTGCCTTCTTGAGATTCACCAAATCCTTCGCCCCGACAAACCTGCCGACCAGACTTTCCGCGGCATAGGCGAATCCGTCCACGCCGTAGGCCAATATCATCCACAATTGCATCAGAATCGTATTCGCCGCTAATACGTCATCGCCGTACTCCGCCGACTTCGCGGTGAAGAATGTATAGGTCGCTATCAACAGCATCGTCCGTAGAAATATATCGCGGTTGACTGAGAAGAACTTCTTCATCGCCGCCACATCGAGTATCTGTTTGCGCACGATCCCTGTCGCATATTCGCGATACTTGAAATAGAACAGCGCCGATGCCAGCACTACTCCGCAGTACTGTGCGATCAATGTCCCCAGCGCCACACCGGCGACCTTGAGATGAAGCACTTGTATAAAAAACACATCAAGAGCGATTGTCAGGCAGTTGATAAATATCGCAATGATCATCGGGTAACGCGCGTTTTGCATTCCCAAGAACCAGCCTTGGATCGCATAAATCAACAGCGCCGCCGGTGCGCTCCAGATGCGAATATCAAAGTAGATCGCCGCCTGCTTCTCAACATCATCACTCGCCGTCACCGATTGAAACGCCGTCCAATGAATCAGTGTCTGAAGCAGGATCAGCGCGACTCCCGCGATCAGTGCCACAATCACTGCCCGGCTCAGAATCAAACCGCATTCGCGTTGATTATTTTCGCCGTATGCTTGCGCCGTCAGCCCCGTCGTTCCCATCCGCAAAAATCCAAACGCCCAGAAAATGAAATTAAATATCATCGCCCCGATCGCCACGCCGCCGAGATAATACTGATGCTCCAGATGCCCCACCAAAGCCGTATCGACCGAGCTTAGCAGTGGCACCGAAACATTGGTAATGATACTGGGAATCGCGAGCTTGAGAATATCCTTGTTCATTTGGGAATGAATCAACGCCCGATTACCGTTTTTTCCAAACGGATTCTTGGGGTGTCTTTACCGCTCTCGTTAAATGACTTGTTAAATTCCCCTCTTGAGAGGGGTGGCTCCGAGCCGAAGAATGAGGCTCGGAGACGGGGTGTGTCTTTCCTGCCCTGGCGCTATCGCAACCTACGAAGCGCTAAACGCCTGCGCGTGCCAGCTCTGAGAAAGCGGCACTTCCCACTTGTCGGCGTGAAGATCGCCTATCGTCGTAATCGTGTTATTGAACACACTTGTGTCGGAGTTGATTTTGCCCGCATCGACCAGCCCCTGAAACTCACTGCGCGTCGTTGTCCGCACAACATCACCGTCGCGGTAGAAAACGAAACCGCGGTCGAGCGCATCAAGATTATGCTGCGCCTTCAACCACTTGAACACCGCCACGCTCGAATCAATCGAACACCCCGAAATCCCGTTGTCGCTTTCAGCGGCGATAAGCACAAACTGGTCGTGCACAATCTCAAACGCTCCGCGCACGTCGTGCTGATGCGACTTCCAATCATCGACAAAGTTCTTAAGCACGGTGTAGACCAAAGTTACTTCGCCGGCATCCAGCCTGCGCGAAAACGCATAGATCCACAACTTGGTCTCCGGCCTGTAATCTTCAAGTAGCTTCATATTCAACTATCTAAACCTCGCGATTGTGTCATTCCCGCGATTCGGATGTTGCGTCATTCGGCAATTAAGCGAGCTCCAGCGTTAAGTTTAAATTTCTAGAGAGGGGTGGCTGGATGCCCGAAGAATGAGGGCGGTCGAGACGGGGTGTGTCTTGTCCGCGCCTTGCGCCCCTACAAATTCGCGTCAAACGCCTTGGTCAAATTCTCCGCGATCTCATGCGGGGGATGCCCCTCGATCTGGTGCCGCTCCATCATATACACCAGCTTGCCGTCCTTGAACAGCGCCACCGAGGGCGATGACGGCGGATATCCGGTCGTATAGGCGCGCGCCTTGGCGACCGCATCGTTGTCCTGTCCGGCAAATACCGTCGCCAGCTTTTGCGGCAGCTTCTTATGCTTGAGCGCCATCTTGATTCCCGGGCGCGCATTTCCGGCGGCGCATCCGCACACCGAGTTGAACACAACCAGCACGCTGCCGGTCTTTTCGCCCAGCGCCTTTTCGACATCGGCGGCATTGCGCCACTCTTCGAATCCCACGCTGGTCAACTCTTTGCGCATCGGCGTCACTAATTCTTCTGGATACATATTTATCGATTCCTTTACTCTACAATTACTTGTTTGCTAAGGTATTACGCCGCCCAACAGCCATTTGCTTGACCGCGATTTTCAAGAATTAGTAACGCCGGCAAAGCCCATTCGTTCCCTGTAGAATCTGAGCCCTGAAGCCACAAACGGCTACGGCAAGACTCAGTAGGGGCTTGGTTTGCGAGCCCGGTTCTCTGACTTGTTGTTATTCCCCTTAACAAAGGGAGCAAGGGGTTGTATTCATGGTCTTGCAGATAAGTCGCCCACCCAGCGAACCGCCGAACCCGACCCTCGAACTCAACTAATTATATGTTCGCCGAATCGACCTCATTGATTGATACTGCCCGTATCGCGCAAGTTGATTCCGTCGTGAGGTACAAACACAGTAGCGAAGATGCTTAGATCAGACCACACCAAATAGACGTACAGCCACAGAGTCCCTTGCTCATCAACGAATGTAATACCTGCATGGTCAGGCGCAACAGTCTCAACTTGGAATGCTATTGGCGACACATTCTCTTTTCGTGCTAGTCTTTCATCCATTCGTTGTTGGGGACGGGATTTGATCACCGGTACGCAAGTAAATACTCGAGAGTTGAAGCGCGGAATCCTCGCCTCTCTTCCAGTAGCTGGTAACGGTCCCATCGACGTCTTCGATAACGTTTTCTGGTATATCGATTGTATAGCTCTTGGTTATCTCGATGCGCACTAATCATGCTCCAAAGTGCAATGTTTGAGAATTATCGGGTTCCGCGTTCCGCCGGGAACCCGACCTACAAATTGTACTTGCGGCCCTACCCCGCCCCTCCACTCGCACCAACTCTCGGCGGTCTCCGCAGCGCCCGCATATATTCGCGGTTCATCATCGCAATAAACTTCACCGAAATATTCTTCGGACACACCGCTTCGCATTCATAGTAATTCGTGCAATTTCCGAATCCGGCATCATCCATCGCGCCGACCATCGCCAGCACGCGCCGTTCGCGCTCTGCTTGTCCTTGCGGCAGCGAGGCAAACTGCCCCACCTTCGCCGAAACGAACAGCATCGCCGAGGCGTTCTTGCAGGCCGCCACGCACGCGCCGCAACCGATACAGGCCGCAGCATCCATCGCGGTCTCGGCCGCATCCTTGGGGATCGGCACCGCATTCGAATCGGGCGCACCACCGGTGTTGATCGAAACAAATCCGCCCGCCTGCATGATCTTGTCAAACGCCGAACGGTCGACAATCAAATCACGCACCACCGGAAATGCCGCCGCGCGCCACGGCTCGATATAAATCGTATCGCCGTCTTTGAAATGCCGCATATGCAACTGGCACGACGTCGTCCCGCGTTCCGGTCCGTGCGGAATCCCGTTGATGGTGAGCGAACACGTTCCGCAAATACCTTCGCGGCAATCGTGGTCAAACGCAATCGGATCGGTACCCGCCTTGACGAGACCCTCGTTGACCACATCGAGCATTTCCAAGAACGACATGTCGGGACTGATATCGTTGGCAGGGTAGGTTTCAATCCGGCCCTGGTCATTTCGACTTTTCTGCCGCCAAACTTTCAATGTCAGATTCATTATTTGTAACTCCTTTGTCCCGGCTGGACAAATTCGAAGTTCAACGGTTCTTTGTGAAGATTCGGTGCACTGCCGACTCCGGTGTACTCCCATGCCGAAACATAGGTGAACTTCTCGTCGTCGCGCTTGGCTTCGCCGTCCGGCGTCTGGCTTTCACTGCGGAAATGTCCGCCGCACGATTCGGTGCGCATCAAAGCGTCATTGCACATCAGTTCGCCAAACTCCAGGAAATCCGCCACGCGTCCGGCGCGTTCCAGCGATTGATTCAACTCTTCGCCGCCGCCGAGCACCGTCACGTTTTTCCAGAACTCATCACGAATTGTCGGAATCTCCGCCAGCGCCTTCTTGAGTCCGGCATCGTTGCGCGACATGCCGCAGTATTCCCAAATCACCTTGCCGAGATGCCGGTGCATTTCCAGCACCGTCTTCTTGCCCTTGATCGCGAGAAGTTTCTTCGTCTTCTCGGCAACTTCGGTTTCGACTTTCTTAAACTCCGGCCCGTCGCTCGGAATCTTCTTCGCGCCGGTGCGCGCGAAGTAATCACCGATCGTGTACGGCAGAATGAAGTACCCATCCGCCAGACCCTGCATCAGCGCCGAAGCTCCCAGTCGATTCGCGCCGTGATCCGAGAAGTTCGCTTCACCGATCACGAACAATCCCGGAATATTGCTCATCAGATTATAGTCTACCCAAAGCCCGCCCATCGTATAGTGCGGCGCCGGATAAATGCGCATCGGCGCCTTGTATGGATTCTCGCCGGTGATGCGCTCGTACATATCAAACAAGTTGCCATAGCGCTCGGCGATTGTCGCCTCGCCCAGTCGCGAAATTGATTCCGAAAAATCAAGATACACGCCCAGCCCGGTCTCGCCGATTCCGCGTCCTTCGTCGCAAACTTCCTTTGCCGCTCTCGAAGCTATATCGCGCGGCGCCAAATTGCCGTAGCTCGGATATTTGCGCTCAAGATAATAGTCGCGATCCGATTCCGGAATCGCACCTGGTGCGCGTTTGTCGCCCTTCGCCTTCGGCACCCAGATGCGGCCATCATTACGAAGTGACTCCGACATCAGCGTCAGCTTCGATTGGTGATCACCAGAAACGGGTATGCAGGTTGGATGAATCTGCGTATAGCACGGATTCGCAAACAGCGCACCGCGTTTGTAAGCGCGATACGTCGCCGTCACATTACAGCCGGTCGCATTGGTCGACAGGAAGAACACATTCGCGTATCCTCCGGTCGCGAGTACCACGGCATCAGCCGAATAGGAGCTGACCTTGCCGGTGACCAGATCGCGAACGACGATTCCCTTGGCGTGGCCGTCAACCAGCACCAGATCAAGCATCTCCGTACGCGGAAACATCTTGACCTTGCCGAGACCAATTTGCCGCGACAGTGCCGAATAACATCCCAACAATAGTTGCTGCCCGGTCTGCCCGCGCGCATAAAATGTTCGCGACACTTGCGCGCCGCCGAAAGATCGATTCGCCAGATGTCCGCCATATTCGCGTGCGAAAGGCACACCCTGCGCCACGCATTGGTCGATGATGTTCTGCGACACCTCGGAAAGCCGATACACGTTCGCTTCACGGGCACGGAAATCTCCGCCCTTGATCGTGTCGTAAAACAATCGATAAACAGAATCGCCGTCATTCTGATAATTCTTCGCGGCATTGATCCCGCCCTGCGCCGCAATACTGTGCGCTCGGCGCGGACTGTCCTGATAGCAGAACGCCAGGACATTGTATCCCAATTCGGCCATTGTCGCCGCCGCCGATCCGCCGGCAAGTCCGGTTCCAACCATGATGACCGTATACTTGCGCTTGTTCGCCGGGTTAACCAGCTTAAGATCGAATTTGTGCTTTTCCCACTTCTTCTCAAGTGGTCCGGTTGGGCATTTCGCGTCAAGAGTTATCATATTGTCATCCCTCCCGGTAGTTTCACCAGTCCGGCGAGAATCGCCACCGGTATCGAGATATAGCCGAGGAAAATAATCGTCGCGATTGCAATCGCGAGTTTGTTCAGCTTCGGTTCGTAGCGTTCATTGTTCAATCCCATTGTCTGGAACATGCTTTTGATCCCGTGGCTCAAATGGTAAGCCAGCAGGAACATCATCACGATATAGAATCCCGAAATCAACGGCTGCTTGAATCCATAGATGATCATGGAATAAACATCGTGAACTTCCTGCCCATTCAGCATCGCCGTCAGCGACTTGTATTCCGGGTTTGTTGCCAGAATCGTGAAATGCAGCAGGTGATAGGTGATGAAACTGAAAACCAGCAATCCGCTCCAAATCATCGTCCGTGATGCCAACCCCGCTTGCACCGTATTGCTGTAAGCGTAATTGACCGGCCGCGCTTTCCAGTTCTCCAACTTAAGTTTGACTGCAAACCAGATATGAAGAATCGCCATAACAATCAGGCCGACTCTGATGACCCATAACGCCGCACCCAAACCCTGCAAAGCATGAGCATATTTGTTGATTTGATCCTGTCCCATGAACACCTGCAAGTTGCCGACCATGTGTCCAAATGCAAATGCCAGCAGCGCGGCGCCGGATATGGCGACGAACAGCTTTTTGCCGATTGAACTCGATGTTAACCCTGTCGATAATCCGGGGGATTTTTGAGCTAATTCTGTTGAAGACATCCAATAAACCTCTCTTTCCGAAGCTTTTGGAAAATAGAGAATTATGCCCTCTAAAGTCAACCCCCAAAAGCGACACTTTAGATATTGATTGCTCCGACCAAATTGGTCGATGATACGCCGCGGCAATTGGTCTTTCCACGATTCAGTAACTCAGGAGCCCTGTGTTCCTGCCGAAGGCGCCACCTTCCCGTTGCGTCAGTTCTTGCGCCGAACCAATCCCTCTTGCTAAAATCGCCTCTCCACACTATATTATTGCCGAAACCACAAACCCCTGAAGAGGCAATATGAAAACGCCAAAACTACTCCTGTTAGCTGTGCTATTGCTGCTCGCACGACCCTCCTTCGCCCAAGTCGGAAGCTGCGGCGACTTTGACGCCGACGGCGCAACGTCTGTTGGCGACATGGTGGCGGCGTTCAAGTACCTATTCGAAGGCGACGTCCCTCCGGACGACTTCAATCGTGCCGATTTCGACCTGTGTCAGAAACTCACTTATCGCGATCAAGTCTTCATCATCAATTGTGTTTTCCCCTGTGATTGGTGGGACACCCAATGCCCGCCGACAAACCCGCCTTACAGCCCGGCGATGAGCGCCGTCGCGAAACTGCTCTATCCCGACGCCATTCCGCAGAACAAGTCAAGATACGAGATCGATCTGCACCTCTCGACACCAAACGGAGTCCAAGCTTACTGTTTTCCGCTGCGCTTGCGCATCGCCGGTGCCATCCCCGTGATCGATTCGATTCGCATACCAGCCGTAACACCGGCGACGCCCTCGCTCCTGAACAAGGCATACATCGACGCTGCGCAAGGGGAGTTAACTCTCATCGGCATGCGCTACGACAACAACCCGTCCGAAGAGCCAATCGCCAAGATTTTCGTCTCGACTCCCGTAGTCAACTCGGAACAGTCGATATCCCTGGCGTGGACCACCTCTACACCGTCGCAAGCCCCTGCCGGGCAGGAAGACGCAGTCTTTGCCTATGCTTTTGACCATACAACATTTGAGGAATTCTATCCGACACTGACACCGGATTGCTGCAACCTCCCGGGGGATACCAATAACGACGGCAGAGTCAATGTCTCGGATGTGATCAGATACATCTGCATTATCTTTGAGGGCTGTTGGCCAACCGAAATCTGCGTCGATGAGCTGGATGTCGATCAAAGCAGCGCCGTCTCCATTAGCGATGCGGTATTCCTGATCGCTTACATCTTTCTGGGGGGACCAGCGCCGACTTGTCGTTAGTCAGTGATTTTTGGCGAAAAGCAGGGCAGTGTTGTAGGGCAGGTCTCCTTAGAGACCTGCCTTCCTTTTCATTCACCTGTTGCTAAAAATGGACCTCGAGACTATATTATCAGTGAGAGGGATCAATCAACAAGCGGATCGGTATTGGACCGCTGATTCGTTTGCGTATTCCCCGTGACGATTTTTCCTTCTCAAGGCTTCTGTCGTCGGATTCATCAGGAAGAAACTGCGCGACCGAAGTTCCACCAACCGAACCTCACAAATCGGTACCTGCACTTGGAGCTCGGTGACTCACACCCGAGCTTCTTTTTTTGCATTTGCTTTATAGAGACCGCCTACAACGCAATTTCTGAACAGTCACCTAACCAGAATCCGCTTGGAGATTAAGTATATCTACCTATATTGTCGATTAACCATAAGACACATTGGGGTGTAGCTCAGCTGGCAGAGCGGCTCCCTGTTAAGGAGATGGTCGCAGGTTCGACCCCTGCCACCCCAGTATTATATCTACTCTGCCCAAATTGCAGTTTCATTTCCCATAACCTAACCCCTTGTGGACGTTAACCACATCGGTCGAGCCAAACCCCGTAGCCACCCCTCGTGGGCGTCCAAAACTATATCAAAGTTGCGTCAGGTCTTCTCCCGCGCCAAAATCCCGCCGTTCGACACTCATTTCCTTCGCGGGAGGCGACCTGACGCCATTACCTCACCACAAATTCGTTGCCATGCACCGGCAATTCCACTTCCTTTGCCAAATGCGAATATCGATTCCCATTCTGTTCTTCTTATTCCTAACCACTGTCACCGCCTTTGGCCAGACCAACCAACGCACGCTCACCTTTCACCCGCGACCACTTGAGATCACGAAGAATTTCCTCATCACCGAATTCGGCTACGACTATCGCATCACCCAATCCGGCTCATTCGACGATGCCGAAAACAACAACAAGAACTACCATCTCAATGTCGACATGGGCGCCATGCGCAACCTGTCACAAAAATGGGCGCTCGGAGCTACCGCATACTACAGCCTCGATGACTCCGGCTCGCGCCTCGCAATCAAACCGCGCCTTCGCCGTTGGCTGACATCGGACCAGAGTATCGACTTGTCCGCCGGGCCAATAATCGGAAACTTCGGTTCCTACTATGGAAAATCACCCGGCCTCGCCGGACACATCAGCTACAGCTATCGCGATTGGGTGATGTTGACTCTCGGCGTGGAAATCATCCCGATCAACACAGTCTTCGGCGTCGGTGGTTCAAATGAAGTTATTGTCTACAAAAGTACCGAATCGACGCTGTACGCGGGCATCCGTGTCGGCAGCTATGCCGGAACCGCTTGTGCAATCCTCACCCCGATCATTGCCCTGATCCATTTCTTCGCGACCTACGAGTCATAAGCCCGACGAAAAACCTGACATATTTCCGGGCGTATTGGAATAAAAGTCGTATACCTACTATGAAGATGATTGACCGAATAGTCCTGATAATCCTGGCTTTCCTGGACCTACGTCGCATCGGCCATTGCGCAGCCAGCAGGCGTCACTCTTCACCAAATTCCTTTGAACGGACAAAATCGTTTATGTTGACCGAGTTTGGCGTCGGCAAGCGTTTTGGTGACTACAAAATAGCCGGTGAAACGCGTTCGGAATCGGAGACGGTCTTTACTTGGGAGTTGGGCTACATGCGCAATGTCACAAAACGCTGGGCGATAGGATTCTCAGGTTTTCTCAATTCCGATGATTGGCGCAGTCAATTTGGAGTTAAGCCGCGTGTTCGCTACTGGCTTGGCAGGCAGTCAAGTATTGACCTTGCCGCGGGGCCGATTCTTAAGACTTTTGGCGAGGACGACCTCACTCACACCGGAGTATCGTCTCACCTTGGAGTGAATCCCACGAACTGTTGGGTCGATTTCGGTTTCGAATACGTTAGTTTCGATGGAACTATTTTTGCCCCCGGCGGCGAATCAAGAATACCGGTTGATGGTACTCGTGTGAGTTACTCGATCTCGACTAAACTGAGCGGTTTATCAGGTTCGATTGTGGTCTGCAACGCCGGCAGTAGTGTAATATACTTTATCTTATTCTGCACAACGATTCAGACTACTAAACTATCGTCTCGCGTACTGCCGTTCAATCGCCATCCAGCTCTTCCGCGCCCACAGCAATACGCCACAGCCGAGCAGCATCAAAGCATCTCTGAAGATCAAATCCTTGATTGGCCCTTTTGCTTTCGAAGTCGTCGAGAAACAACCACACTCGATATTGACACCCTTCATCAACGCAATCGACAGCGCAATAATGAACATCACCAGCATGCCGCCGATCACTACTACTGCCGCCTTTTCCCAATAGCCAACTATGACTAACACGCCGGTAATCAACTCAACCCAAGGCAAAAAGAGCGCAAAGATATTGATCAGCTGTCCCGGCGCCTGATGGTAGTTGTATATGATGCGGGCAAACTGATCCGGGTGAATGATCTTATCAACAGCGGCATAAACGAAGCTGATCCCAATGATCAGACGAAGTACAAAGTTGATTTGGCCTTTGCCAATTCCCGATAGTATCCAGAGTCCGAGAACCGTCATGCCAATCTTGACCGGAAGACTCGCCGTTACCGGAATCATCTCTGGCGCAAAAATGCTTACGATCGAAGACCCGGCAACGAGAATTCCAAGGACTATGCGCAATATCGATTCCATCGCTAATGCGCCCCCTCGTCATTGCCATACTTGCCCTCAATCGGTAACTGCTTCTTGCTCCACTGTGACCAGCCGCCAAAGAAAATTTCTACATTCTTGTAACCATATTCCTGAACCAGGAAGCGGGCCAAATACAGCGAAGCCTCACATTCGGAACCCGAACAGTAGGTGACAATTGAAGCATCCTTCGGAAGAGTCGGTAGGACCTTGTCTTTGTAATCATCGAAATAGTCATAGGGCAAACTAATTGCGCCCTCAATGTGACCCTCGGCATACTCTTCCGGTTCACGAGCGTCTATGAAGATGTACGACTTTGATGCCCATCGATCAAACGCCTCCGATAACCGCAAAGTTGGCGGATCGCCCTTTTCATACGACAACGAGGTCCAATTGGTGTCGGTGTCAGACATCTCCGACGGCCAATTGCCGATCCACGGTACTTTGTTGGGATTAACGAAATTGTTGATTCCGCCAAGAATGGCGGCGATGAAGAGTATGATGACGATTCGTAAGATCATTGACATTCTTGACTTATCCCGGTGTCCTCTTTTGGGAAACTAATGTATTTCTTATACTAAGGCAACCCCTAAGCGTTCCAACCTGATATCGCCGGAAACAGCCCTCTTGGATCAAGAGCCTTCTTTATCCGCAGAGCAATCTCGTTTCCGCGATTCTTCGGCGCCTGCACCTTCCCGATTTCTGTCAATATCGGCAGTCGAGGCGATACCGGGAGCATGTCTTTTCCAAAAGGACCTGAACCAATCGGGTAGAGCCTCAGCGATGCCGAAGTTATCACCCCCAGTGTTCCGAAACTGCCGCAGAACAATTTCGGTAAATCGTAACCAGCTACAGATTTGTAAGTTACAGCTCCCGTTGAGATAACGTTGCCATCCGCCATTGTCACCTTGAGCGCCAAAACCCAGCGGCTGATATTGAAACTACCGTTACTGCCGCTAATCTGACCCGAAGCGACCATCCCCCCGACTGTTCCGGAAGATTCACCATTCAGGAACGGAAAATGCAGGTTCATTTCATGGAGGATATAATGTAGCTGGGCGAGTCTCATTCCAGCCTGGCAAGTTATGTAGTAGTCTGCCGGCTCAAGACGTTCGACTCGGGCAACGTTCTGCATGTTCAGCACAGTTACCGGTCGATCAGTGTGCGGTGCAAGAAATCGGCTATTCGTCCCCCGTGCAACTACCAACGATTCGCCGCGTTCGGGATTCTTGAAAAAATCCGCGACTTCAGCTTCCGATCTTGGCGAAACGAGATTGACTACTATGGCTCAACTCCGGTTTGGATTTGGAATCCAATATACGAAGTTTAGTCCACAGGTCAATTATCTACAGCGAATCTCGTTGGCTCGAACTTCCATCTCGATCATGTCAGTTTGGGTAACTTGATTTTGCTGAACAAACACGCGAGTGTCTTCGCACGGCGGAGGAAGCCCCGGTTCGTTGATCTGAATACTCATGTAGAAGAATGTCGGTTCCATACTCTCGATAGTCACCGTCTTGGTCAAGTGATTGACCGCGGTCACGGCTTCTGATCGCACCAACACACTGTGCGCGGTATCAGCATACAAATTCACCAGCACCGGTATATTCGATGTATCCGGAAGCAGTCCGAACTGATCCGAAATCACGAAAAACACTTGCAGGTCTCCGACGCGTGCCGGCAACTCATCATCATCTTTGCGGCTGCAGCTTAATGCCGCCAATCCGACAAGCAAAACTATCAGTGGAATGTAAATCGATTTTCTCATCAGCATTTCCTGTCAACAAATTGAATAGTCGCAATGTACCGTGAGATAAGACGTGAGGCAAGTCGATTTGGTGCAATGCCGTTTCAGGTCGATTGCCGCTTTTGCGGTGCCTGACATTTCGCCCCTCAAAAGCGAAGAGAGGAGACCTTCACCTAATCTCCTCTCATCTTATTGCAACGTTATCTCCGAATTAAACTGCCCGGAGCAGCAGAATCTGTCACTCTGATTTGGATTTCTTTATCGGAACCGGAACCGGCCTCGGAAGGATTCCCAACCCGATCGCGATATCCACCAGTATGTCAATTAGCCGATTCATAATCTCTCATTCTCTCCACATATATATATGGTTTACAGGGCTGAAAGTTCCGCGAAATCAACTTTTTAGGACTTTTAGCGCCTTCGGAATCTGATTTGAAATGTCGCTCGCGCTCATTCCAAATGTCCCGACAACCCGCTGTGCCAAGTCTCCCGCCCAGCCGTGAATGAACGCCCCGCAAATTGCCGCCTCGTAAGCTCCCATCCTGAGAGCCAATAGCGCACCGATCAATCCAGACAAAACATCTCCTGAACCGCCGGTCGCCATTCCCGGGTTGCCGGTCGGATTAATATAGGAAGAGCCGTCCGGCGAAGCAATAATCGTCGGTGCTCCTTTTAGTAAGATGACTTTTCCGGTCGCAATTGCGAAATCAGAAGCCGCCTTAATTCTGTCCTGATTAATTTGCTCAATTGACAATCCGCTCAACCGCGAAAACTCTCCGACATGCGGCGTCAGTACTAGATCCGCCTTGCAAGCCTTAAGCAGTTCCGGTTGACCGGAGAATGGAAACAGACCATCAGCATCCAGTACTGCCGGTCGGTCAAGGCTGGCAATTAGTCGCTTGAATAGCTCTTTCGTGTCGTGATGTCGCCCCACTCCCGGTCCCAGGCACGCCGCATCTGCGTTGTGAATTCCCTGAAGGATATCCCCGAGTCCACGAAGTGCCAGACAACGCGTGCTTCTGACTTCAGGAAGTGGCCGCGTCATCGCTTCGGTCAGCTTGATCTCCAAAATGTCGTTCAGGCTCTTGGGGCATCCGACTGTCACCAGCCCGCAACCCGACTTGACGGCAGCCTGTGCCGCCAAAGTGGCAGCTCCAGTCATGCCGACTGATCCCGCCACAATAAACAGCTTACCAGCGTCACCCTTGTGAGCCGTCGGCTCCCGATCAGGTATCAGGTCGCGTACTTGCCAAGGTGTGGTCAGATTAACCGACAGATTCAGTCCTTCCAGTGCCTTCGCCGGAATCCCGATATCAATAACTTTCGTTAGTCCGCAATACGACTTACCGGGATAGAAGTAGTGTCCAATCTTTGGCAGTGCGAGTGTCGCAGTATAGGTAGCGCGAATGCACGAATTCGGTTGTTCGCCGGTATCACAATTCAACCCGAAGGCGTATCCACCGCCAGAACCGTCGCCCCAGAAGAATTGATCGCATCGATGACCTTACCAACCGCCGGATCCACCTCGCCGCTAAACCCTGTCCCGAATATGGCGTCAACCACCATATCATATGATGAAAAGCCATTCCTCCCCGATGTTGTCATTCCCGCGCCTTCAGGCGCCATCATTCCCGCTTCCCCTCGACCCGTCATTCCCGCGAAAGCGGGAATCCAATTCGGCTGTCCTTGTCGGGTCTGCCAAATTGTCATCCCCAGTTCCTGAATTCGCTGCAAATTCGTCAGCGCATCGCCCTTGATCTCCTCCGGAGACGCCAGCATGAACACTTGCGGAACTGCTCCCCACTGATGCAGATGCCTCGCAATGACATACCCGTCGCCGCCGTTGTTGCCTTTGCCGCAGACAATCGCGAAGCGCTTGCCCTTGACATTGTCGCGAAATATCTCGCGAATCCAGGCGGCAATCCCTTGACCGGCGTTCTCCATCAATTGCAATCCCGGTATCCCGAGTTCATTGATAGCGCGATGATCGATCATGCGCATCTGCGCGGATGTAACCAGCTTCATATCATTTTAGTATCGGGATTTCGCTCGCCGACAACAAGGAGAATTGCAGTCAGAGATTACTCAAGTCGATTCCCAAACCAGCGAGTCGAATCTCGAAATCACAGAGTGGTTGTGGATGATGCCCGCTTCGAACACGCAAAAAAAGCCGTCAGGCGAAGTCCCCCTTGGGGGAACACACTCCCGACGGCTTTTTGCTTAACGCTTGAAATCTACGCCCCTACTTCTTCTTCTTCTCCACTTTCTTCGGCGGAAACACAATCGCAAAAACTTCCTCGACATGATCAACCGGATGGAATTTGAAATGCGATTTCACTTCCTGCGGCAAATCGATCAAGTCTTTCTCGTTGTCGCGCGGAATGATGATCTCCTTGAAGCCATATCGAAGTGCGCCGAGGCACTTTTCTTTCAAGCCGCCGATCGGCAACACGACACCGCGCAATGTGATCTCGCCGGTCATGCTCACCTTCGGGCGAATCGGGCGATCAGTCAACAGACTTACCAGCGCCGTCGCAATCGTGATACCTGCCGATGGACCATCCTTCGGTACGGCGCCCGATGGCACATGCACATGTAAATCAATCTTCTCAAAAATCGTCGGGTCGATTCCCAATTCCTCTGCCGATGAACGCACACACGACAACGCGGTCTGCACCGATTCCTTCATCACATCACCGAGACTGCCGGTCAAGTTCAGATGACCCTTACCCGCCATCTTCGTAACCTCAATGTACAGAATGTCGCCGCCAACGGAAGTGTACGCCAATCCCGGCACGACGCCGACTTCGCCTTCGCGCGGGCTGCGGTCAGCAACGAATTTCTCAGGGCCGAGATATTCCGGCACGTCCGTGCCTTTGACGGTAGTTTTGCTGTCGTGGCCGGTCGCGACTTTCTTGGCAATCTTGCGGCAGACAGTGGCGATCTCGCGGTCAAGATTGCGCAAACCCGATTCGCGCGTGTAGTCGCGGATGATCTTCAGAATTGCATCATCGGTGAACTGCAGTTGCGCCTTCTTGAGTCCGTGATTCTCGATTTCGCGCGTGAGGAGATACTTCTTCGTGATTGCGAGTTTTTCTTTGTCGGTGTAACCCGGAATACGAATGACCTCCATACGGTCAAGCAGCACTGACGGAATCGTATCGAGAATATTCGCCGTGGTGATAAACATCACCTTCGACAAATCAAACGGCACATCGAGATAGTGATCAGAGAACGTATTGTTCTGCTCGGGGTCGAGAACTTCAAGCAATGCCGAAGCCGGATCACCGCGGAAGTCCTTGCCGATCTTGTCGATTTCGTCAAGCATCAACACCGGATTATTCGAATCGCATCTGCGAATCGCCTGTACGATGCGCCCCGGCAGTGAGCCGATGTAAGTACGGCGATGGCCGCGAATTTCGGCCTCGTCGTGCATACCGCCAAGAGCGATACGCTGGAACTTGCGTCCCATGGCGCGAGCAATTGAACGACCAAGCGAGGTTTTGCCAACTCCGGGAGGGCCGGAGAAGCACAGAATCGGTCCCTTCATCTCAGATTTGAGTTTTTGCACGGCGAGAAATTCGAGGATGCGTTCCTTCACCTTTTCGAGACCATGGTGGTCCTCATCAAGAATCTTCTCGGCTTTGATGATATCGAGATCGACTTCAGTAGAACGGTTCCACGGAAGAATCGTGAGCCAATCAATATACGTACGACTGACAATGTACTCCGCCGATGACGGGTTCATCTTGCTCAGACGATCAAGTTCCTTCTCGGCGGCTTCGCGCGCGAGCTTGGGGAGATCATTCTCATCGATCTTCTTGCGGAACTCTTCAATCTCAGTCGTGCGGTCATCGGCCTCGCCGAGTTCGCGGCGGATGGCTTTGAGTTGCTCGCGCAGGATATAGTCGCGCTGCATCTTGCCCATTTCGTGAGCGGCATCGCTCTGGATTTTCTGCGAGAGTTCGAGAACGCCGACTTCTTTATTGAGATGCTGCACTAACTTCTCGAGCCGCTGTTGGACATCGTAGGTTTCGAGCAATTCTTGTTTGCTAGCGATAGTGAGATTCAAATTTGATGCGACATAATCGGCGAGCTTGGAAGCGCTCTCTTGATTGATTGCCGTAATGTAAATTTCTTCCGAAAGGCTCGGAGCAAGATCAACCACCTTCTTAAGCAGTTCCATCACATTGCGCTTAAGCGCTTCGATTTTGACGCCGGCAGTGTCTTTGTCGTGGTGGATATCGACCTCAGCCTGAATAAACGGCTCGGTCTCGACAACCTTGGTAATTGAAATGCGATGCAGTCCCTGCACGAGAAACCGCACTGATCCGTCGGGAAAGCGCAACATCTTGAGCACCGTCGCGGCAGTGCCGACCTGATAGATGTCATCAGGTCCGGGATTTTCCGACTGAGAGTCCTTTTGAGTACACAGTCCGATTGTCCGTCCCGCCATCAGTGCCTCATCAACCAGCTTAGCCTGTTTTTGGTCGGTGATCATCAACGGCATGACGAGATATGGAAACACCACCATTCCGCGAATCGGCAGAACCGGCAGCGAGCTGTTAACAACTTGAATTGGTTCCGATTTGTTAATCACAGATGCTTGCAAAACTTCCTCCTATCGAAGCCGACCGGCGTTCGGGTCAGTTCCTTTGGCCCGCACAATGGACTAAGGGCTTATATGCATTGACTCCTTTTAGTTATCGTAAAAAAGTGGGGAAAGCTTCACCGTCGAGATGAGGCAAACATAGTGGGACAGACGACTTAAGTTCGCGTCCAGCCCCGCCTTGGCCGCAAATTTACAGATTACGATTGTAGTCTTAGCGACTGCAATCAGTCTATTTTAGCGACTTCATCAATTCCGCAACCGCCCGAACAAGCTGGGGATCGCGCCCTGCCTGCAAATCATCCGGCAGGTTCTCAATAAAGATATCGGGTTGACGCGGAACGAGGTCAGTGTCTTCCATTTCCAGAGTAAACGAACCCCAGGAGGGACGGCGAATGTGCGCGCCATCGATGAGATAATACTCGGCGGTTCCGATAACAGCACTGCCGGTTGGAGTGCCGACGATCGGACCTAGTTTGTGACGGCGGAATCCTTCGGCAAAAATCTCAGCATTGGAGCCCGAGTAGCCGTTGATCAAACACGCCTGCGGACGCTCAAACGCCTTGGAGCGATACTTGTTTTCAGACACAAGTGGAAAATCACGAAACCGGCGCAACAGCCACGGTGTGCGGTCAAGCATTCCCAGCAAGTGCACAGCAATTGAACCGCCGGCGTTTTCGCGGACATCGACAATCATCGCATCCTTGGACTCCGCGATCGAAACCAATTGTTCCTTGAATAACTGCAGCGCGGTCTGATTCATCGCGCGAACATGCAAATAGGCAATGCGTCCATTCGAGAGCGAATCGACAAGTTGACGCCGTGTTTCCACCCAGTTCTGATACCGCAGGTTCTGCATTTGAGTGTTGGCAATCGGTTTGACGTCAACATCACGGTCGGATGAATTTGCCGTCGCACCAAGAGAGAGAGTCACTCGTTTGCCAACTTGCCCGGCCAACAACTTTCAAAGTCTTCTGTTCGCGAAACCTTCTGTCCATTGATCGCATTGATGAATTCCCCGGCTTTGACTCCCGCCAATGCAGCGGGCGATTGCGGCATCACAGACGCAATGCGGAATGCGTTGTCGTATTCGACCGATCCAAAATCGAGTTCAATCCCGGTGTATCCTGAGTTGATTGTCTCAGCCGGTTTCGATTCTTCAAGAACATAATCCATGTGCGAACCGCGCAGTTCGCCCATCAGTTCGAGCATCAAATTGCGGAACTCTTCAGCGGTGCGAATATGTGCAAGAACCGGTTCATACTTGGCACGAGTAGCTTCCCAGCTGATGCCCCGGAACTTCGAATCGTAGAAGTAATTCTTCAGCATCCGCCAACTCTCGAAGAATTTCTGGCGGTAGTTGGCTAAGTCGTCGATCTCCATCGCAGCTTTGAATGAGACAGTTTCCGACTTGCCGTCAGAGATTGCGAAGTTCTTGAGCTTGCCGTCTTCAAGATAGTAGAGCCGTTTGCCTTCAGCATTCAGCGTCAAATGTGATTTTGCTTTCCCCGAAGTGGTGATCTGTTTCAGCTCGAGTTCACCTTCAGAATTGGCGGACCAGATTTCCGACTTGCCGAGAAGCGATGCAACGAAGTAAAACTTCTTGCCGTCGCTTGTTAGCACCGGCCAGCGATTTTCTCCGGTCAGGGTCAATGCGCGACTGCGGCGTTTCTCGATGGCATCAAAGTTGATTTGCACCGGCTCGCTCTTCTTGTCGGACTTGGAAGCTTTCGTCGTGTCCTTTGCGCTCTTTGGAACAAACAAGCTGTCGAGCGAAGATTCAAAAAACTCAAGCGGCTCATCAGTGAGGTTGATCTTAAACGTCTCCGTCTGGTCGTAGAGTGTACCAGTAAAATAAACCATCTTGCCGTCGGCGGAAAACAACGGCCGGAAATTGTAGCCCGCAAATCGCGAGATGTTTTCTTTGCGACCGTCGATTGAAGCAACCGAGATATCGGATTCATATGTCGGTCCCACCATTGTATACGCCAGCCATTTTGAATCATGTGACCAGGCGAATTCCATCGTCTCCTCAAGAGAGAAATCGTGTAGGCCGCCCTCGATCCAGACTTCTTCCTTGCCTGTCGCAATCTCGTAGCGGATGATCTTGTCAGGTCCGCGATAGAACGCGAGGTACTTTCCATCGGGTGAAGGCAGGGGCTTCATCTCCGCTTCAGTGGAGTTGGTCAGCCGTTTCTCGACACCGGTAGCTGCGTCGGCAGAATAGATAGCATAGTCGCCTTCGCGGTCAGAGCAGTAGAAGAGAGTCTTCGAATCGCTCCCCCAGGCAACATGATGCTCTCGTGCCGGCGTGGTGGTGATGCGCCGCGCATCGACTGCATCTTCGGCGGGAAGTACAAACACTTCGCCGTGCATCACAACAGCAATCTTCTTATTGTCAGGCGAAACACTATACCACTGAATCGGATTGTCGAGCACCTTGCGACTTGCAAGATTGCCGCGCTCGTCGGTAGTGATTGTGATCGGCACCTGCGCTGTTTTTCCAGTAACCGGGTCGAGAGTCCAGATTTTGAATCCTTGTTCGAAGACAAGCAACGAGCCGCTCGGCGTAGAGTTGAGCCACTGTACTCCGTCGTCGGTGAAATCGGTCAGCTTGGCCACGTCGCCGCCATTCATCGGAACCTTGTATACTTGCGCCCAGCTGTTGTCGTAGTTGGCGACGAAGTAGACTTCGTTGCGTGATTGATTCACCACCGGCGAGATTTCATGGTTCGGGTGGTCGGTCAGGCGAATCGAAGTGAACTGCTTGTTGCTGCGGTCCTGCAAATAGATGTCGGTGTTGGCGGCAGTGCGCAAATCGCGTCGCCACCATCGTGAAATCCCTGAACCGTTTGAGAAGAGCATGTAGCGGCCGTCAGCGGAGATCTTGCCGTCGTATTCGCGTTCGAGATGATCGGTCGTCAACTTGATGGCCGTGCCGCCGTTGACCGAAGTCTTGAAGATGTCGCTTCTGCCGTCGCGTTCGGAATAGAACAACACACTATCGCTGTTGGGAAACCAACCCGAACCGAAATCGTCGGCGGTATGGAAAGTAACTTGTCTTGCTTCGCCGCCTGTTGCCGGCATGATGAAGACATCATAGTTATCAAAGCGTCGCGAGTTAAACATGATCCAATTGCCGTCGGGTGAATAGTGAGGTTGAATATCTTCCCGCACTGTGAATAGTCAAACGAGTCGCCGCACCACCCGAAGCAGGTACTGACCAAATATCACCGTGATAGGTAAATGCAATGGTCTTGCTGTCTGGCGAGAGCGCCGGATAGCGGGCGTACAAAACCTCGGCGGCAGACGACGACGTGCCGTGATTAATAAAACGACAGCTACAATGGAAACTCCGACGATGGCAATTAGTCTCATAGCGTGATACCCGACCGGTTAATGATGAGCGAATCAATCTTGTTCGAACAAACAAAGTAAGGATTGGGCCGCATTCTATCAAGAACGAATCTTGCCAATAAAAAACCCGGCTGATGACAGCCGGGTTTCACGTAAATCAATTTTCGAGAGATAGTCTACTTAATGTAGGCCTTCATCGTGAACATCAATGAATTCGCCTCGTTCTCTTCGATGCGGACATTGTTGATCAATTCGCTGATCGTGTCGCGTCTGAGAACTACAGCCATTTCGATGTTGTCAACCGGCTCGTACGCCAGACCGGCGGTGAGGAAACGAGCGTCGCCATCATCCTGCGCCAGCGGCGAGGTTGCGTTCTTGTTCTTGTCGACTCGTTCGTACTTGCCGAATACCGAAACGCGCGAGAGCCATTTCTCGGAAGTAGCAACGTAGAGGCGACCAAACACCGTGAAGCCGTTGGCTTCCGGGATAACATCGTCATCGGTGTTGTTGACGGCATCAATGTCGTCTTCGGTCATGAAATACTCTGAGTACAACGTGAGCCACTTGCGATACTTGATAATGAAACCAAGCTGCGTACGATCCATCGAAGTGTTTTCTGAGAAGCCAGGTACGCCACCGGTCATGTTCGGATAACCCATGTAATACTGTCCGAGAACAGCGACTTCACTCCAGTCGGCACTCTTCGGGAACGGATGAAATTCGCCGTAAAGAGCGAAGTTCTTGTACTTGTTGAGTTCAGTTTGAGTGTATCCGGCACCATTAAGAACCTGAACCGCCAATACGCCGAATCCACCGGGGCAATTGCCGATAAGGCTGGCGCCGAAGTCGGCTCTTGGCGGTAGCCAAGTTTTGCAACGAGACTTCGTCAACGTAGCGCAATCCCCATACTGATTCGACCTTATCCATCCACAGAAGTCCGTGCATACCGAAACCGGACGTTGGAATACGGCAGAACTTCGTTGATCTGGAAATATGCCGAACGCAAATGCGTATCCCAGCTATTGCTGGCGGAATATCCGGAATTGTTCGCCTCGATGATCAAATTCGCTGAGTACTTATCGCTAAAGGTATGGTCAACCGTCAGCCAACCGCGATGAACATTGAAATAGTTGAAATTCTTTCCCAAGTCCTGATCGTTGAGATGAAGCATCCAGTGAGCATGAACCTCTGCCCCCGACAGTGGTTTCACCCGCAATAACCTTTGTTCCAGTGAAAGTAAGTAGGAAGGTTACTGCAAGCAGCCATTGGCAGATTCTTTTCATAAGCTTCTCCTTGTTTGTCAAAAACTCCCATTATCCACAGCCAAGAATCGCATTGCGCAGGTGATGATCGAGCGGCGCAACTCCGTTCGATTTTGCCAAAATCTAAGCGCCACGCTAACATAATCACCAGGGGATGTCAACAGAAATTTTCTGCACGCCCGCCTGTGGCGGTGCAAAGCAGATAGTGCCAATCAGTGCGTCATGTTCTTTGTAGACAAGAAGATCGAAGCCATCCAAATCGAGCCGAAACAAGGATAAAAAGATAGGTGTTTTGGGGCAAATCCCCAGCATACCGCGTCGGCAACACACATGAGCTGCAGTCGCCTTTTATGTGGCTGGCAGTCGTCCCGCCTGCCGTCTATGAATCACACTAACCGTAGGGCGTGGTCTGCACGCCCGAAGTTCAAGACCAACCGTAGGGGCGTGGTTCCCACGCCCGAAGTTCGGTACACCCCACGGGCCCCCCCATCCTTACACCCCCGCCCTCCAGGCTTCAGTCGCATAAAGCTCTAATCGGATAAAGCCCCTGCCCCCCCCCACAGCGCCAATCAAAGTCAGGGGGCGACGGCGACGGCCCGTCTGTAAAATCAGACATAAAGAGTCACTGCTAGAAATCGATACAGGAAGCTGCCTCAAACCGCCCGGAATCCCAGAATTTAAGTCAAACCCCCCCCCCGCAAGTCGTTGTCGGATTTATCACCAAGACAGCTGGAGCAACTCGGCTGGAGCAACAGGGGGCGGTCCAGGCGAGTCCAAGGGGGGCCCGCGATTCTGGGGCGGTAGCCGTCCTGAGCTGTCTCACAAGTCAGCCGAGTTAGGTGCCCCACCGCTTGCGGTAGGATAATTTCTGATATCGTGTTGATGACTGCGTGGGCGACAGCCATCCTCGTCTGCCCCACTACCGGATATGCTTCACCACCAACTCCACCAACTCCCCTGCAATCAACTCGTGGCCGGCAAGTGTCGGATGGCAATGATCAACGAAATACTCAATCTCAGGTAGACCCGCAAATAGCTGTTCGACATCCGCCAGCGGCAAACCATTATCCTGACAGAATTGGCGATAGAGTTCATTGTATGAGGATTTGATTCGCAGTGAGTAGTTATCAAGTTCTTTGGCGCGCTTCAGAAGCGCTTCAGCTTCGACAGGATTACGATGAAGAGCGGCAACTCCGGCATTGTACGCCGCGATTGCGCTCAAGCTATCCAGCGCCATCGCCAGCGCGAACATCGAATCGGCAACTTCACCCTGCTGCCACAGCGCAACACCGAGATTATTCCAGAGTCGCGCACTGCTGGGTGTGCGCTCCAAAAGGCGCCGGCATTCGGCTGCCGATTCAGCAGGTGAGCGGCGATCGCGATAACTCGATTCATACACATGCGCGGTCCATTGGTCGGTTTGTCCCGGCAGAAGCGTTGTATCGAAGCAAATTGCCCATTGATCAAGCAGTGTCCCCTGAAGTTCATCTGCCATAATCAAGCGTCCCTGACTGTCCATCCCGCCGGAGAAGACTTTGAATTGGATGCCGGGCGGCCAAAAATCGGGTGTCGCGACTGTGCAGACCATCAATGCACAACCGCTGCTGTCGCACCACTGCTTGATCGCCGCAATGTTGTCGCGCGCTTCATCAACAGTGACACGCGCCACTAACGGCGAGCTTGCCGCAGCCTTGCTCTTCATGCTCAGCACGACACCTTTGAGTAATTGATAAATATAGGAATGTGCAAGCAGACGATTTACTTCGCTGACAGACCGTGTCTGTTCATACAGCTTACGGTCGTTGAGATAACCATTTATTGAAGGATCATTGTTGCCGAAATAGGTCATCACCATATCGGGCTTGAGTCTCGTGCCGATCAGCTCCAACTGCTTGCGGCATTGCCAACTCGTATAGCCTGCGACCGAAGCATTGATCACGCTGATTGACTTCTCCGGCAGTCGCGTCTTTAGCAGCGCCTCGATCTGGCGAACAAAACTCTCCTCAGCATTGTCAAGACCAATGCCCAATGGCGTTGAATCCCCGAGGAAGAGAATTCTAAATTCACCCGGCTGCTTTTCCCCGACTTCCGCTCCTGCAAACCCGAGACTATCCACGGAGATGAACTCACTTTCTGTAGTTTGGCTTGAGCCGCCAGAACAATTCGGGGTCAGGTTCGTTCATCCCAAGGAACGAATCAAAGAGATGCATCTGCCAGAGCTTGTACTCGTGGTTGATGTTCTCTCGACGCGAAAGATAGTCAACCGATAGATTGATCCCGACGCGCAGAAGCAGTTCAAGAATCAGAATCAACAGCACTGTGGCAGTGATGCCGAATAGCCACGTTCTCTTTGAAGATGCGATCAAGATTTATAATTCTCCGTCAATGAAATTTCACCAGAGCCGAGAGCAAGAGTCTTGCCGTCGAACTCAACGACCAGCAAGCCGTTAGTATCAATATCCACTGCCTTGCCGGTTACGGCGTTGCCGTCATACCGAAAGGTTATACTCTTACCAAGCACAGATGAATAACTCCGTATCGGCTTGATCAACCGCTTGAATCCGCGCGACAGGTATTCCTGATAGTGCTCTTCGAGAAATGTAAGCAGCAGTTTCGTGAGCTTGATTCTATCAACTGCAGACTTCGACACAATCTTGAGTGAAGCAGCTTTATCGCGCAGCTCAACCGGGAAATCGCTTTCGTCGTGATTGGCATTGATGCCAATGCCCATGATGACATATCTGATTCGATCAATTTCGGCAGCGAGTTCAGTCAATACACCGGCAAGTTTGCGGCCATCGTACAGAACATCATTTGGCCACTTGATCGTAGCTTTAATCCCGGGATACTCCCGCAATGTCTTGGCAATGCTCAACGCGGCAATCAATGACAGCCCCGGCGCCAACGACGGCGCAATTTGCGGCCGCAGAATCATTGACAGATAGATTCCCCGCTTGGCAGGCGAGTGCCAGGTTCGCCCAAGTCTGCCCTTGCCGGCGGTTTGGCGCTCAGCAAGAATGACGGTACCTTCCGGCTCGTCCTTTTCAGCGTACTTGTGCGCGATGACATTGGTGGAGCCGACGCGATCGAAACTATAAATGTTGACCCCGAGAATCTTTGTGCCCAATCCGAAAGTAATCTCGTGAGGGAACAGCACGTCAGGCGATGAGCCGTAACGAATATCGCCTTCTTTATTGCGCAGAAGTTGATATCCCCAATTTTCAAGTTCCGCAATTGCGCGGTCAGATTTGTTCGTTGTCAGCTCGAACTTGTCGCACAGCTTCTTACGTGAGAAGTAAGATCGCGGGTGCTTGCGCAGGTAATCGAGAATGTCGATTTGAATTTGCGTGATGTCTTCGGGCATGGCGGGATTATAACGAAACTTGACGGACGAGTGCATCAATATTTAGATGCACCGTCAATTGTGTTGGATTCTAAAGACTCAGGAACGAAGCCAACTCGCGCTTGAAGATTTCCGGCTTCTCCATATGTATCATGTGTCCGCAATCGGGAATCTCATAGAGCGTGCCATTGGTCAGACGGGCATTTATCAATTTCGCTAACGGCAGAAAATCGAGATCCTCACGACCACATAATAGCAGTGTCGGCATCGTTACGTTGTCGAGCATCTTCATATCGCTTTCGTCCATGTATTTGAACGCGTCAGGGTCGGTCCAAACCTTGCCGGGGAAATCACTGATGCAGCTTTTGAAAACTTCCCAGTCCGGCGAGTTCTTATCGACGCGCTGGAAAAGTCGGAACGTCTCCCACTGAATCTTGGCCTGGTCGATATCAATCTGCTTGGCAGTGCGATAGACATTCGGCCAATCGGTGTAATCCTTGTATCCAACGACATGCGGCGCCGCCAATACCAGCGACTTGATATGTTGCGGATGCTGAAGCGCGTACTTGACAACGATTGCGCCGCCGAGCGAATGACCGATGAAGTGTGCCTTTTGATATCCCAAGTCGGTGATGAGCAAATTGAGGTCGTTGACATGTTCGCGATACGAGTAACCGGTTGCCGGTGCGAAACTCTGTCCGTGCCCGCGCAAGTCGTACGTTAAAACTGCATACTTTGACGAGAGCAGTTCAGGAACTTCCATCCAGTAGCGGCTGTCAACGCCGATGCCGTGAACGAGCACAACCAGATCGCCCTGGCCGATGATATTGTAGTAGAGCTTGCGATCATCTTTTTCGAAAAACGACATCGTGTATCCTTAGGTAATGACTTTCCGTTTGAGATGCATCCCCAGCCGGGCGAGCACTTCATAGTTGATGGTATTGGTCCAACCGGCAATATCTTCGGCGCGGATGGTTTCGTCTCCGGAGCGTCCAATCAGGACAACTTCGGATTCGAGGGTGACATTAGGTATATCGGTAATATCCACCATAAACATATCCATGCAGATTCGGCCGCGTACAGGCGCTCGCATCCCATTGACCAAAACATATCCGGTGTTGGAGATCTGTCGGTCATACCCGTCGAAATAACCGATTGGCAATACCGCGATCTTGAGATTGGCGGTCGCGCGATAGGTCGTGCCGTAACCGATGTATTCGCCTTTGCGGACATCCTTAATCTGGCCGATCAGCGTCTTCCATGACAGCACCGGCTGAAGCATGTGATTCTGCTTTCCGGCAAGGCGATACGATAGATAGGTCTCCTTCGAAGGCCAATGCCCGTACAGCGCAATGCCGACGCGTGCGAGATTGAAATGCGTGTGCGGAAACAGCAGCGATGCCGCCGATGAAGCCAGATGCGCGTACTTGATCACAAATCCCGCATCCTCGAGAATGCTCTTCAGTTCGACATATCGCTTGAACTGCATATCCGCATAGCTGTGGTCGGTAGTGTCTTCAATATTCGCAAAGTGAGTCGAAACTCCGACGAGCTTTAAGTGCGCTGTCGACTTGAAGCACTCAATAACCGCTGTAAGCTCCTCCCGATTCACTCCCTGCCGATTGGTACCGGTTTCGAGCTTGAGATGACACTTCGCCGGATACTTTGCCGTGGCGAACTCGGCGAGTTTGCGCAGTGTGTCAATATTGGCCACTACAAAATCGAAACCGGCTTCGACTGCGACTTTCAGATCAGCAATCGGGATATAGCCAAGAATCAAAATGTTGGTTGTGATGCCGCCGGCGCGCAGCAGCAATGCCTCCTCGAGGTTATGTACCGCGAGAAACGGAAACTGCTTTGGATCAAGCAGCCGCGCAATCTCGAGATAACCGTGGCCATAAGCGTTAGCTTTGATGACCGGAACCATCGAACAACCTTTGGCAAGATTGCTTTGAATGGCGGCAATATTGTGTTCGAGTGCGCGCGAATCGACTTCGATCCAGCTTAAAGCAGAAGCGTTCATTTGATGGAATGGTATCGAGGGGCGCTATCGAAGTCAACAATAAAGGGCTATCAGCAAGCGAACTGCCTCTTCCCTGCTTTTGGTTGACACCGCAAATTCAATTCAATACTCTCTCGGCATGGATATAGCCCCCGAGTACTTAATTGACATAGCTGATCGCGCACTACAAGAAGATTTAGAAACCGGCGATCTTACGACATTGGCAACTGTAAGCCCGATTGCCAAGGGTCGGGCTATGATTCGCGCCAAAGCCGATGGCATCATTTCCGGACTCGACGTTGCCGCGCTCGTGTTCTACCAACTCGATCAGGACGGCGAGTTTCTAACCGACCTTGTCGAAGGTTCCCCCATCAAACGCGGTCAAGAATTGATCATGTGCCAGGGCAAGCTCGCATCATTGCTGACCGGCGAGCGGACGGCGCTTAACTTTCTGATGCATCTGTCAGGGATAGCGACCTTAACAGCGAAATTCGTCGAGCAGGTTAAGCACACCAGCTGCCAAATCATCGATACACGCAAAACTACACCCGGATTGCGGTTATTAGAGAAGCGTGCCGTGTTCTCCGGCGGCGGCGCCAATCATCGAATGGGTTTGTTTGACATGATTCTTATCAAAGAGAACCACATTGCCGCGGCAGGCTCGCTGACTAAGGCAGTTGAAAAAGCCATTGAATACAATCAAACAACAGCCATCCAACGCGTAGCCATCGAAGTCGAAACCAGAAATTTGGACGAAGTCAGGGAGGCCGCGAGCCTCGATATTCAGCGTTTGATGCTGGACAACTTCGATGTCGAAACGGCACGCGCGGCAGTAAACTTCCTCCGCGCGGCAAATCCAGATCTTGAAATTGAAGCCTCCGGCAATATGTCGCTGGCGACTGTCAAGGAATACGCTGAAACCGGAGTCGACTTCATTTCGGCTGGCGCCTTAACACACTCGGCTCAGTGGCTCGATCTTTCTATGAAGATTGTCTGATTCCGCAACTACAATCTATTTTCTCGCGTATTTACATCATAATGATAACACAAACCAAGTGGATTGAACGCAAGTTCAGTTTTGACTTTCCGGTAGGAATGGCGCCAGTAATCGTCGAGCGCCTTCGCGGCGCACCGGCACGAATTGAGCTCTACGTGGCGGGCTTACCGCGGGAGATTCTGATTGCGAGGGTGTCGGAGAAATGGTCAATTCAGGAGCACGTCGGGCACTTGATCGACTTGGATGAACTGCACGATGACCGCATCGGTGACTTTCTTGCCGGGAAATTGGAATTGCGTGCCGCAGATATCACGAATGCCAGAACAAGCTCCGCCGGTCACAATGGCCGCGACATCCGAGAGTTAGCGACCGAGTTCCGCAAACAAAGGTCGAGATTCATTTCGCGCGTAGAAGATCTGAAGGAAAGCGACTTCGAGCGAATCTCTCTTCATCCCCGGCTCAAACTACCAATGCGGCTGGTTGATATGCTGTACTTCGTTGCGGAGCACGACGATCACCACTTTAGCGTGATGCGCAATAATCTGAAGCAACTTTCCCCATAGCAGATTTCGAGGTGAACTATGATTAGAGGCGGCAATGCCACGATATTTGTTTCGAGTATGGATCAATCCGTGCAATTCTACACGGAAGTGCTTGGACTAAAACTGGAGTATCGCGCTGGAGACCACTGGGCCTCAATCGATGCCGGCGACGGACTTAAGCTGGGTCTGCACCCTTCAAGTCCCAGCGCTGCTGCACCGGGCACCAAAGGCTCGATTCAAATCGGATTGATGGTAACGGAAACCTTGGAGAAGGTGATTGCAGCAGTTAGTGGTCGCGGTGGTATCTTCAAAGGCGAAATCCATGACGACGATGCTGTGCGAATAGCATTCATCGACGATCCCGACGGCAACGAACTATATCTCTGTGAACTCAAGAAATAGTATCAGAGCTTCTTTCCTACAAAGTCGACTATCCCGTGCCAATGAGGAGCGCCGTGCGTTGTGTCGTAGAAATCGAATTCGGCATAGTGTATCGGGCGCAGCCCCGATTTGAGTTCTGACTCGGCAATCTGCGCACAACACATCCGCATCAATTCGCCGTGTCCAAACAGCGAGTAGATATTTCCTGACGCATCGCGAAATGTCCCCGGGGCGATTTCTTTGGAGTTCTTCTTGTGAACTTTGTAGTGCGGGTCGTCAACTGTGAACGACTCGCAGAGAAACAAACCTCCGCGTTTCAACCCCTCTACAGCTTTACTGATAATCAACTGCGTGTCGGCCTTGGCGAGAAACTGAAACAGATTAATCGCCACTATCAGCGAATAGCGATTCTTGGCGATGCGAAACTCGCGGGCATCTTCAGAGACAGCTTTAATCGAAAGGCTCTTTTTGCGGGCAATGTTCTCGCATTTAGCAACACCGGATTTCGTGGATTCGACTCCCGTCACTGAAAATCCAAGCCCGGCAAGAAAGAGCGCATCGCGCCCTTCACCCATGCCCAGGTCCAGCGCGGAGCCAGTTGGAGCCATTTCGGCGAAGCGTTTGACCAGATCGGACGGCTTCGTGCCCCAATAAAGTTCAGACTTACTGTAGATTTCTTCGTAGTTCTTAGCCATGAGGGATAATCTAAGGCGCCGGCACACATCAAGCAATCACAGAATTCAACTCGAGCCTCGGATAATAGTTGACTTGTCGAACGTATTGCCGATGATTCAACAACGAGCGGATCGTATGTGTATTATAGACGAGTGGCGGAAGTGGATTCCTGCCGATACAAGAGATAAGCATTAAGCGGGGTAGGACAAGACGTCAGAATGCGCAAAAGGATATTGTTTCATTTTCATACAAACCACTCGGTGGATTCCAATCTGATGCCGCAGGAAATCGTTGAATTCGCGGTTCAGAATCAGATTCACGTGCTTGCCCCTACCGATCACAACACCATTCGCGGCTCGCGCGAAATTCGCGAGTTGGCAAACGAACACGGAATCGAAACGATAATTGGCGCCGAGTATTCTTCCGATCACGGCGACATCATCGGTTTGTTTTTGCAGGACGACGCCTATTCACGCAAAGCTTCGGAAATTGTCCAGGAAATCCACGGTCAAGGCGGTCTGACAATCCTTCCCCATCCCTATCGCTCGCATCACCTGACTGATGAATTCCTGCATTCCTTTGACGGCATCGAAGTTTTCAACGCTCGGTTACCGGAGCAACTTAATCGTTTGGCGTGGGAATTGTCCGTCATGTTAAAGAAGCCGGCATTCTTCGGTGTGGACGCGCATCTGAGCGATGAGTTAGGTCTGGTAGTTACTGAAATCGAAGTTAACAAGGGTGAGGACTTGAAAGACGCCGTGCGCAGAGGTTTCAACCCGATTGCACTTACTCAGACTACACCGGCGATGATCTATCGGAGCAAGATGATTGCTTCCGCCAAGCGGGGCACGCCAATTCGTTACCTGCAATCTATGGCGAAAATGCTGCGCGCGCGCATCAAAGGCGCCGCTCTCTAGCTCGTTTGCGAATTTGCATTAATCCCCCTGCCGACATTATTCCAAGAACACTTAATCCAATTAGCGCAGCCGTATACCACGCGGGATGTTCCGCCGTGCTTGTCAATCTCGTCATAAGGCCCATCACCACAGCCACCGCAGAAAGCGCAATTGTATGTTTGATTGGCGAACGCTTGGCGATGATACACGCGACAAATCCCCCGATCAATGCCGCAACAAATGCCCCAATTAAGATAGTCGCGATATGTCCGGTCCCCGGAAGTGTGCTGTCCTGATTCGAAGAAGCGGATGTTGACACCGCCAGTACGGTGAGAAAAGTCTTGGTCACAATATACATGGCGCCATAACCAGCGAGAATCGCCAGTATGCCGTCGAAGAGATTCATCTCCCTGTTTTCCATGCCGACAATCTATCCGGCAGGGCCGATTCGACAAGGAACAATAGCAGTCGATCGACTAAACTTTTTCGTTGACATGCCGTATTGTCCAGAGTAAGTTTAATTCAAGCGTAGCTCCCATGGGAGCATTCGGAAAGGAGAATGTGTGATGAGGGACATTGTCGTGAAAGAGAGGATCAGGGGCGAAGTGTAGCCTAAATGCGCATATTGGCGCGGAAAATCATCATGCTGATTTCTTTCCGCAGGCATTTAGGTGTCTGCGGTTTTTCATTTTTAGGGAGAATTTAGCCATGCCAGGCGAAATATCTAAACATCAATTAGCTGGAATAAAGAAGACACTTGGACACGACTATCTCGCTGAGAAAGAACGCAAAAAGCAAAAACGTCGCGAGCGTGCCGCACAGGTTAAGACTAAAGGAGAGAAACATAAATCGAGAAAACAGGAAATCGAAGAACTCGTCGAGTTGGAACTTGAACTTGAGGAAGGCGGCGGCGATGAATAGTCGCCGCTCAAACTCGCAAGACAACGGCCGGTCCATATGACCGGCCGTGTAATCCGCGCCTACGGAAAATCCTTCGTCGTATTAAGCGACGGGCGCGAGTACAGCTGCGCGGTAATGTCCAAAGCCAAACAAACGCAGAAGGAAACCCCTGTCGCTGTTGGCGATGTGGTGGAATTCAGTTTCTCAGGCGATGGTCCCGGATTCATTGAATCCGTGCAACCGCGCAAGACGAAATTTTCGCGCCCAAGGTCGGTGATGATTCGATCGAGCAGGTAATCGTCGCCAATGTCGATCAAATGGTGATCGTGGTCAGTGTTGCCCAGCCGATGTTCAAACAACACTTGATTGATCGTTTCACTGTATCAGCCTACAAAGGCGGGCTTCAGCCGGTGGTTGTGATTAACAAAGTTGATTTGAAACACAAGGTCGACATCGCTCGTATGAAAACAATCTATGACTCGATTGGAGTTCCACTAGTGGCGACCTCGTGCGAGCAGAATGTCGGCGCCGATGAATTGCGCGGACTGTTGTCGAATCACGAATCGATCTTCGTCGGACATTCGGGTACGGGCAAGAGTTCACTGGTGAATATGCTTCAACCGGGATTGCGATTACGCACCGGAGATGTCTCGCAAGCAACCGACAAGGGTACACACACGACGACAGCGGTCGAGGTTTACCCCCTTGATGGCGGCGGATTCGTGGCAGATACGCCGGGACTCAAGATTCTTGGTCTCTGGGACCTCGAGAAGGACGAATTAGGTTACCTATTCCCGGAATTTGAACGCTTTCGCATCGAATGTCGGTTTAGTCGCTGTACACATTTGCATGAGCCACAGTGTGCAGTGAGACAGGCAGTTAGCGAAGGTATCATTTTTCAAGAGCGGTTTGCGAGCTACGAGAAAATATATTCGACACTTTAGCAAAGAGAAATCTGCGTCAATAATCGATTAAAGCTAAAGCAGATATAAATTTCGCAAACTTTTCTAAAGTTTTTGTTGATTCAATTCGGCTCTACTCTGAAACTGCTTACGTCCGTTTCAACGGGCAGAATGCTTTTGGACTATTGCGGAGGAAAGTGAAAATCTACTATCGAGTTAGCCGTCTTCGGCTAGGCTGGGGGGGCATCCCCGGTTCGGCCTTTTTGCATTTTCGGCTAAACTATTCGGGATCGGCTTCCGATGAATGGGGCTGTAATCGCGAAGGATCCGCTATCTGCCCCAATAACAGTCTGAAAGTACTCGAGGAATCCGGGCAGCTGTCCAATTCAACATTTCCGGTCAACATTGGGAGAGTTTCAAAGCAACACGAAGATCGAATTGCTATTGATTCTGCCAACTTCATTCCCCGAGTTGAGAGCATTGGAAAATTGTTTCACTTGTTAAAGATTTCACGTTTGTTTGCTCCAAGCTGTAAAATTCTGAAACAGCTTGCCGATAGAATCAAGTACAATTTCGACGAAGATAACAGTCGCAAAGTCAAGCAAACTTTGAACACAAAATCAGAGTGTTTATCACGCGTCGAATTCGAGTTAAGTGAAAGTGAAGCAAAGTTTTTTCTTGACAGGATTAGTGGAACACGGAATATTGACCGCAAATTTTTTGGCGATTATTTCGAACGTGCAAAATTTCACTTGCAGGCGTTCGGAAATTTGCTTAATTGGCGGTCTTATGTTTTGGGCTGGGTAGGGGTGTCCCTGTACGCCCATAAGAGCGCATGGTTGAGAAAGGCAGTAAGCCCTAAACAAGGTCTATCGGTTTTAACGAATCACCAACACCAAGCCTCAGGGAAGAAGAGACTGTTGGGTTTTTTCCTATTCCCGGCTAACATGGAAGAAAGCGAACTTAAGTATGAATTGGAATCAGAAGAACGAGGGCGGAAAGGGGCATGGTCATATTGCGTGATCATTTAACGTTGGAATTAAAATTTAAGATAAACTGTGAGTTTTTTAAAGTAAGGAGTGTATTCATGGAAGATCTGAGCCTTTGTGGAACAGATTGGAAAGGAGGGTATTGGATCTAATGAGAATCAATGCCGAAAACGAACTGAAACGGAAAACAGATAAACAACGAGTAACAAGGGATTGTCGAATGAAGTCTATTCGAAACCTGGTATTACTGGCAGTTGTGATGATGTTGGCCTGGTCGGTCATGGGAGTCACGGCGTTTGGGCAATCGCTCACAATGGCGCCAATTCCTAAAGACACGATCAACAATGCGGCCACCAACGTCAGGTTGCTGCTGGGTACTTTCAGTGGTTTAGCTGCGGGTGACTCCCTGATTTCGGTCAAGCTTAAAAGCTGTACTCAAAAAGAGTTCGCGATAAGCCGAATCCAAATCAAGAAGAAGTCAGGCGCGACGGAAACCACTTTTGGAACCTATAACATCGGCGGTCGTTTCGATGAAAACTTCGAAGTGACTGTAACGGGGTCAGGTACTCCGTTCGCCAATGGTGACTCATTGTTGGTCATCTTTGACGCGTGGGAAGATTCAATTGGCACCGATACCACCTACCACGAAACGGGTCTCGAACTCGTCATTCCTGATTGGGGATTGAAGTGGCGTAATAATGGTGTTATCGACAGCTTGAATCTTGGTGCTCTTACTAACCCGGGCGCGTTCCGCGTTAGCTTTGATACGGATGCTTGCAATCCGAATCCTACGGGCCAATACACCCGTATTTTTGACCTTTATGCACCGGTCTATGATGTGAACATTGCGATTATCGATTCGTCGTGCGCCTCGTTCATCAACATCAACGACCAGTTGGTCATCACTGTCTCTGATCCAAACGAACAGATCAAGGACAGCGCGATCTTTGTGAACCTTTCGGCGTTTGGCTTGTCCTCAAACTATCGTTTGAGAACCGATACTGCCAACGGCCACTATTACAATCAAGGCACTGTTGACCCGACTGACGACATCTGGATCGATACGGTCAAAGTTGCCGCGGACAATATGGACGTAATCTCCGGCCACATTATTTATTTTACGGCCGAAGACAATGCCGGCAACGAAGGCACGGTACCGTTCCAGTTTAATCGTCCGATCGACACCATCGCTCCGCGTTTCGATTCGTTGAGATTCTTCATTTCGGAGAATAACACCGGCTCGGATACTTCGGCTGCGATTGGCGACCAGCTTTCAATTATTGCTTACATGACCTCGAATGGATTTTTCGAGATCGATTCTGTAGCAACGCTACAATATCTTGAAGGTTTTATGGGCGCGGCTAATTTCCGCACCGACACAACCTACTGGAACCTCGATGACGTCACCAACGGTAACGGCATCTGGCGCCTGGACTTCTATCTGACCGACGAAATGGCCAGAGATATTGCTTCCGGCACCGACATTGAGAAGTTCATTTACCTCACTGCCTGGGACAACGCCTGTAACGTGGCGCTTGACTCCATCAGCCTCCAGAACGCTTTGGACCTTGACCCGCCGCAATTCTCGGCGATCGAGTACCAGACCGTTCTCAATGCCGATTCGTCGGATTGCACCAACCTTGGTGATTCACTCCGCGTTGAAGCTGACCTGAGCGGCAGTTCCGATATCGCCACCGTCTATTCAAACTTCCTTGATGGTGGTTTGGGTGGCGCGACCCAGGAAGCACTCGGCTCCCTTGGTTCAGGCCTTTGGGCTCTGCGTTGGAAGATTGGCCAGTTGATGGATGCGGATTTCGATCCGATCTCCATTGATGCCAAAGACGCCAACAGCCCGGCCGTAGATGCCGACTACACAGTTTGGGTCTACGCTACTGACGATGCTGGTAACCTTGACAGCCTTCAGTCCTCACCGCTTCTCGGTGTGCTGGGTGGCAACGTCGATCTTGACACTCGTCGCCCGGTGGCAATTGATCAGGATGCAGTCAGCATCCATCAGCTTGCCGGCGGCAAGATTCGTCTTACCTGGCCGGTAACTGCCCAGGCTCAAGACGCCCAGTATTTCTATGTTTATGTTGATTCCACAGGTGATGGATTCGATTATGACAACGTCTTTGGTACCACCTTTACCGGTGAGTATCTGAACGCCGGTCCGGACTCAAATGCCTGGACTTCGGAAGTTCTCACGCACGCTGCCAACTACAAGTTCGTAGTTCGCACGGAAGACGATTGCGGTAACTTCGAATTCAATACCAATATCTTTGAAGGCACACCAGACGCTCAGGCTCCGATTGCCTGCGTTGTCTTCCCGGCCATGAATCTCAATTTCGGCCCGGGCAACCTTCTGATGATCACTGCGACCACTCCGGATGCCGACATCGCGTTGGCTGGTGCGGTTTGGCGCAAGCAGGATCGTGGCGACGGCACCCCTGGTCCGTGGCAGAACTACTCTGCACCGTCACCGGTCAGCTACATGTCCGACTTTGGTCAGACGTTCCGCGACACCATCAATCTCGGTACTGATCCGAGCACTGAAGGTACTTGGGAACTGCTGATTCTTACCCAGGATTCGATCGGCAACATGTCGACTTTGGCGGAAGCCGAAGCGGCTTGCGGCATGTTCGAATTCTTCTGGAATCCGAATGTTCCGGTCTGCGACTTCCTGACCATCAATGGCGCGTTTGCTCCTCAGACCGCTTGCGGTTTCGAAGTTGACAGAACGACGTTGAATACAGCGGTCGTTACTGCTGCCAACGCCGATTCCGGCCCGTACTACACGGTTGACACTTGGGTCATCTTCACCGATTCCGGTGAGAGAACCCGCGTTGACTTTATGGACGAAGCCGAACTTCCGTACGAATATCAGTTCTGGGTAGGCGATTGGCCGAAGACCATTGGTGGTCCTCTTCCGACCTACTTGATTACTGAAATCACTGACATCCGCAACGGTGCGACTTGCGTCGACTCCGTTAGACTGTGCTTGCCGGACGAAGTCGCCCCGAAGGCGTTCATCTCCGACCCAGTCGGTTATCAGTGCGTACAGCTTGCCAAGTCGTCGCTGAATTCGGTCGAAATCCGCGTTGATATCGATCCGACCGGCTACGATAACTCAAGCCCGATTCGTGCAGAGTTCTTCTATAGCCTTGATGGTTCGACCCCGGGCGTAAAGATCGGTGAGTCGGCCTTCCAGGAAGAGCTTGACAAAGTGGTTTCCGCTCCGACCTATCCGTATGCAGTCATTGACTGGGATAACTCGGAACTGGCCGAAGGTTATGTTTGGTTGTACGCCGTCGTCTATGACGATGTCAACAACGCTTACACGACCCCGTTTGTTAAGGTCTGTCTTGACGGCACCATGCCGGAGATGGTCCTGTCCATTAAGGACGGCGACATCTACGCTGGTTGCGATGACGAACCGAAGTGGAGAGTCGGCAGCGCGAATGACTACGAAGTCATGCTTTCTGCTGAACTTGTAAACTTCGTCGACATCGACATTGCCGAAGTCAAGTTCTTCTATCAGCCGGTCGGCGTTGATGATGTCATCGACGTTTACTACTGGTGGACGGAAATCGGCAACGGTATGCCGGCTAACAACACCGGTATCTGGACGATTAGTTTTGATTATGGTGATCTCGATTGCGGTTACGACTATCGCATTCGTGTTGCGGTGAAAGATAACGCCGGCAACTGGATGCTCGATATGGACGGCGACGGCTTCTTCGATGATTATACCTTCGACGATGCTCTCGCTGCCGGTTCCGGCATGATCATGTACTTTGATTGTGGTCCGGTCCAGCCGTCAATCAGCTCCTTCGCTACCGCTGGTGGCGCACAGGATATGAACTGGCTCAATCCGTCCCAGCTTCTGGGTGGTTCTGGTCAAGTCTTTGCCGAACCGAACGATGATCTCACGGTTCAGGCGATGACTCTTCCGGCCGCTGATTCTTGCGAAGTTGCCAAGGTAACTTGGTACTGCAATGAAACCGCTGTCGGTTCAAGCACCAATTCCGCCAACTGGTGGGAAGTAACCTTCAATGCGACTGAGCTTGGTCTCCTCCAGAGCGGCGAAGTCCATGATGGTTACATTGTCTGCACCTTGACTGCGGTCATGGAAGACATGCTTGGCCAGACCGATGATGATCAGATCGTCATCTACTTCCTCGACGTAATCCCGCCGAGCGCTCTGATACTGAGCCCGGGTGACGGCGAATACGTTTGCGGTGAAGTAGAACTTGCGCTCGCTCCGATTCATGCTGAACAACTCCAAAAGGTCGTCTGGTACTACTGGCCGGCAGCTGGTGGTCCGGCAGTCATGATCGACGAAGTTTTCGCGGGCGACGTTGAGAGCTTTGTAAGCGAGTACTTCTATTGGAACTCGACCTGGTCGACTCTCAATTCAGTTCCGGATGGTGACTACTATGTTGGCGCATCGCTCTGCGATTGGTCAAACAACTTCACCGATATGGAACAGACCAAGGTCATGGTCCATGTACGTAATGCTATTCCGACGGTGACCATCACCGAGCCGACCAGCGGATTCTTCTGCGGCGGCGAGTATTTCTGTGCCGAAGTTAACGTTAACGGCGGCGCCCCGATTGATAACGTCCAGTTCCAGTGGAAGAACGCCCTCGACGATAACGGCGAATGGCAGAACTTCGAAAATGGACCGGATCATGAATCACCGTGGTGCGCAACGTTCGAAGACGAAGACTTCTTTGATTATGCCGATGAAGGATTCTATCAGTTCCGTGCAGTCGTTACCAGCGAGTGCGAACGCTATTCATATAGCAATATCGTTACTCTCTTCTACGACGACACCGCCCCGCTCGCGCGTGCGGTCAGCGTAACTGATGGCACCACCATTTGGGATATCGAAAACGCTAACGACCCGACCCCGATGTTCAAGAAGGGTACCCAGAAACTTACCTGGACCTTCCGTGCTCAGGACAATCAGTCCCCGTGGGGTCCGTCTCCGATTTACAACTCAGGTCTTGGTACAATCTGTGCCGAAAACGTCTGCACCTCAATTGAGACTGACGCTAACGGATACTTCACAGTTGACTGGGATATGAGCGGAATGTCGGCTGATGAGTATAACTGGTCATTCTTTGTCAATGACGCTGTCGGATGCAATTCCGCAGAAGTCGTTGTCAACTTCGAAATCTACGAAGGTGAGCCGACGATCGGTCTCGTAGCCGGTTGCTGGAGAGGTGAACTCTTCGGTATCGCCGAATACGGCTCCGAAACGATGTTCCAGCAGCGCCAAAATGGCGGCTCATGGGTTGCCGTTGGCGGCACCAGTGCCTGGGACGATTCATATCTCCTCCAAGACGACTGGAGCTACACTCCGGAACGTTGGGGAGTCTACTCGACCCCGTGGTCACCGGCTAACGGTACCTACGAAGTCCGTCTCCTCTCGGATAACGGCTTCGGATGGGAAGAAGAACTTGCTCCGATCACCACGATCGTAGTGAGTGATGAAGGTTGCGCGGTAACCGGCGCTCCGGCCGACTTTGGTCCGGCGACGATTGAACGCAATCTCGAAAACGATTGCGATAATCTCGAAGGTCTTGCCACGATCAATTCTGAGCATGGCATGCCTTGGGGTCTCTCAGTCGCTTACAATGTAGCTACTGAAGACTGGAGCTTTGATATCATCTCTTTCACCGCGCTTAACCAGCAGGGTGGAATCGATAGATATTCCGGATCATTCGACTTCGACGCTTTGGTCGACGACGGATTCGGCGAAGGCCATGTCTTCTTTGTTGACTACGCCGGACTTGCGGCTTGGTCAATCAATAGAGATTACTCGACCTTCTGGGTCAGCCGCGACTTTGGTACCGGCGGTCCGGTAACGTTCGAAGATGTCACCGTTGACATTCCGGCAGCGTTCCTTGACTACGACGGCACCGACGGCCCGGCACTTGCCATTTGGAAATCCAAGATTGCTCGTGCGAGCGTCTGGCAGGATTGGTTGTTCACCCCGGTGGGCGACAATAATGGCATGATGACCTACTTGTCTGATCCGTCTTGTTCATATATCTGCAACGACGATGAGCAGTATGCTGTCGTAACGATGCAGTATAACAACACCGTCAATGTCCCGGCTGAGTCGCTTATGGTTGCTTGGTGGGATGGTGAAGGCAACTGGCGGACCGACAATGTCTACTTCCCGTCAACTGTTCGTGGCTTCTATGAACAAGGCGGCCAGAACTGGGTAGAGTTCGCCGTTACCTGCTTTGGTGACGACTCGCAATACTACGGTGGGGAAGATAGCAACTACTTCTACGAGACTACAGATGCGTGGTACTCAGTTGTGAAGCGTACCCAGTACGACGGCACAACGGCTATCCGCAGAACCGAACTGTATCCGTACTGCGGTATCTACACCGGTGGATATCCGGAGTTCACGTATCAGACCGTCGAAGCCTTCCAGAATACCATCGATTGGAGCACTCTTGAAGTGTACCTCAATGGTGTTCGCATTCAAGACAGAGACGGCTACTCAGCGCCTGATTCGCAGGCGAATGGCAAGCTCGTCACTGGCTCGAAGACGGCCTTAGATGAAGCTGACAACGTAGACATCTGGTACGACGAAGTATCAGGTCAGATCCACGTTTGGTTCTATGCGTACTATTACTACGACAATGACGACAACTATTACTCGTACTCACCGCTTCCATGCGGCCAGCACGAACTCTACGTCCGCGTAGAGGATAGCCAGAATCGTCCGCAGTCGATCCGTGATAACTTCATGGTTGACTGTGCCGATCCGGATGTCGACTTCGACAATTCGTATGTATCTAAGAATCCGACTCTGACCTTCACGATTGAAGACGCCCACTCCGGTGTCAACTGGAGCAGTGTCCACGTCGATATCTTCTTCGTAACGAAGGGTGATACCACGGCGGGCGGACCTGACGGCGGCAGTCCGAAGGAAAGAGCCGTATTCATGCAGACCTTCTTCCCGGCCCAAATCGAGGATTACCTCCAGGAGGACGGCAGAACGGTCATCATCCCGACCACTTACGATTTGGACGACGAACGTGGAGTGATTGCAGTTATCTACGATGGTAGCTATAGCAGCTTCTTCGACGACGAATACAATTACTACTATGGTGATCCGGGTGCATACGACAACTTCGACCGTTACTATAGTGTCAGCGGTGGTGTTCATGACTGCGTCGGCAACAGCACGACGCCGCATGTTCAGTACTTCACCGTTGATTACGATGGTGCCACGATCACGATGACTTCGAACCCGAACGCCTGCCCGTTGGTCTTCACGATCGACGAAGACGGCTCCGGAGTCGACAACATCGAAATTCGTGAAAACGGTGTGCTCCTTGGCGAAGCCCAGGGTTCCATCGGTGCCGTTGATGAAGAAGGCGAATGGTACTTTGCATCCTCCAGTAATGGCGGAACGCTGTACTATTGCCCGAGCAACGGTTCATCGTACGTCATCTCAGTGACCGACAATTCGGGTGGCACCAGCACGTTCGCAGGAACGAAGGGTGGTACACTCTCTGATGGTTCAGTCACTGGATGGGCCGGTCCGAATCCGTTCGACCCGGCTACCGACGACGCGTTCAATATCAACGTCGGTCTTGAACAAGCTGCCAATGTCGTGATTCGCATCTACGACTACTCCGGTAGCCTTGTAAAGACCATCAACGCTGGTAACCTTGGCGCTGGTGAATCTGCAATCGCATGGGATGGCAGAACCGACGGTGGCACAATGGTCGCCGACGGCGCTTACATGGCGCGTATCGAAGCTTCCGGTTCCGGAAGCTCGGCATCGGCTGTGATCTGGATCGCAGTTGTTGAGAAGTAAGAAGGAAGACACACAGAGGGGTCCCGCAGCAAGCGGGACTCCTTTGAATAACTTGAAACTAATGTTTAGTTATAGGAGGGGAGATCTCGACATGAGAAATCACCTGAAGAAATTTGTGGTCTTCGCCGGTTTACTTTCGACTCTCCTGTTAGGAGTGAGCGGATCCGCCATTGCCGATGACAATCATGCCTTCCCGATCTTTCGGACGGGTGTGAGTGCTCGCGCTCTGGCGATGGGCACTGCGTATACCGCAGTTGCCGATGACGCTTCCGCCGGATATTGGAATCCGGCCGGATTGACTGGCGTAGAGAAATTTAGCCTCACGACCATGATGTCGGACAATATGCGTTTCGACCGGCAGTATATGTATGCCGCCCTCGCATATAACTTCGGCACCGCCGGTTGGGGAGCCTTTTCCTGGGTAAACGCAGGAATTGACAACATCGAAGAAGCTGGTGTTAACGGTCCGACTGGAAACATGATTGATTTCGATCAGCATGGATTCCTGTTCAGCTACGGCAACAAGATGAATAACCTTCATGTTGGCGCCACGTTGAAGGTTGGATACCAGAAGACCGCCGACTACTCAGCGAGCGGTGTTGGCTTCGATGCCGGTATCAAGTACGCTGTTGGCGATAACGTCTTCCTTGGCGTCTCTGCCCGCGACCTTGGTACCAAGGTTGGTCGTACCTCCGTGCCGGTAACCTGGCGCGTTGGCATGGCTGCCATGGCGTTCGGTGGATTCACATTCGCCGGCGACATTCAGAAGATTCAGCATCGTGACAACGTCACGCTGTATCTCGGCAGCGAGTACGATTATGAATTCGCAGAAAACTACTTCGGCGCGATTCGCGGCGGCGTAGCGGACGGCGATTTCTCAATCGGTGCCGGCCTGACCGTAATGAAGAAGTATTCGATTGATTACGCATACGTGACCGAAACCGAGAGCTTCCTCGGCGAAAATCACCGCGTGTCGTTGTCGATTGCTTTCTAATCTAACGATTAGAAATTCATAAATCAGACGCCCTGGTTGTTTACTCAACCGGGGCGTTTTGATTTGCGTTTCAAATCTTCGTCCCCTTCTTTCCCCTTGCGTCATTGCGCGTATAATGATTATGCTTCGAACGTACATTCCAAGAGGGTATTAACGCATGAAAGAGTACCACGATATCGTAGGCGCGGAGATTCCGGAAGACTTGCCATTGTTGCCGCTGATTTCGGCGGCTGTGTTTCCTTCAGCGGTGGCTTCGATTCAGGTGCGCATTGCTCGCTCGTTGGCGCTGCTCGACAACGAAGTTGAAGAGAATGAGATCATTGCAACGGCAATCACCAAAAAGGGGATCACCGTCGCGGAGAAGCTCGAAGACATCCACAACATCGGCGTCGCAGTTCGCGTCATCTCCAAGGTCAGAATTCCGAACAATACATATCAATTAGTCATTCAGGGACTGCGCAGAATCAAGATTAACAAACTCACGCAGTTTGAGCCGTTTATCAGGGCGCAGATAACCACTTTGCCGGCAGACCCGCCCGGCATCGATGAGAAGCTGCTCTTGCAGCAACAAGAGGCACTGGGACTCTTCCAGCAGCTCACGATGCTCGACAATCGCTATCCGCGCGAGATGGTGCAGATCATGCGCGCCAACGCCGAAGAAGCCGGACGCTTTGCCGATCTGTTGTCGAGCTATCTCGCATTCGGATTGGGTGAGAAACAATACCTCGTGTCGGCAATCGATTTGAATGAACGTTACGACCGGCTCATCAAATTGATGACTGCGGAACTGCAGAAGATACAAGTCGCGGCGGATGTCGAAAAACAGGTCAAGGTCGACGTCGACCGCTCACAGCGCGAGTATTACCTACGCCAGCAGATGGTGGCAATCAAGAAAGCGCTCGGCGAAGATGGCGACGGCGATACACAGATTGTCGAACTCAAGAAGAAGATCGAAGCGGCAGGATTGCCGGAACACGCCAAGATCGTCGCCGATCGCGAAGTGAAGAGACTGTCAGAGGTATCGGCAATGTCGCCAGAGTACAATGTCATCCACAGCTACCTCGACTGGATTACCGAACTGCCCTGGAATCAGGCTTCGACGGATAATGTCAATATAATGGAAGCGCGCGCTATCCTCGAAGAGGACCACTATGGCCTCGAAAAGGTCAAGGAGCGCATTCTGGAATTCCTGGCGATTCGACACCGTCGCGAAAATCCGCACGGCCCGATTCTCTGTCTTGCGGGTCCTCCCGGAGTCGGCAAGACATCGTTGGGCAGGTCAATCGCCCGCGCGCTCGGTCGCAAGTTTGTTCGCATCTCGGTAGGCGGAATGCGCGACGAAGCCGAAATCCGCGGACACCGGCGCACCTACATTGGTGCAATGCCGGGCAAGATCATTCAGGAGATGCGCAACTGCGGCGTGAACAATCCGCTGTTTATGATCGATGAGATCGACAAGATGGGCAGTGATTTCCGCGGCGATCCGTCCTCGGCGATGCTCGAGGTCCTCGACCCCGAGCAGAACGATTCGTTCCGCGATCTCTATCTCGATCTGCCGTTCGATTTGAGCAAGGTGCTGTTCATCACGACAGCGAACTTGCTGGAGACGATTCCCGACCCTCTTAGAGACCGTATGGAGGTCATCGAGTTATCTGGCTATACGGTGATGGAGAAAATCCAGATCGCCAAGAAATACCTGATTCGCCGTCAGATGGAAGCGACCGGACTCAAGGACACCGAGTTTTCCATTACCGAAGATGCACTCCGGGCAATCATCACGGGATACACTTACGAAGCCGGCGTGCGCAATCTCGAGCGCAACATCGGCAGCATCTGCCGCAAGTGCGTGGTGCGAATTCTGGAGGGCGCCGCAACCAAGATCGTGGTTGATCCGGCAACAGTCGAAGCATTGCTTGGCCCTGCCAAGATAAGCTATGATGTCGCCAACCGTCAGCCGGAGGTCGGTGTCGTGACCGGTCTGGCGTGGACACCGTTTGGCGGGGACATTTTGTTCATCGAGACGATTCGCATGCGTGGCAACGGCAAGGTGCTGGTCACGGGTCGGCTTGGCGATGTGATGCAGGAATCGGTCGAGGCGGCATATTCGTTCGTGCGTTCGCGGGCGACGGAGCTGGGACTTGACCCGGTGATATTCGAGCAGACCGATGTGCATATTCACTTCCCCGAGGGCGCCATCGCCAAGGATGGTCCTTCGGCGGGCGTGGCGGTGACGGTGGCGTTGATTTCGCTGTTCACCGAGCAGCCGGTTTATCACACGGTCGCGATGACGGGCGAGGTGAGCTTGCAGGGCAAGGTGCTGCCGATCGGCGGTCTCAAAGAGAAGTCGCTGGCGGCGTTTCGCGCAGGAATCAAAAAGGTGCTCTTCCCGATCGGCAACACCAAGGACCTGATCGAGATTCCGCAAGAGGTTCGCAGTGGTCTGGAGTTCGTGCCGATCGAGACGATTGATGATGCACTCGACCAGTCGCTGGCGCGGATTATTCTGCCTTCGACGGATGCAGTGATTGCGATTGAGAATCTGAAGAATCAGCGCGGGCAGTA
>JADJGC010000005.1 GCA_016708315.1 bacterium
GTCGTTGGCCGACAACGGAGAATCTGTTGTCGTAATGATAAATTATCCTCCTTCAAGATCGCAATCACGATCAGTCTATCGATCCCCCTTTGCACTCAGATGGGGACGAATCACAACAGAAAGTGGATACTTCTCCCAATACAAAGAGGCCCGTCAAGGTCTCAATGTACAGTGAGCGGTTCTGCGTCAAACAACGCTCCAAATGATTCTTAATTGGCACCAATTGTCCCGCTTAGCAAAGAGCGCGTTAGGCATCATGCCTCGCGACTTATGGTCAAATTAGGATTTCGAAATGCACCGCCTGAACGAAGGTATCCTTCCGGCATCCTTTCTTATCTCGTAGATGGCTCCCCAGAACGGGAAGCGACGTAGCGTGGCAAAGTTGCGGATGATGCGCGTTAAGGCCGTTCGGTATGACCTATTACATATTCCCAAGTCGAATCGGATCGAGACCGTGTTCGAACACGTTCAGTCCAAAGGCGTCATCTCCATAAATGATTGTGGCTGCGAATGCATCAGCCTGAGCTTCCAAGGTCTTCTTCGCGTACATCGACCAGCTTTGGGTGAATGTCTTTGAAGCATGCTCCCAGAATCTCGCGCAATTCATGGGCGAGGGTAAACAGCTGGACCTCTTCAGTGTCGTCGGGGCGAACAAAGATGAAGATTTCGTCACCTTCTTTGTTGAACATGCCTTCGGGTCCAGCGTCTGCAGGATAGGGCACTATTGCGGTCACTCCCATAGTTCCCAAGAGCAGCCTTTTGAAGCCCTTGAGTGTAAGATGCCCTTTGATTCCATAGAAACGTCTGCACGCCATCGCGAGATACTCTGGGTCTTTTATTCGACGCCGACCTGAAGTTCTCCAGAAGTGATCGCAGAAGTTCATCAACGATTTGTCAACAGCTACTTGAACCTGCTCGAGCATCTCTAACCCCCGCTCTTCCCCTTCCCCTTCTGCTTCAGCTCGCGATAAAGATTCGCGATTACTCTCTTTGCTTCAAGACTTAGATGCCCCTGAATCTGTGACCAACGTTAACAGTCTGGTCCTTCATCGCTTGCTGAATAATTCTTCGACATCGAATCTGTCTTGCTCCTGCACGGTAGCGTCAAGATATCCAGCGATCTTCATCAGCTCTTCCAGATCTTCTCCGTAAGCCGCCGCAAGGCTCTTCAGTATCCGTGGATGTGGATCTTTCCGTTTTCCGCTTTCGATCAAGCAAAGATAGGCATTAGAGACGCCTGACAGCTCCTCGACCTGGCGGAGCGTCATTCCACGCTCTTCTCTCTCTTGCCTTCAAATAGGCTCCAATTTTGCTCACCAACCCTCCGTTAGTGTCAAACTAAAAAGAACCTGCTAACATATGCAAGCAGTTTTTTACAATTTTGCGATTTAGTACTTGCTGTCAAGTTAGCAGATTCTTACTATTGTAAGCAAATGTTAGCGAGGCTATGCAAGATATCATGAACCGTACAAAGCTCCGACTCGACACGATTGTTGATCTCTAACCAGAAAGAACCTTTCGCAGAATTGGCTGGCTAAAAGGCTGAACATATCCAGTGGCTATATGTCGCAACTACTGACCGGACAGAGAACCCCATCGCCAAGTCTGCGTGCCCGAATTCTCGAACACTTTCCCGAGACCACGTTTGACGACCTGTTCGAGATCATGAAGTGACGATCAGTAACGAGGGCATTCAGGAGGCTTGGAATTACTCGCGAGGATCATTGCCCGTAAAGTGATAGCCCATGAGTCAACTCAATCGGCTTCCCCAATCAGTGGAAAGGGCAAGATGATTCGCCAAGAGACGACTCCGACGCCATCCAGCGAGCAGCTACCGGCTCTCCACCGAAAGAGGGTACGCCCTGAAGCGGTCAGTCAGTAATCGGATTAACAGGGTTCGCCTCATCAATTCTTACTCGATGAGCGAACTTGCCAAGATCCTCCAGGTGCATGTTCGTACGATCCAAGCCTGGCACAAGGCAGGTCTCTCACCAAACAACCCCAACGAACGTCCACTCCTTTTCAAGGGCGAAGTTGTCCGGGCATTTCTCACCAAACGCCGGGACAAGGGTCGACACGAACTTAGACCCGGGGAATTCTACTGCACCAAATGTCACAATCCCAGAATGCCACGGCCCGGCTCTGTTACTTTCGAACTTACCAACAGGCGTATCGGCAAAGGTGCACTGCAAGTCATTATCCGTGCATCGTGTCAGGTGTGCGGCTGTGCTGTGGATCTCTTTTCAACCGACAAGCATCTTGAGAAGCAGCAAGCAAACATGAAGTCTGTGCAGCGTCAGCGAGGATTAGAATGTGAGCAATTAGGCTTCGCATTCACTGACTTGAAAGCAGGATAATTAGATGAAGATCAATTCCGAAAATGAGAAGCTGAAGAAGAAGTATTTGGACCGTCTCAAAGATGCGGATGGCTTATCCGAGGCTTCCGTAGTCTCGATTTCAAGGGCGATCAACAAGTATGATGTTTTCTCGGAAACCGAGAACTATCGAATGATCTCCCTGCTAAGGCTATAGCCTTCAAGCAGTGGCTCTTGGAGCAGCAAAACCGAGGAACACCAGTCTCCCTATCGACTACTTACGGCATATTGCGGCACTTTCGAGGTTTCGTTAAGTGGTTGTCGGCAGAACCTCGATTTAAATCGCAAAGTCTCCGAGATTCGGTGTCCTACCTTAAACTCGATCAGAATCAAAATCAGGAGGCAACGGCCACCAAGCTCGTTGAAGCGCCAACTCTCGATCACGTGAAGACTCTCGTTTCTTCTATCGAACAAACTGATGAAGTTAGTAAGCGAGATTGTGCTCTAATTGCATTTCTTTTGCTCTCTGGAATGAGAGACTTGGCAGTCGCTACCTTGCCTTTGGGGTGCTTTGACCGGCAGAATCTGGTAATCCACCAGGATCCCAAGAAAGGCGTAAAGACGAAGCGGAGAAAGACCATACATTCCAGGCTCCTGCCGTTCGATAATGAGCTTGTCCAGACGGTACTCGATTGGTACGACTTTCTCGTAAATGTGAAAGGGTTCAAGGAGACTGATCCGCTTTTCCCCCAAACAAACCTTGTGCAATCAAGCAATGGGTATTCCTTTGAAGTACAAGGGTTAAAACCGGCCTTCTGGAAGACCGCATCTCCCATTCGAGGGATACTGTTAGGCGATCCAGACAGGCCGGGCTAACTTATTTCAAGCCTCACTCATTTAGGCATGCAGCTGTCAGATTGGTTGAACGGTTCTGCGTCACCCTTGAACAATTCCGGGCAACGAGTCAGAATTTCGGTCATGAGAACATCGGCACAACCCTACGAACTTACGGGAAGCTTGATACTCACAGAGTCATTGAAGTCGTTGGGACAATCAACTTTGACCCGACTGCTGCTGGGACTGTCGACTACGCACAACTTGACAAAGCCATTGAGCTACTGAATTCTATGAAGAATAAAGTCAGACCCGATCTGAACCGGAAAGAGATTGCAGATTTGCCAGAAACGCCTTAATATCATGTGCAAATTCACGGATAGGAAGAGGCTGGCAAATTCCCCATTTGCTGGAGCGGAGCATGGCAGAGCTAAGATTCAAAGGCAAGACGTTCGTTCAGAATCACCATCTAATGGTGCCTTATCATGAGTTAATCCCGGTCAAGAACAAGAGCCTTACCGACAAGGTGAACCTCCAGGACAATCTTATAGTCCACGGCGACAATCTCAAGGCGCTCAAGGCGCTTTTGCCAATGTATGCAGGAAAGGTGAAGTGCATCTACATAGACCCGCCGTACAATACAGGCAACGAAAACTGGGTATACAACGACAACGTCAATTCGCCGATGATGCAAGATTGGCTCGGTAAGGTTGTAGATCGTGAGGATCTGACTCGCCATGACAAGTGGCTCTGCATGATGACGCCCAGGCTAAAGATCCTGCGTGAGCTACTGACTGATGATGGTGCCCTGTTCGCAACAATTGACAATAACGAAATTCAACACTTGCTCATGATCCTTAATGAAATATTCGGTGAGGATAATTTCGTTGATTGCTTGGTGTGGCAGAAGAAAGTCTCACCGTCTAATGATGCAAAGTGGTTTAGCAGCGACCACGATTACATCGTGGTTTTGCGAAGAACAAACAACCGTGGAGACCGTTGGACTTCAACGGTCTCAAAAGCAAACTTTCATACTATGGGAATCCGGACAATGACCCACGGGGCCATGGAACTCATCGACATATACCTGCAATAAGTCAAAGTCGGAACGGCCTAATCTCTATTATCCGATCACGAATCCAATAATCGGCAAAAAGTCATTTCCCAAAGAGACAGCAGTCTGGGCTTATTCCCAGGACGCCTACAAAGTTCATGTACAAGAAGATCGACTATATTGGGGAGCGTCTGGCACTTCAAAGACGCCGCGACTAAAGACGTTTCTTTCTGATGTCGAGGATGTAGTTCCAAGGTCGGTGTGGCAATATGATCAAGTCGGTCACACGCAGGAGGCAATGAGGGAGTTCTTAGAGATTTTTGAAGAGGGTGGATTTAGTACACCCAAAACCCAGCCGACTCATCAGGCGAATTCTCCAGATATCGACAACTCCTAACTCAAACGATATAGTCTTGGACTCCTTTGCCGGGTCTGGGTCCAACTGCGCATGCACTTCTTGCGCAAAATAACGAAGACGGTGGCAATCGCCGATTTATTTTGATAGAATGCGAAGATTACGCCGACTCTCTTACTGCCGAGCGTGTACGCCGGTAATCAAAGGGGTGCCAAAGGCTAAGGACGAATCTCTCAAAAGGGTCTTGGCGGGTCCTTTAGCTATTTAGAACTCGGAAAGCCAATCGAATTGCGGGGAATTCTCGACGGCAGCGCCCTGCCTTCCTATAAGGAACTCGCCAGATACGTCTTCTACACTGCGACCGGCGAGGAGTTTGACGAAAAGGCAGTTAAGGCGGAGAAGCACTTCATCGGCGAAAGCGCAAACTACCAAGTCTTCTTGTATTATGAGTCTGATATCAAGAAATTGAAAAACCTCGCCTTCACCCTCGACATGGCGAAGGCGCTACCCACGCTTAAGAAAAGGAAACGTCGACTGGTGTTCGCCCCGACCAAATATCTGGACCAAGAGATGCTGGATCAATTCAGCATCGACTTTGCGCAATTGCCTTACGAGATTTACGAACTGACCCGGTGAGCCATGCAACCCCGTGAGTACCAGCAGAGAGCCCTAACCGAAATTCGGACATATCTTGGACTCCTGGCCGACTGGCGCAAAAAGGCTGAAGCCAATCCCGATCTCGAAATCGATTTCCCGGCGAAAGCCTGGGAAAAGGTTGGCAACGGACGTCTTTACATTCGCCGAAAAACGGAATCGGCGAACCACTACCAACATTTTGCATGAAGATCCCCACCGGTGGTGGCAAGACTTTTCTCGCAGTCAAGACTATCGACCTGGTGAACATGGTTTATCGTCGTCGCAGAACTGGCTTGGTCCTGTGGATTGTTCCCTCAACGCAAATCTATCGCCAGACGATCAAGCAACTTCAGGATAAGGATCACCCTTATCGTCAACACTTGGACATCGCGAGTGGTGGCCATACAGTTATCAAGGAAAAGACCGACCGATTTCTGCCCGAAGACATAGCCCAAAATCTCGTTGTGCTGATGCTGATGCTGCCTTCTGCGAACCGCAAGACCAAGGAAACACTGCGGCTTTTCAAGGACAGCGGCGGATTCCAGGGGTTCTTCCCCGATGAGGACAATCTCAAGGCTCACGAAGCGCTGCTCAAGCAATACCCAAACCTCGACACTTACGAAAAAGTGAGCGGATTCTGGGGGCGACAAGTCAAGACTTCGCTTGGAAATACACTTCGACTGTTGTCACCTTTGATCATTCTCGACGAGGGCACAAGGCGTATAGTGAGGGGCACAGGAAACTCTGCGAGGATTTAACCCTTGCCTGATTGTAGAGCTATCGGCCACGCCAAGTCAAAGCAATATACTTATCGATATTGCCGGACGCGAACTGCACCACGAAGAGATGATCAAACTTGACTTGCATGTGACCAACAAGCAAAGCCCTGATTGGAAAGACACATTGCTTGCAGGTGTGAACCAGCGCAATGTTCTCGAGGAGAAGCTAAGGAATACGAGGCAAATTCCGGTATCAACATCAGGCCGATCTGCTTGATCCAAGTTGAGCGGACCGGCAAAGATCAAGAAGGCGGCAAGTGGATTCACTCCGAGCAGGTTCGAGAACACCTGACAAAAGTCGTCGGAATTCAACCGGACGAGATTGCAGTCAAGACAAGCGAGAAAGACGAACTGAAAGAAGTCGACGACATCGGTGGATTGCTGACTCGCGACTGCAAAATTCGGTATATCATCACCAAACAAGCCCTTCAAGAAGGCTGGGATTGCTCTTTCGCCTATGTCTTAGTAATTCTGACCAACCCCTCTTCGAAGAACTCTCTTACGCAGCTGGTGGGCAGGATATTGAGACAACCGTTTGCTCGCAAAACACACGTTCGCGAACTCGACGAGAGCTACGTCTTCTGCTTCCAGCAGAAAGGGAAGATGCTGTTAGACAGTATCAAACAGGGATTTGAGCATGAAGGGCTGGGAGACTTGCGTGGCCATGTCGTCACCGATTCCGGGACCGACGGAGTCGACTCTTCCGGTGCCACTCTGTACGGAATTCGTGAGAGGTTCCGAAAGGCTGCCGGTCACACGATCCTGCCGGTCTTCGTAGTCAAGAATGGTAAAGGCTGGCGACCGGTCAACTATGAGATGGATATCGTTTCACGGATTTCCTGGGACCAAGTCGACCTGAAGCCCGTAATGGAATTGTCGCTCTCACCTATCGAGGAAAAGGACTATGAGAGTATTGTAACCCTGATAGACGATAAGCATCGTGTAATTGATACCAAAGGGCACCGAAAGCTCAAGGAGGGCGGGATCAGAGTTGATCCAGTCTTTATGACTCGGCAGCTTCATGACCTCGTGCCCAACCCTTGGCAGGCTCACGAATTCGCAGTAAATATCCTGACACACTTTCGAAAATCGGCAAGTAAGGGCGAATACATTGAGGCTCTGATAGCCAACAACTTCGTTTTTGATTGAACAACTTCGTCAGCGATTAGAATCCGAGAGAGAACGGCTTTCAGAGGAAGTATTTTTGATCGCGTTTACGTGGTCGAAACAAAGGGCTTCACCTTGCCGGTAATCTCAAGACCGACTACATTCGAAAGATCTTCGATATCTGCACCAAACAGGCCAAGTCCAAGTCCTGGACAGAGCTTGGTCTTGAAATGAAGGACAAGGACTTGCGCTTCGAAGTTCTTTCAGAAGATGAGTGGGAGGCGAAGCTGAATGAGATTTTGTCGATTTAGTGGGGACTGCAGATTGAGTTTTGTAACTGTGTCAGTTGATCAGTTTGACCAAGGGTGACCAATTCTGGAATGTAACAAGTCAGAAGTGCGCAGCGTCAATCATTAGGAGAGGCGGGGCCAAATTCCTATGACCCCGCTCCCCGATCAATCACTAAGTCAATTTAGTGCAAGATCTCTATCAACTTGTCAATAAGACCTTCGTGAATAAGCGCCACCAAAATCGCGGTGACCGCCGGGATAATCACGCAGAGCAAACGACGACTTACTCTTGGGCTTGAGTTATTCTTCATGGTTGGCCTCCACTAAAGAACCAAATCACCATCTACAAGAGCGACTGTTTCGATTCGAAACCAGCTAAACTGGTTGAACCGTAAGGTATTGCTGAGAGAGCAACGGTATCGACTGATAACCAGTCAAGCTGGTTCAATCGTAAGGTGCTCCTGAATTGACGGGCACATTGTGACAGGTCAATCGATTCCCGAGTCTGGTGGAGGTCCGAAAATCAGCCCCCGCCGGGCTCTCGAACCAATTGGGCTGTGGACAAAGCACTACCCGCCCACAGCCCTTAATTAAAACAGAACTTGTCTGTTACACTCTTAGGGATGCAGTTAGCGAAGAGAGTGCAACATTTGCTTAAGGCAATACATAGGCAGTAACTCTCTTTCTCCTTCCGAAGTCGGCGTGACTGAGAAGCAAAAAAATGCTTCATTAGTTTTATTGCTTTTGGATGGTGATTTTGGTGCCCTAAACTGCTTAGAGTCAGGACATTTACTTATGGAGGCCATGATAAGAATACATCATACATCTAACTTTGTCAAGAAGATTTTACGGACTCTGAGAATGGAAGTGAAGGATTGCTACTTTGGTTCTTCAAAATTGGTGTCGCCTAAGTCCCGCCACTGTCAATCCCTTCGAAATCGGATGCTGCGGTTCTTTGATAAAGCCGAAGATCTTCGCTATCTGCACCAAACAAGCCAAGTCCAAGACCTGGACAGAGCTTGGTCTTGAAATGAATGACAAAGACTTGCGCTTCGAAGTTCTTTCAGAAGTTGAGTGGGAAGCGAAGTTGAATGAAATCCTCAAAGGTCAATGAGGTAGCAGAAAAGGATTGGCTCCAACAACTGTCCATGTACGTCTCAAGAACACCTACCCTTTGAGGGCTCTTTTTGCCCACATCGCTTTCAAAACATCCTGCGATTATTCCAAGATGAAGTACGGCACCAAACTCTGGAACCATTCAATTTCGTACTCATCTCCAAGGCTACCTTGAGCCTAAGAGTCGAATGTGATTCCGTTCCAGAATGCCGAGTTTACAAGGGTCTCAGCGGCAACGCACCAATTCAATCCTTGGTGCCGGTCCCACGAATGTTCTTTCGCAGTTAGACCTTGTGGTTTGCACCGAGACTCACCTCGTGGTGAATCCCGGTATGCTTCTGCCGATCGACTGCTGCTATCGATGTTCGCGACGCAAATCCGCAGCCATCTCTCTGATTTCAGATAGATCTCGAACCATTTCACTCCAGCCGTACCAGAGCGCATAGTCAGGGTTGGCGTGAAGGTGCCTTGGAAGGCACGCATGCGATGCTCCAAGTGCATTTGAAAAAGCTGCTGTTCGATTACGGTCGGTGCATCATGGAAGGTCAGCAGATCAGGAAATGCTGTTGCGTATCCTTCCGGCTTAGCCAAAATACCATCTTGATATAGACTCGCTATGATTCGGATAGCCTCTGCCAGCAGGTGATCCGCTTCCCGAATCATGTCGTCACCCTTGGCAAGCTCTGCTTTCGCGAAGTTCTCTGAGTGGCAATCACCACAGATACTCACCATCTTATTGCGCTCGATATCAAACGATTCCTGAGTGAGTCGAGCAACATCTGCCGCCTTGACAACATCCAATCGGCCCGTAGGATTGCCTGTCGGATCGAGGACACCAAGAGCCTGGAGGATGGTCACCTGATCCGCTTTCCAAACCGAGTCCTCAGCAAGTGGGAGTCTCACAGCCAGAAAACCCCACGCGGTCCTGACTTCGTGATTCCCATCGGCCATGTGGCAAGTTTGACACGTGGGTGCAGCAATCGTCTCTGACAAAGTGCCGTTTTGCTTGAGCAGATAACGGACACCATGCTTTGATGCTGAGTACATTTCCCACTGGGGATGGTCGAAGCCCATGTGACAGGTTTGACATGCCTGTGGCTGTTGGGCTTCAACCTTTGAAAAGTATGGCGCGTGTGACAGGCATCACATGAGGCATGGCCAAATTTGGAGCCTTCTGCTTTGAGCCTCTTGACTTCTGCTTCACCTTTATCTCCGAGCTTGTGACAACCACCACACCCCTTCATTCCCTCGGTAAGTGCCATCGGTAATGCATGTGTGGTGGGCATCGCGGTCATCGAGGCCCAAGCGAGTGCGTGCTTGCCCTTGCCAAACTGTGTAGCTTGATCCCCGTGGCATTGAGCGCAAGTCGCAAGCGTCGGTGTTTCCGCCATGGCAGCGTCCAGTTCATTCTGGTGTGCCGAGCCATGACAGCTTTCGCAAGTAACGTCGTTCAGGGAGTGCTTACTAAGCCTCCAATCAGTAACCACGCCTGGTGTCGTAGTCTCGTGACATTCCAGACAAGTCTTGCCGAAGCCGTTCTGTGTTGCGACGAGCATCAAGATGATCAAAGCAAAAGTACGAACTAACATGTAAATCCTTTCAGTTAAGGTGTTTGGCCTAATATCGCTACTTTCATCTTCGATAGGCAACAACAAATCCAACAGTTGCCTGTTGAATCAACTTCTCAGATTGGATGTAACTGAACATGATGGAAATCGTCTGCTGATTAAATCTTACCTCATGGTATTCCGGTCACAATTTTGAAAGACTCCTGACGACTGATCCGCGACACCGTATCTCGATACCAATCGGCTTAGAGACTTCTCCAAGAGTATCCTTTGCTTAAGAGTCAGGGTTGACTCCGCCTTGATCCGTAGACTTCGCTTCTCAATCAAGCGGTCAGCAATTGGGAACACGTGATGATCTTCGCTACAAATGTGGCAAGACAACAACGTGTCATATGCTTGGGCACTCGATACGAATATCTTGCGCCACCCGCGAAGACCGGTGGCCGCTCCGTCGATCGCTTCCGAGATTCGGTGTACCAAAAAGCGACCCATGACGTGCTGTGTGACTAACTGCTCCATCATTCGTCGAAGTGATTTTGGCGCTATCTCAGCAAGCGGATCGAAGAGCAGACTTTCCTCGGCGTGATGGTGAATACTGTCAGCATAGACTTTGAAGAAACGCTTCAAGACTATTGCGCCAATCGATGACAGAACATGAAGTGTCTGAAAATGTTCGGGATAAGAATGCAAGCCTTTTGGTGAGCCCAGCGTCCCAAGAATAAACTGAGGCACAAAAGTCACGGCGCCTCCGAGCAACATACCTGCAGCTGCCAGAAATCCAAGCGAACGCGAATACTCGCGGTTCGTCAAAGTCGGTAGCCAGTGAAACAATCCGGCAAGGAAGGACGTTAAGACTGTTCCAAGTAGGACCAAATGAAGTTGAGCAACAGTGAAGTAGGAGTTATGCAGGTACACTCCAAGTGCTGGGATTGCAAGCGCGAGCGTGGTCAGTAAAGCGACCGTCATTGCTACTAATTGTATCCAGATAAAAGTCAATGGTACTGTCAACAATTTGCGAGCGGCTAAGATTATGCTGAGCCATGAAACAACAATCAATAAGAGTGGAACGGTTGTCAGGGCGGCGAAAAGGCTTCCTGTGGCAGCAAGTTTTTCCTGATCGGCCGCCGTGATCAAGTTCTGCCCCCACGACAGCATTATCAGAAAACTAAGCCCTACTCCGGCAACAACCAGCTTCGTGCGTGAAGCAAGCAAGTATCGAGTTTGAGCTGATAGAATTTCGAAAGTAGTTCCAATTGCCGGGAGCAATGCTGCAAGAACCGCTGTACCTGCATAAAACCAGAATAATTGCTGGTATCTCACGATTCCTGCTGGATCAATCAATGAAAGGTATGAGCTTGCATCGTTACGCGCGGCCAAAGTCAATGCCAAGGTCACAAGGCGAACTGGAGCCACAAGGACATTGATGACGGCCCAGAAAAGGAAGAACCAGACAAAAAGCGGGAACCTTCGTAAGGCAGTCGCACGATGTCCGGGCGAAAGGATGGATCTCACTACGCATAATGATTGAATCAAGAGTGAGCAAGCACAAAGTGAGAGTCCGACAATTAGCGAAGCAAATAGAAGCCGTGAAACAGTGGGAGGCATGAGCATAGTCCATCCGCTGGTGTACGAACCAAGTTCGACGCTTACGAGGATTAAGATCCCGCCGATGACATGACAGAACCAACCAAAGAGATTTAACCCCGGCATGGCGAGATTCCTGACTCCCAATGCTGCCGGGAGTGCAAAGTTCCCGAGCGTACCGGCCATTAGTGGCAAAAGAAATACGAAAACCATGACCATGCCATGCTGAGTAAGCGCTTTGCCGAATTGCTCTGGGTCAAGAAAACCAAAACTCAGTTTCGACAAGTCAATCTGAACAGCCAAGGCACAGGTGGTACCTACCAATAAGAAAACGGCGCAACTAACTAAGTAGAGAAAACCGATCCGGCGGCTTTCACATTCAAGAAGTTTGTGAAATGCAAAAATCACTTTGGCTCCCATAACTGGCCTTTGTTTATCGCCCTAAAGAGGCTATAGATCCTTATGCCTGAATTGCCGCAACCCAATAAGTACCGGCGTAACAATCCACAAGCACAATGCCACTACCGCAATCGAAACGCCCAGACCTGTTCCAAAGAACCGATTGAACACGGCTCCGGTGTATCCCATCAAAGCCGCCCAATCGGTCTGTACCAAAAGCGTGACTCTCGCCAGATCGATCGGGTTTGTCACCACTGCAATTAACAGAGGCGTCTCGAGCGGATAGTCGGAGAACGCCATTGTTGCCAGCATCACCAGTCCGTCGTAAACAAGGGCAGTAAAGAGCCAGACACCTAACATTGCCGCCAGCCCCTTCCCACGGTCATCAAGAATCGTCGCCAGCAGGAATGAAATCGCCAAAAAGATAATAGTCAGAAACGAGCCGACTGTCAGCAATAGCAACAGTGACAACATTTGCTCCTGGCTAATCGACATGAAAAACAAGTACGGTAGGCCGACACCAAGAATAAATCCCGCCACAAGCGAAGCTCGAGGCCGCAGAACATTCCTACGTACACCGTTCGACGGTTCACCGGCTGGGTCAAGACTAACTCCACAAACTCGCGCGAGTTGTAAAAGTAAATGGTTCCAAACAATGAACTAACCAGCGGAATCAAGAACAGGCAGATACTCATCAAACTCACCGCAACCTTTGCAGATTGAGCTTGAAGCTGGAATAATCCGACTGTCACTGTCAGAAAGAACGCTGTATACAGCAGACCCCAGCGGTTGCGGGCAACATCACGGATAGCATACCAGCCGATGTGAAGAGCCAATCTCATGCCGCCTCCCTTTCGAGCAGACGTGCAACCGCTACTTCAAGCCGAAGTTCACCGGTCTGAACCTTGAGTTCGCGAATCGGACCGGCAAAACGAATTCGGCCATCAATGATGATGACGACCTCGTCTGCCATTTCTTCCAAGTCACTCATAATGTGCGTGGTAATGAGAACCGTTCGCTTCTGATTGCGATGATCGCCAATGAACTGCTTGAGACGAATGTTGGAAACCGGATCAAGTCCCGCTGTCGGTTCATCGAGGATGAGCAACTCGGGATCGTACATCCCGGCAAGCACCATACTCAACTTCTGGCGAGTTCCGCCAGATAGTGCGCGTGTTCGCTTGGCAAGCTCATGCCGCAAATCGAACCGCTCGACCAATTCACGTTCCAAACTGGCGGGCTCCTTCCGCAATCCCTTGACAATGTCAATGATCTCGTTACCGGTGAGATCCTGCGGGAAGCGGGCAATCTGCGGTACGTAGCCGATGGATTGACGATAGTCGCATGCTCCATCCAGAACGGATCCATTGATCGTGATCGTGCCGGAAGTCGGATTCACCAACCCGAGCAGGCACTTGATCAATGTTGACTTGCCGGAACCGTTAGGCCCGATGATACCTGTGACACTCCCGCGCTCAATGGAGAGCGAAACATCGTGCAGCGCGACAAACTTGCCGAAGCGCTTATGGAGATTAGTGACTTCTATCATGAGACCGGCTTCATCCTTGGTTTCGCGTCCGCCAGGGCCTCCGGCGTGAGTGTCGGCATGATGCGCTCCGCGAGATTGAGCAAATCGACCAAAAGGCTGCGAATCAGCACCATGGTCGCCGGTTCAGATTCCACTATCAAAGAATACAGACTGACAGGCCGATACGGCATATCGCCATAACCGTCACGATCAAGATCGTACCCATGATAGGTGCTCCAATAATTGCCGTCAAACTCGCTGAAGCTCTGCCTGCTGTTGGTGGCAACTTGGAAAGAATTATCAATAAAGTCGTTTGCTATGACTTTGCTCCCGACACAATTTGCCATGATCTTGATCGCCCACCCATTGGCATGAAATTGATTGCCTGAAATGACGATGCGATCCGAACCCTCAAGGTATATACCGACGGAGTTTCTCGTGATGGCATTTCCCCGCACGCGACTGTCTCTGATATCCTTGAGCAGCAACCCATACGAGGCGCCGCCCCAACTATCCTCAAATGAATTTCCTAACATGTCAACTTGACTCGTATACATCACGGCAACTCCGGCGCCGTTGCGGGCAAAACGATTCTTTTCGTACCGGCAACTGTCAGAGAACATGAAATGCAATCCGTAACGCAAATTGTCCGAACTGTCATTCCCGCTGATCGTACTGTGCTTAACAAACTCCAGATAGATGCCGTCGCGCTGACCATGAATCTGATTATCCTGAACTGCAATGTCTCTGCAGTACCACATGTGAACACCGTTGCCTGCGGAAGTCAGTGCCGTCGCTGAACCGACTATTGAATTTCGAATGACTCGACATCGTTTGGAATGCGCCAGGTAGACCGCAAAGAAATTGTCGACAAAACGATTGTCGCGCACTTCACAGTTTTCCGTCTCACTTAGTAGAATCGCGGCGTGTTCTTTGACGAAACTAACTGGAACGCCGCGAAGTTCAAATCCGCTGATAACGACATTGGCAGCGGTCACTTCGAATATTGGTCCGCGCCCGGCGGCATTCACAACCGGCCAATCGTTGCCTATCAATGTCATTGGCTTGACAACGCGGAGGTTTGCCTCAAGGTAAGTCCCCGACTCGACGCGCACAGTATCGCCCGGCATGGCCAGCGAGAGTGCTTCGGACACGGATTGAATCGCTCCTCCCGGCTGCACCGTGATCACAGTCGCAACAGTCGACTTCGACCCTATGACCAGGCAAACTGCAACCAGCACTCCGGCAATGTGGCGGGAGAATTCGCTGTGACGAATGCTCTGCCCTGTCCGGCATGACTTCGACCAAAGAGTCAATTGCTGTTCTCCAGTTTCCAAGCCACTGTCACGATTTCCCTTGATCTCGCCCCATGTTACAATTCTGCCGCCAACATCATCGATAAGTTTCGTTGCTGATTCTTCCGTACTGACCGCAACCAACCCAATCCCCATCGGGCTCTTCTGGCGCTCCGCGAGAACGATCCAGGCCTTGTTCGCATCCAGAAATTGACCAGGTTGGCCAAAGTCGGTCACCCACCGTGAGTGCACATCCTGCGATTTGTTTGCAAACACCATGTCGGCAGCGGCCAAACACTCGATGGAATCGTATTTCAATACTTTCCCCTTTTGAGTAATCAACTCGGAACCGAAACTCTTATCGGCAATCGTCATCTTGCAGTAATCACACTGGTCGGTACCGTAGTGGATTTCTTCCGGAGCATAACCTGCGCACCCAATCAGAGCGGCCGCTATCAAAGTCATTACCAGCATTGCCGTCATCTGCCTAATCGACATTTGGAATCACCTTTCTTGCTCTGCGCGTTTCCATAAACCAGATCAGCGCTCCCGCCAACACACTCCCTATCGCAGCCCACCCACCGAGTCCAGGCAGCGACACCGCTTCGAAATTCAGCAATTTCTTGCTGCCGATCAGCGGCGGTTGATAGGTCATGCCCGGCACCTTGATGATCGCATTTTCCAAATCCAAGTTGTGACCGTAGTCATAACCCCATAGGTAGAAATCCACCAATCCTGCCAATGCGACCACCAGGAAAATGACCAGCCACGCTGTCAACATCCATTTTCGTCCACTGATGGCCACCGCCAGTCCAAACAGCATCACTGCCCGCATAACCCACGGCATGATGCGTAGTTCTGGAATCGATTCCGGTTTGATATGCTTCATGCCAATATAATGATTCAGATTGTTGATCTTGGCAAGATCACCCGGGTGCTGCCCCTGCACTTGATTGATCCAAATCTCCATCCCCAAACCTTCCGGATATTGCGGCGCAATCAACTCGATCTCCCACAACGGCAGGAAGTATGTCAATGTGAGCAACAGGGCTGCGACAGCAATTGATGCTCGAGATAGCGGTTTCATGATTTGACTCCTTGCCTGCTTCCTGCTGCCATTGGTCAGCATCACCGGTTTCCGCTTTTTCTGGAAACCGGCTTCAATATTATTGAGCACTGTGACTCCATCAGCACCTAACTGGAAACCCTGATCCAGCCTTGCATCTCCTGATGCAGCGCCGAACAGAAGTCGGTGCAATAGAACGGTATGACACCGGCCATCTTCGGTTCCCACAGTAGTGTGCGGGTTTGTCCCGGCATGACAAGTAGTTCCGATGTCGTCGCACCCATCACACTGAATCCGTGTGGAACATCCCAATCCTGTTCGAGATTGGTCACATGGAAATAGACTTTGTCGCCAACCTTGATCCCCTCAATGTTGTCCGGGACAAAGTGCGTGCGAATCGTACTCATGTACACATGCACCGTCTTACCGTCGCGTTCGATACGCGACTCGTTCTCGGCCTTGATCGCAAATGGATTCTTGTTCTCAGCGATTGGATACCACCGCACCGAGCGGTCTTTGATCATTGTCGCCGGAAGCGCCTGCGCGTAATGCGGCTCGCCGATGGTCGGGAAGTCGAGTAGAAGCTTCATCTTGTCGCCGGTGATATCGATCAACTGCGCGGATTGCGTCAGTTCGGGTCCAGTCGGCAGGTAGCGATCCTTGGTAATCTTATTCAGCGCGACAACATACTTGCCATATGGCTGCTTGGTGTCGCCGCCCGGAATCATCAAGTGCCCGATCGAATAATAAGTCGGGATGCGATCAACGACTTCCCACGTTCCGATCTTCCACTTCACAATCTCGGAAGACAAGAACATGGAAGTGTACCCGAAACCCTGCCCGTCAAATTCCGTGTGAAGCGGCCCTAAGCCCGGATCCTTGACTTCTCCCGCAATTACCGACTCGTACTTGACAATCGGTATTCCGTCAAACTCACCTTCGAAATCGCTGGCTTCAGCAGCCTTTTTGAATTTGCTGAACGAGTGCACCGGTATGAGAGCTGCAAGCTTCCCTCCGGCAACAATGTACTCGCCGGACGGATCGATGTCGCAGCCATGCGGCGACTTGGGTGTCGGCAGGTAGTACATCAGTCCCGGATGGTCCTTTGCAACCAGCACCTTGACCGAGTTTAGAACTTCACTTTGGCCAACATCGGCATCGTCCATGTAATTGTGGTAATGCGAAGCCGTCCAATCTTGACCCTTACCCTGTGCGATCAGCTCTTCGGCCAGCTTCCAATTGATTGCCGCAACGAAGTCCTTGTCGTTCTTTGATGCATTCACTTCAAGTTGCGTATTGGCCTGTTCGGAATTGTATGAGCTGAAGAATGACCAACCGTGCGACGGCCCCTTGCCGGAACGCGACAGATCGTAGTTGATTCCCGGCACGAGAATTTGAAATGCGATCTTCATCCGTCCGCTCACAGAATCGACGCTAATAAACGATATCGTTCCCTTGAAGTTCTCTTTGAACGAGGAGATAGACACATCCTGCTGCGGAATCGGAACGCTAAACCGGGTTGAGGCTACCACATACTCGTTGTTCGGAGTCAAAAATGGTGAACCGTGATTGCCGCCCGAATTGGGAATTTCAATCGTCTCCACGGTTTCGAACGTCGTGAGATCCATGCGCGCGATACGTGGGGTATTGTTGCCGTTGATGAACAGCCACCGGCCGTCGGACTGCCCGTCGGTCACCGACAGCTGCGGGTGGTGAGCATCATCCCACGGCACAAAACCGTGCGAAGTCATCAGCAACGGCTTCGTCTCTTCCGAATATCCGTAGCCCTTCTCCGGATCGACGCTAAACACTGGAATTACCCTGAACAACCGCCCCGATGGCAAACCGTATACCGAAACCTGTCCGGAAAATCCACCGGACATGAAGGCGTAAAATTCATCATAACTTCCCGGCGCGACATAGACCTTTTCCGCCGCATCCCCGAATCCGCCAACCTCTTTCTTGGGCGAACAGCCGGAGAACAACGCCGCGATGCCAATTATCGATACGACAAATCCCATGGCGACAATAAGGGACCTCTTCATCTTCCGCTCCTTCCGATGGGAATAACTCTCATTAAGCTGTGTCATCGAGTATCTCACTTCGCATCCGCTGTTGGCGGGGGCGGCGGTGTTCCGAAGCCCGGCTGTTGTTCCATCGGCGCAGGCGGGTTACCAGCTTCGGAGCGCAGGAAATCAAGCAGCTCAAGTGTGTTGTCGCGCGTGATACCTTGGATGGTCATGAACTGCGCGTACTGTGCCACCAGCTGCCTGCCGTCCGGATGCATTTTGCCCATTTGTTCGGGATTCAGGATTTGATTCATGACGTACTCTGCAGACCGCCGTTTTGTCACGTCGCGAAGCGGAGGACCAGTCTTTTTCATGTCGAGATAGTGACAGGTTGCACATTTCTGGACAAATATCGCCTTGCCGCGTTCGGCCAAAGCGTTGTCCACGGCTGCTAATTGGATGTCCTCCACGACTGGACCGATTCCGTGCTGGATTTCCCAACTCGTGAGATTTCCTTGCTGCCATCTGGCTTGGCGTTCGGCATCCGTCTCTGGCGTCGATGAGCACCCGCCCATCAACCAACCGCAAGCAAGCAGGCCAGCCAGCGAGATCATTCTTGAAACTGTTCGTCCAAGGTTCATTGTCACAATCCTTTCATTTGATATAGAAATTTTGAGCTTTAATCGCTGTCTCGTTTAACCAACCGAAATGCCGATTTCGGAGTCGGTTATCCTTAATAGGCGCAGAATTACTGGCGGGTGTATTCATACTATAGCCCTAACTCCTCAAGCTGTCTTTACTGAAGTCCTGTGCAAGTGTGGCCAGCGTCGTCTTTTCGAACATCCGCTTCAATTCGTCCCGTCGCTTGGACCAAGATTGGTGCAATGGGCAGGGCTTGGCCTCTCCGCAGTCGGGAAGTCCCAAGGCGCACTCGGAGAATAGCGACATTCCTTGTTGGCTTCCCGGGCAAGCCCGATACCTACGTTTGGACGACGGAAAGATTCCATGATTTCCGCCTCGGTGAGAACCTGTAGTATCTTGGTGAGAAAGTGAAACGACAGATCAAGTTCGTCGGCGAGTTCCCGAATAGGAATGAACTTGCGTCCCTCTCGCGTCTCTTTCACCGCCACCAGTAGAGCGGCGCGAATCGCGTATGTACAACCTTTAGAAAACAGCATTGCCTATTCCGGTATTAAGAGTCTCTTGTCTTAATATATCGACAGCAAGACCTTCGTCAAGCACAAATTTGAGAAGATATTCGCAATCACTATGGGTTGTTTCTTGCAGACGCAGAAGTCGGGGCAGATTTTGAAGCTATTCGGGAAACATTGTCAAGAGACGCCGTCAGTTCAAAAGTTCTGAGTTCTGCCCTATTCGGGGAGCTTAAACTGCAAAGAGACCCCTTCGGCGATCAAGTCGAAGGGTTTTCTGTATGTAGGGTATACAGTTAGCCCTTCCAGTTTGCAGTTCGAGAGAACGCCATCCTGCAACAGGCGTTTCTCGGTCGATACTCGCTTGTCGCAAGGCGGGCGCGGGAACATTGCGAATTTTGAGACTTCCGGGATATTCACGGCTTTTGCTACTCCTTCATTAGTCTTGTGGATAGATCACTTTGATCCACGACTCACGCTACTTTGCCGAGTGCGGCAAGATTCATTGCTTCGGGCAGTACACTGCCCATATGTCCGGTGCGAAGGAACGCCAACTCACGGAAACATGAGTCTTCCTTCTGCACCCAACGTTTAGCGAAATGACTCCAACAGCCGCACCGCCGTTTCAGATGGTCGCATCATAGAATTCGTCGACCCGAAATTATCCGGACCAACACGGCCACAATGGCAATTACGATAAGAATATGGATAAATCCGCTCATCGTATAACCGGTCACCAAGCCGAGAGCCCACAGGACCAACAATACTACAGCTACAGTCCACAACATTTGAATTTCCTTTCGATTCACTTGCGAGCCGCGGTTTCAATCGCGCAGACAAGGTATTAATAATCATTGATTCGACGTCCAGAGACTAGCTGGAGAAAGATCGCCGCGAGTGCGATTACGGGCATCAAGTGAATAAATCCACTCAACGTAATTCCAGCGACTAGTCCCAAGACCCAGAGAATGAGCAACACGACTCCGATTGTCCAAAGCATGTTAATCTCCTTTCAGTGCTTCGGAGAAACCGCCAACCGGTGATTGTTGCATCGGCCGGCGGCCATCCAAGTAGGTTTTAAATCAAAGTTTTCATGGCTTCGATTCCGTTTCGGTTAAGTGCGACGTCCAGATCAGTGAAGCTGCTCTTAGAGTTACTTCCCGAATGTCCAGCCGACGGTAGCCTTGAAGTCAGGTGCGTCAGCTAAGCCAAGTTTGCCTTCAACAAAGAAGCGTCCGGACTGGCTTGCAGAGCGACCTTTGCCAATTCCGAATTGCAAGTAGACCCCAAGTTCGGAGTTGCTATGGCCGTGCTTCGATGAGTAGATCACCGGTCCTACGCCGCCACCGAGGTAAGGCGTCCACACTCCCCAATCATTGCGGAAGCGGTAGTCAAGCTCGAACGTCGGTGCGATTGTGGTGACATTCTGGCCGAAACCGATTTCAAGATTTGGCTGCATCATGAAGTTGTTCGATAGATCGCCAAGGTCCATATGGAATCCGACATGGAACTGATCAGGATTAACCGTCAGTCCAACTCTTGGTCCAATACCGCGGAAGCCAACCGGGCGTCGGAGACCAAAAGCGGTCATACTCAGCACCAGAGCGAGTATCAAAGATGTTATGATGATTCTTTTCATTCTTGCATTCCTTTACTTATGAGTTTTCGTTTCTATCTATTTAAGAGCGATTTGTTTCGATTGACTTGTGTAGAAAGTCACTTCCGTGCCAACGCCATGGAAGATGTCCTGCTTGCCGGTTGCGGCAGCTGCACCAGTGCCGGCGGCTGCGCCAGCGGCTGCGCCGATTTCGGTGCTGCCTTTTCTGTCAATGATTTTGCCGATGATGCCACCGACAATTGCACCGCCGCCGATCAAGGCGACCTGTCTATTTGTGTGCGACGCTTTCTTTTCAAGAATGGTGTTGGTACCAACGTCGATCCAGCGGCCACTTCCATCCTGTATTGAAGTCAAAGTGAAGTTGAGTTCAGCCGGAGTCTTGAGACGGCCCGACTCAACAACCTTGTTGAGCGTTCCTTTGGCACTGGCGCCGTCGGCAAACAGAGTGTGTCCGTCGACCATGATTGAACGACTAAGCTGAGCCCGGAAGTCACCGCCAGTGACATCGACATCAGTGTCGATCGAATCGGTAAGCGTAACGGAGATCGCGGTATTCTCCGGCATGGTGACATACTGAGTTTGCTTCACCGGTTTTTCGACTACCGGCGCCTTACCGGAAGGCTGTCCGCTGGTGTTGCCGGTGCCGCACGACACAAGGGCGAGCGCGAGCAAGCCGACCAGTGAGAGAATGAAATTCTTAGACATGTTTACTCCTGAGTGAAATGGTGATTGAATTACTGTTTCGATATTACTTTCCATACCCGTTCTATTCCTCCTCACTCCGCCTGTGCACAAGGCGTACCTGCTCCATGCACGACATGGTGGCGAGACTCTCTCTAAAGAGTTTGCGGCCACGAGGAAGATTGGATTTTACAGTCGCTAAACGGATGCCGGCGATTTGAGCTGTTTCTCCGTGCGAGAAGACTCCGAGCATCGACAACACCACTAACAGCCTGACATCATCGGGAAGCGCCCTAATGGCTTTTTTGACTTCGTTGCTGCTCAAACCTGAAAGCGTGGATTCGTCGGGGACACTCGTTTGCGGTGGGTAATCAGACTGGCGCTTGGGTTGAAAATCATCAAATGCGGCTGCACTGTTAAGCGCGATGCTGAGTCGTGGTGAATGAGACGACAAAGAGCCGTTCTCACTCATCGGTGTCGTGAACCGTCTTCGCGGTCTAAAGTCCTCGGTTTCGCTCGCAATATTGATTGCGGCATTCATGCTGATGGGCATGGTTTTGCCGGAATCATCAAGTCGCGGCTGAATCGCCGGCCGCGAAGCTGAACTGTACCCTTCAGGCCAATAGGCTGCATTGAGCGACTCAATCAATCCGGGGAATGGTCGGAACTTGTTGATGTAGGCTTTAGCCAAGATTCTAAAGAGCCAAACACGGCGGTTCGCCCAGGGCTGAAGTTCATCCCACGATTTATATGCCGCGCAAAGTGACTCCTGTACAAGTTCTCGCGCTTGGACGTCGGTACCGACGAGACATGAAGCTGTGCGATACATATCCTCGAGTTGAGTCAACGCGTGTTCTTCAAAATCACGCATCTTCTCGCCACACTGAGTTTCGTCATCGTTCTGGCGAGTCAGTTTTGGTGCGATGTTGTTTTTCATGCGCTTGCCGACTCCTGGTCTGATTCCTCTTTGAACTCTTCCTTGCCCATCAGATGTGCATAAAGCTCTTCGCGCAAAAATGTGCGGCCGCGATTGAGCAACGTTTCAACCTTCTGCGGCTCGACTCCTGCAAGCTCGGCGATCTCCCGATTGGAGAATCCCTCTAAGCAAGACAAGATCATTGCTGAGCGATATACTGCCGGCAGGCAGGCAATAGCTTTGAAGTAATCGAGATCTTCATTCGATTCGCCGGACAGAAAGGACGGCTGGCGGAAGTTGATTGTCGCATCTGGAAAAAGGCGATTGTTCTTTATCAGACGGTCATCCACGTTGACGGCTATCGGCGCCTGCGATTTTTGCGCTTGTTGGAATCCATTGAAGAATCGCCGGGTGAGAATTTTGTGTATCCAGATCCTGCGGCTTTCGTCAGGCGTCCGATTTTCCCAAGACTCGAATGCTTCTTTAAGTGCGTCGCGCATCAGGCTGGACGCATCGCTGCCATTCTTGGTCAGCCATAACGAGAATTGCAGGAGGATTTCAAGGTCCGGTAAGACTTCGGTCTTGAATGTCAATCGATTCTCACTGTTGTTCATCATTAGGCGATACCTCAACTTTCGTCCGTGGCGATGTTCGGACTTCTTCGCTATCGAGCGAGCATTTGGATTCGAACTACATTCGAGAATCCAATTACTCATGCGGCCCCGCATTAGATCCGTCTGCTTCGAAAGGTTGTTGTGCTTCCGGGAGTGGTCTTTGCTTCTGTACTAACTACGACAAATACTAATTGAGATTCTATAGCTCGTGGGGTTGAAAAGGGAGCTAACCCAATGGGATGAGGAGAAAGCGGAATCGATTAGCGTCGCTTGGACTTTGGCTTTCGCTTTGCGGTCACCAAAGGCGGGATCGAGGGATTCCAGACGAGTGTGAAGCGCAAGTTTATCGAGAATGTTTCGTTGATGTCCCTTTACAGTGAAGACGGCAATTTTGAGTTTGCGGGCAATCGCCGCGATGCTCTTTGCCTCCGCCAACAGGACGACGACTTCCAATTCGCGTTTAGTCAATTTGACCGAATCTATCACCTGTTGCGTTTTGCCTTCCTGAATCGCGCTTTCCACAACCCGAGAGAAAAGCGAATCCGCCTCTGTTGGCGGCAGGACCTTAACGCCTTTAACAACAGTTCTTATAGTGCGGAGAAAATCAGCAACCGTTGCGTCTTTGGGAACAAATCCCGACACGCCGGCTTTGATAAACTCGCCCACTTCCGTTTGTGTAGGAATCAAATCCATGACAATGACCTCCGTTCGCGGCAGCAATTTCTTGATTAGTGCCACTACTTTTAGACTGTTTTGACTTTTGAGACCGATGTCGAGGAGCACAACGTCCGGTACCAGTGCCTCGGCTTTCGCAATGGCGCTTCGGTTGCCGGCTGCAGACACAGCTATAATGTCGGCCTGGTCGTTAAGTAACGCAGCCGTCTCCTCGCGCAGGAAACGATTGTCTTCGATCAGAAGGATCTTTATTCGTTTCATCGATCATCAATTCTTTCACCATAGTGATCAAGGATCTTTCAAAGTCAGGTGAACTTGGCCGAAAAAGATCAGAACAATGGCATATGTCTATTTAGGCATACGGCACGTATCGGTGGAAATCAACTGTTCTTAGGATTGATAATGTAGTTAACTCTTTTGTGGAGTAACTAATCGCCATTATCCGACGATAGGGACGGACTCTTTCTTTCCATCCCGCGCGTATGGGCGTATGTGGCTAATTCGAGGCGGGAATGCAGAGCCAATTTTTCCAGAATATTATGTACATGGCTCTTGACCGTGTAGACGGCAATATTCAGTTCGCTGGAGATCTCCTTATTGCTTTTCCCGGCGGCTATGTGAACAATGACATCCTGTTCGCGGCTGGTCATCTTGACGGAATTTAACAACTTCTCCGTTTTACCCGACTGAATTGCGTGATCGACAATCTGCGAAAACAGGGAGCTGGTCATCAGCGGGGGGAGAATCTTGACGCCCTTCGCGACTGATCTGATTGTATGCAGGAAATCACGAAGTGTGGCATCTTTGAGGATGAAACCGGCAACACCGGCACGAACAAATTCAGCAACCTCCGCATGTGCCGGCACCAGATCCATGACAACGACGTGAGTTGAAGGAAACTGCTTCTTTATCACGCCGACTGCCACAAGACTATTCTGGTTCTTCAGCCCCATATCGAGCAGCACGACATCCGGATTCAGCTCTTTTGCTTTTTCGATGGTGTCGCCCTTGCCGGAAGACGCGAGCACTTTCATGTCGGCCTCGGCATTTAACATCTTTGTAATACCTTCTCGAAGAAGGCGATTGTCTTCTATGAGTAGAACACGAATTTTAGGCACGCGTGTGTTCTCCGCACTCACTTAGATGACTCGTCATTAATTGTAGTATAGTAAATCTACAATTAGTCTTCAAGCAACAAATTGATGCCAAATTGCCACATACCCTTGATGCTGTCGAGTTACTCACGTTAAGTAAGTACGCTTACTTGATGCAGTTTGTTGGCAAAGAACATATTACTGCGAACCGGAAACGGCGCGATTTAACATTCTGCAAGACGATAAGTCCAACTCGATGGTCTCTTTAGCTCTGCCTCCCTGATTCACTACTCGTTTGAATATTGACGATAGTCGATACGTTGCCTTGGAGGGGTTAGTTCCTATTTCAACCTTTTGGACGATTGCGCGCTTTGCGATTCGCAGTATTGTAAGATGACATAATCTCGGTCGTCTACCAGGTAAGGTCTTTATGCAAGGCCTGACTTGCAGAGCGAGCCATCTTGGTAGTTAAGCGATCGAAAGATAGGAGAATTCAATTTTGCAGAATGATTCAGTGAGTTCAATAATAAAGCGTATCGCATTCATCGGTAATTATTCTCCGCGCCGTTGCGGTATAGCGACATTTACCACCGATCTGTGCGAAGCGATCGCCGCTGACAATGAAGACACGACCTGTATTGCGCTTCCCGTCAACGACAATAGTCATGGGTACGAATATCCTGGTCGTGTTCGGTTCGAACTGATAGAGCGGGATATCGACTCGTATCGCCGCGCCGCCGACTTCCTGAACATCAATGACGTGAATCTTGTCTGCCTGCAACACGAATATGGTATTTATGGAGGCAAAGCAGGCAGTCACATTCTGGCTTTGTTGCGGGAGTTGCGCATGCCGATTGTAACGACGCTGCACACGATCTTAACTGATCCGGATGCCGACCAGCGGCGGGTTCTTGAGGAAGTCGCAAAGCTATCGGATCGGCTCGTTGTCATGAGTCACCGGGGCAAAGAGTATTTGTCCAGCATCTACAATGTCTCACCGGATAAGGTCGACTTCATCCCTCATGGCATTCCTGACGTTCCCTTTGTTGACCCGAGTTTCCACAAGGACCTATTCGGCGTCGAAGGAAAAATGGTCCTGCTTAGTTTTGGACTGCTTTCTTCAAGCAAAGGAATTGAGAATGTTATCGAGGCACTGCCGGCAATACTGGCGGTGCATCCGAACGTGGTATATATGGTACTGGGTGAAACCCATCCTCATGTGAAAGAAGTTGATGGCGAGGCGTACCGGCTCTCGCTCCAATGGCTGGCTCGCGAGCGAGGCGTGGAAGCCAATGTCATATTTCATAATCGGTTCGTCAGTTTGGAAGAGCTGATTGAATTCATCGGAGCTGCGGATATCTACATTACTCCCTATCTCAATCAAGCGCAGATCACCTCGGGTACACTCGCATACACCCTTGGCGCCGGAAAGGCAGTCATATCGACACCGTATTGGTACGCCGAAGAATTATTGGCAGAGGAGCGCGGTGTTCTGGTGCCGTTTCGCGACCCGCCGGCAATCGCAAGAGAAGTCATCAACTTGCTGAACGACGAAGCGGCGCGTCATGCGATGCGAAAGCGCGCCTATATGTTCGGCAGAGAGATGACCTGGCCGCAAGTGGCGCAGCGCTACCGCGAGACATTTGAACACGCCCGCGCGGGTCGTCGCCATTTCAGCAGACCCGGCTTTACAGTCAAGGCCCTTGATAAGCATCCCGGTGAACTCCCGACATTGAGGCTCGATCACCTGCGAAACATGACGGACGAGACCGGCATCTTGCAGCACGCCATCTTCACGATACCAAATTACCACGAAGGCTACACCACCGATGACAACGCTCGTGCCCTCATCGTGAGTGCCCTATTGGAAGATGTCGTTAATCCGGAAGCATTCGAGCTGGCATCGCGATACCTTGCGTTTGTCTGGTACGCTTATAATGCCGAGACAGGGCGCTTTCGTAACTTCATGACGTATCAGCGAACGTGGCTGGAAGTGACCGGTTCGGAAGACAGCCATGGCCGTGCATTATGGGCTCTCGGAACGGTGTTGGGCCGCTCGCGAGCCAAGGCGTTGCAGAGTATGGCGGGTTGGTTATTTGAGAAAGCCGTGCCGGCGATTCTCGACACTACAAGTCCTCGAGCTTGGGCTTTTGCGCTGATCGGCATCCATGAATACTTGCGGCGCTTCGCCGGAGACCGTCGCGCCGGACAGGTTCAAGTGGAGCTATCGCATCGGCTGATGGATTTGTACAAACGCTGTCGTACCGACGATTGGCGTTGGTACGAAGACGGACTTACGTACTGTAATGCAGTTCTGCCACATGCCTCACTGATTTGCGGACATTCGATTCAGAATAGGGAGATGATAGAAGTTGGACTCGAGTCCTTGACGTGGTTGGCAGACGTTCAGCGCGCCACCAAAGGCGGGCATTTCGTTCCAATCGGATCCAACGGTTTCTACCGCAAAGGCGGTGAGCGGGCGCGTTTCGACCAGCAGCCAGTGGAGGGTCAGGCCATGGTATCGGCTTGCATTGAGGCATACCGAATTACTTTGGACGATAAGTGGCGCAAGGAAGCGCAACGCGCCTTCGAATGGTTCTTGGGGCGCAACGACCTAAATCTATCAATCTACGATCCAACAACCGGCGGTTGTCGCGATGGTTTACATCCCGATCGACCGAATGAAAATCTCGGCGCGGAATCGACTCTTGCATTCCTCCAGTCTCTGCTGGAATTGCGCTTAGCAGAGAACACCCTTTAATACTGCGGAGACGAGACTTTAATGAGCAACACACATCCTGAACTATTGCAACGACACAAACTCAATCCAATCTTAACCGCAGCTAATTGGCCATATCCAATCAACAGCGTGTTTAATCCAGGCGCCACGTTACTTCCCAATGGAGAGACGCTGCTATTGTGCCGTGTCGAGGATCGCCGCGGTCTGTCACATCTTTGTGCAGCTCGTTCAGCCAACGGAGTGGACGGTTGGCGAATTGATCCAGAACCGACGATGGCGTCGGATCCGGAAAATTATCCCGAAGAGATTTGGGGAATTGAGGATCCGCGGATTACCTTTGTTCCGGAATTGAATCAGTACATAGTGGTCTACACCGCCTTCACGCGCGATGGCCCGGGCGTTGCTCTGGCTACTACCGATGATTTCCATAGTTTCAAACGTTACGGGGTTATCATGCCTCCGGACGACAAGGACGCTACCTTGTTGCCGCACCGCATCGACGGCCGCTGGGCGCTGATCCATCGACCGGTTAGTTCGCCGCGGGCTCATATGTGGATTTCATATTCTCCTGATCTGATTCACTGGGGGGATCACAAGATAATGATGGAGGCTCGCCGCGGTGGATGGTGGGATGCCAACAAGATCGGCCTATCACCGCCGCCGATCGAAACTCCGAAGGGGTGGCTGGTGCTGTACCATGGCGTGAGGCATACAGCGGCGGGAGCAATCTATCGACTCGGCTTGGCACTGTTCGATTTGAAAAAACCCGAACTGTGTCTCAAGCGAGGCGGCCAGTGGATCTTCGGCCCGGAACAACCGTACGAACTTCACGGCGACGTCGGCAACGTGGTGTTCCCTTGCGGTTACACGATTCTCAGCGACGGCGACACTGTTCACTTTTATTATGGCGCAGCGGATACGAGCATTGCACTGGCAACAGGCAGTATATCAGCCATGTTGGAATGGTTGGAGAACGACTCGTGACATGAATGGTAGAGTCGCGCGACGATTCGCTAAACAATTGCGGTACAAGTGAATCAGTGCAAACAAACGCGGAATTCATGAACTTAGATCGACTTTCTCCTCGCTTTCAATTGTAACACTTATAGGAAGGAGGATTCTATGTACACATCAATAGACGAGAAACTTCGATTTGAGCTGATGATCTCCGAATTATGCTCGGCGTTTGTAAGCGTAGCGGCGGACAAGGTTGACGACGAGATCAACCGCTGGCTGGCATTCGTTATCACCACGCTGGGCGTGGACCGTTGCACGTTGTTTCAGATCACCGAAGATGATAGTACCGGTGTTCTCACACATACATGGGCTGCGAGAAAATCACTCGCCCTGGAACCAAGTGCGATAGCTGAACTTCGCGAAGGCGTGTATGTGTTGCCTTGGAGCGTCGAGCAGTTACTGCGCGGAGATCACATAGTGTTTTCTTCGATGAACGAGCTGCCGCCAAGCGCAACCGAGGACAGAGAATTCTTTGAGTCGAGCGGTACAAAATCCAACGTAACTCTGCCGATGTCGGTCGGAGGCAGTCTGATTGGCGCCATAGCTTTCAGCACGGTTCGGTTGGAGATCAAGTGGTCGGAGGAGTTGATCGGGCGACTCCGGATGGTCACACATGTGTTTGCCAGCGCCCTTGCGCGCAAACGGGCAGATCTCGAGTTGAAGTCTTCATACGACAGGTATCAGACCCTTTTTGAATCCGCCAGTGACGCGATCATTGTCTTGAAAGATAATGTAATTGTCGAGTGCAATGGAAACAGCGTGGCGATGTTCAAGTGTGCAAACAAATCGGAAATCATCGGTCATAAGCCTTGCGAATTGTCCACTGAGAAACAAGTCGACGGCGAGTCTTCATTTGAAAAGATGAGTCGACTTGCGGATGTTGCCTTAAGTGGAATCCCGCAGCAATTCTACTGGAAATGTCAGCGAAAAGACGAATCCATTTTTGACGCGGAGATCTCGCTTAATACTTTCAAAGTATCGGGCCAGTCATTGTTATTGGCGATCGTGCGGGATGTTACGCTGCACATCTCGGCGAAGGAGATTCTGAAAGAGGCGAATGACCGGCTGCAGTCCGAAAGAGAGATGTTAGCCGAGAAGAACGCCGCTCTGCGGGCAATCCTATCCCAGATCGAGCAACAACGACTTGAGTACGAGGAGCAAGTTTGCGCCAGTCTCAAGAACATGTTTGCTCCTTCACTCAAGAAACTCCGCACTGGAGATGGCAAACTCAGCAATAAGGATCTCACAAAACTCGAAGATGCCTTTGAGTCACTTGTAGGGCAAGGGGTGAGTACTTTCAAAGAAAATTACGCCAAATTGTCGCCGCGCGAAACCGAAGTTTGCAGGTTGATAGCTGAAGGCAGAAGCTCTAAGGAGATATCGGAGACGCTGAATGTTGCTCCGCAGACCATTCATAAGCATCGCGAGATCATCCGGCGCAAACTCAAAATCCAGAATCTGGAAATCAATCTGCCGACCTACCTTCGCAACAAATCATAATACATCATTGCTTTCCTCAGGGTATTGCCTACGCAATAACCCCGTATCGTCCAATCCTTTCACTCAACGTAGAATAAACTGGACGAGCGAGTCGAGCTTACGCGACGACACAAAGACCTTGTGATACTCAACTCGAATTGACACCTCGTGTGTCGTTGTGCGGAGTCGATTGCTCAGAACTTAGGAGGCTCTTGAACCGGCGAACCGGGGCGACCGAGCATGGACGCCCCAAGCCGTTCGGTGAAAGGAGCCTCTTGAGCCTTTCAGAATATACCCGCTCCAGTTGAAAGCAACCTCAGGCAATCACTACGCAATAAGCCCGTATATCGTAACCACGGATTTAGGTGTACCATCTTGCGGCTGCGAGAATCCTCTATCTTGTAGTCCAGAATTGTCAAAGTGGTAACTCTGGCCGAGAAGCCACGCATTTACAAGGTTGGCAGATACCTCTCTCGTCGACCATGGTTCGTTATGATCTAAAATCGGATGGGGGCATCCAGTGAAGGGATTCAAATGATCTGCTTCAAGAAAACTGTGCTAGCAGTGGCTATAGCCATGTGCCAGTTGCTTGCACTTTCCTCTGCTGAGGCCGCAACCTACTATGTTCGGGTCGGCGGCAACAATTCGAGCAACGGTCTGACTTGGGCGACCGCGTGGGCTACACCGACCTATACCAACGGTCGAATCGGGGCCGGCGACACGGTACTCTTCGGTCGTGGAATTTACCTAAACTCACAGATAGTTCCACCTACCGGAAGTACTCGCACAAATATGACCTACTACCTCGACTCCGCCTATGTCGCCAATGGGTCAAATGGTTTCTCCGGATTGGCCCAAATCAACGGCGCAGATGTTATTCCCAAAGCTAGCTGGGCTGTCTATTCCGGCAGTGTCTACCGCGCGTCGTGGACGGGAACCGGTTGCGACATTGAGGACGGCGCAGGCGGTCAAGCATACGTCGGTGCTCAAGACGGGACTCTGCTCGAACCGCAATTGTCAATATCGGGAGTCAATTCCCCGGGTGAATTCTACCACGATTTGGCAACTAATCGAGTTTATATCCAGTGCTTTGGCAACGTCAATCCGAACACTGTGGAAATTCAAGTGGCGTGCAAGTCGCCGGTGAAATTCAACAACACAGCTCAAGACAACATCTACTTCGGTGGACTCGATATCCGAATGGGAAAACGCGCCGCCGTGATGTTTCTTGCTGGCTCAGACTCGGCGATTTTTCGCCATTGTAAGCTTTCGCGCACTTCATATTGCCAAACCTGCAACCCTGCTGTGATTATGTCAAATCAGCATGGTGAAGTGCACGACTCTACCGGCAATTGGGACGCGACTTACAATCGTTTCAATGTCTTCAGCAGTTGTTCGATTGGAGTAGCGATAGCACCAGAAGGCGAGGGCACAATCGCCCACCGCGGTTCCGGCTTTATTGGATACGATATTACCGAAACGACATTTGACAGTTGCGTCTTCCACAATTTGCCCGGTGACGGCATTGAGGTAAAGAACTCCTATGCCTCAGGCACAAAACGAATCGTCGAGCGTCTTACAGTGCGATTCAGCAAGTTCGATAAGATTGGCGGCGAGGGTGTAAATCTGTACACCAACGCGTATGCATGTTCAGTGTACGGTTCAATATTCGTCGATTGCGACGATGCCGGAATTCTCATTGGAAACAGTTCACCCGGCAATGACGACCGCGGCAACCACGTCATCTACAACAACACTTTCTACAACTGCAATGCGGGACTCCAAGTGCAGTCTCCTTATGCCGCAAATACCGGAGTATTCAAATACAATGTCATCTATGACATAGCGGCAGGGCCTTACGGTTACTCTTATCACTACGACTTTCGAGACAACAGCTCCGGTCTGGCGATCTCGATTGATTCGAATCAGATCCACGAACCATCAGGATCGTTTTCGGCACTCTGGGGAGGCAGCAGTCAGACCTGGTCATCGTGGCAGTCGGGCGGTCGAGATACTCGCGGTACGTATTCAAACCCCGGGCTCAATACGACGACATTCGAGACTTCTGCTACCGGTTCAATGAACCGCACCTATGGAGGGAGGAACTGGACTCGGTACGGAGCGATTCAGTCCACTTCCGGCGGATGTACACTTCCCGGCGTCACAACTCTGACCCTGCCCGCTAATGGCGCCACCGGTTTGGCATTGCCGGTGATCCTTGACTGGTCCGATGTCGTAACAGCAACATCGTATCAAATCCAGATAGACAATAATTCTGATTTTTCGAGCCCGGTCTCTGACCTAACATCACCGATCTCAACATACACTGCCGTTAGCTTAACAACCGGTACTCTGTACTGGCGAGTTCGAGCGCAGAATACCTGCGGTTGGGGAAACTGGAGCGGAGGACGGACATTTGCTATCGTGTCGTGCACTGCGCCTGTTGCACCAACGCTTGCCAGTCCTTCGAACGCGGCGACCAATTTGTCGCAACCGATAACTCTAGACTGGAATGATGTCGCCCTGGCGACTGGCTATCAAATCCAGGTCGATAACAACTCAGATTTTTCGAGTGTGACTGCTGCGCCGACAGCGACGGCTTCTACGTATGCGCTCTCCGGGTTGGCTGCCGGAACCACATTCTATTGGCGTGTTCGTGCGCAAAACGCTTGCGGGTCGGGAAGCTACAGCGGCATCAGGTCGTTTACTACAACCTGCACATTGCCTGCTGCGCCATCGTTTGTATCGCCGGCAAATGGAGTTACGAATTTGACCCAGCCAATAGCGCTCGATTGGAGCGATGTCGCTGGCGCAACCCGATATCATGTGCAGGTCGATAACAACTCCAACTTCTCAAGTCCAGCGGCTGACAATCAGCCGACGACCTCAACCTATTCAGCTAGCAGTTTGACTGTTGGAACGGTGTACTACTGGCGAATGCGCGCTCAGAACGCGTGCGGCTGGAGCGTCTGGTCTGCCGCCAGATCGTTTTCGACGTCATGCAGTCTTCCCAGTGCGCCGTCTTTCGTGTCACCGGCCAACGGCGTAACTAATGTCGCTCAGCCGGTTGTGCTCGATTGGAGCAACGTGACTGGCGCAACCCTATACCAGGTTCAGGTTGACAACAATTCAGACTTCTTGAGCACAGCGGCCGACAATCAGCCGAGTGCTTCAACATATTCGGTGAGCGGTCTTGCCGGTGGAACTTTGTTCTATTGGCGGATGCGCGCTCAGAATGCTTGTGGTTGGGGTGCCTGGTCTGCGGTGCGAGCATTTACGACGAATTCCGCAGATGCCGTGCCACCTGTAATCTCGAATGTGATAGCGACCAATATCACCAGCGTATCAGCAGTGATTTCGTGGACAACCAATGAGGCGGCCACGACACAAATCAACTATGGCGCGACAGCTTCGTATGGCACATCGACAAGTCTCATTTCGACGCTGACGACTAACCACGAACAGGTGATCACCGGCCTCGGCTCGCTGCAGTCTTACCACTTCCGAGTGCGCTCTCGCGATGCCGCCAACAACGAAGCCGTCAGCGGCGACTTCGTGTTCAACACGGTCGTTGATGTGGGCGAGGGCATTATGCCTACGGTCTCGAGCACATACCCAGGTTACAGCGCAGCCCGTTTAACCGATGGCAACTATAACTCGCGCGGCGGCGAGTCAACCACATGGGCAGCGCTAAGTGCAACTCAGGCACATTGGGTCGAAATCAATCTCGGTGCGAGCCGGACGATCCAGGGAGTCGCTGTGTATTGGGCGTGGAATCCTTCGCAGCAGAAATGGATGACTTCACAGCAATTCCGCGTTCAGATTTGGAGCGGCTCTGCGTTCAGTGATGTCGCAACGAGTAACAATATTGTTGGCGACAGCTGCACATTCGTTGAATTCGCAACAGTTGCGACTACACGTGTGCGTTACTTTCAACCGGCGAATATGGGGGCGCCGACATATGCAACCGTAGCGTGGTTAACAGAGTTCGACATCTTCGGCGCAAGCGGACCGAATTCGGCACCCAGCGTACCGACGATCGTAAACCTGGACGACGGTGCAGCGGGAGTGGCATCGGTTGCGATAGAAGTTCTTGAAAAGACAGCGGCTGTGGCTGGTCAGGGTTACACTAAGTTACTCGGAGCAACGAGCTCAGTTGATCCTGATGGCGATGCGATCTCATATCAATTCGAGATTTACGCGAACACTGACTCAAGCTTAGTTTTGAAGACTACTACGATTTCGGCAGATTCAATTACTACGCTTTGGGCTGTCCCAACTGATTTGCCCTCTGGAAAGCAATACTCCTGGCGCGCAAGAGCTACCGACGGCGTCAACTGGTCCGACTGGTCGGAGCTGTCGCACTTCAATACGGCAGCCGCAGGCGTCTGCGGCGACGAAGATGTTTCCGGAGCGGTCGATGTCAGGGATGCAATCTATCTATTGAACTATATCTTCTCCGGAGGAGCACTAACAGTCAACGGAGATGTCAACTGTGATCAGGTAGTCAGCGTATCAGACGCGGTCATACTCTTGGAATTCCTCTTCGCAAACGGTGATGAACCGTGCGCGAAATGCGGCCAATAGGCCCTGCCTACTTCCACCACCGAACGAGGGCGCCGCAATGGCGCTCTCGCTTCGATTCTGCCGTGATGAGTGCCACCCGAATTGCACGCGGTTCACCAGTATCAACGCGATTATCATTGAGTAGAACTATGAAGCGGCATGTCGTAGAGTAGATTCTACTTCTGATCCCGCTTCGGCTGCTTGTCCTTTCGTATCTTTTCATCATGGACGTGTTTGTTATCCTTCTGCTTCTGGCCCTTCTCTTTGTCTTTCTTTCCACCCTTGTCTCCCATATTCGTTTCCTTTCTTGATTGCTTCGAGATCGTGATTCACGTTCTCGGTAGCGCAATCATTGCGCCTGTGAAACTGACTTCGATTTGTCGTGAGCCGGGACGCCAAAGCTAACACCTACAGAGTATTCGCGTCCCGACCGACGGACAAATCGCTTCAGCGCGATTTTCTTGAGTTGACCCAGCCGACTACGGATTCGGCGTAACTATCGTGCTTCCGTTAAGTGTGACTGCACCGGTTCGAGCGAAGGCTCTGCCTTCCAACGACGCACCGGTATTCATCGTGATCGATTGGTCGGCCATGATGATACCAGAAAAGGACGATGTCGCTCCCAGCGTCGCCGATGATCCAACCTGCCAATAAACGTTGGAGGCTTTCGCACCGCCGCTGAGAATTACTCGGCGATCCGTGGTGGTAACAAGCGTGGATGCGATCTGGAAAATCCAGATGGCGCTGCTGTTTCCTTTGGCGTCGAGAGTAAGATCTCCGGATGAGATTTCAAGACCGGAAGTCGATTTGTAGAGACCGGAGGGCAATGTCATGCCTCCGATATTACCGGCGATTGTAACAACACCCGATGACCGTCCAGCCGCGCTGGCAAAAGCCGAGGTCAGGTCAAGTTTTGCTTGAATGGAACCTGGGTCGCCGACGTGACTGGCTCCTGACATGATACCGGGAGGAAAGCCGGTTACAGCCGTTCCCGGGCTAAGCCCTACTGCGCCCGCTATAAAGGTTGCACCGGTACTGGCAATGGTCGAGCCGGCGATTACTGCAAAATCAACAGTTGATTCCAGCACTACCGGAAGTTGGTCGATCGTTGCATCGAATGTGGTGAAGCTCCAGACGTATTGATTGGCAATAGCATTGCCGGCTTGATCCTTCGCTGTGCCAGTTATGGTTGCCGTATAGACAGTTGACAACGCTAGGTCATTGGTCGGAACAAATAGAGCGCGATTGTGTGCGGCGTCATATGAGACCGAACCAGCGACGTTGGTGGCACCGGGGCCTTTCACCGTAAACGATGTCAGTCCGATTGTTGAAGAACTCATCGATTCGCTGAAGGTCACATTAATGAGTGCCATACCGGTTGCGCCGTTAATGGGATTCGTGGACAACACCGTTGGGGCCGTTGTATCGGCTGCCGGACCATTTGGCTCGTCGTCACTGCAGCCAGTGATTAGCGTTAAGCCCAACAGAGCCATTGTCATGGTCAAGCTCGTAAACTTGCCAACATAATTTGGTTTCTTCATCTTCATACTTTCTTGAGTGAGTTTTGCGGCTCACTCTTCGTGTCGTTATGATCGCAATGTCAAGACAGCCTGTTTACTGTCAAAGAGCTATTGGCGATCCGAAAAGTCTGGACCGGCAGTTGCCGGATGCGGATTTGTGATCTCCATATCAAAATCCGAGATCCTTCTCAGTTGGTTCCTACCTACGCCGTCTTACGCCGTCCAACAACAATCAAGACAGTACCAATCGCCACCGCTGCGGCGCCAAAGATTGGCGGGAACGGAATTTCTTTCTTCTCATCGACCCGAAGTTCAATTGGTCCAAGGTCAACGACTTCTTTATTGGAGGTATAGGTAATGCCTCCGTAGATCAGCCCGACTAAGCCGAGCCCAATTAGGATGATTCCTATCATCGTCACAGTTTTCAAAAGTGATCCTTTCTAAAGGCGGAACAGCACGCCGATATTTATTGAATAGAAATCGGATTTGGCGCCATCAAGGACGGCATCCGGTAGTTCTTTGAACTTGTACTCGAGAAACACATAGCGGATATCTCCGTACACGTGGACATTTGGCGATGCGGGTAGTTCGAGTCCCGCGACCAGGTGCCAACCAAACTCGCTCTTAGTTTCGTCGTCGATTCCAGCATCGTTATAGATGTCAGAGTAATCAAAAGTGGTGTTATACCAGCCGCCGCCGATTCCGCCATAGATGATCGGCAATGGATAGAGCAATCCCGTAACGGTGAACGGCCAGCTCTTGGCAGTCAGCGCTCCTGAACCGTACTTCTCCTGCCGATAACCGATATCGCCCTCTATTCCGATGACCGGCATCAGCTTCAATCGCAGGGTGGCGCCGACAAGGTAGTTGGCATCTTCGGCGTCGTGTGATTTCTGAATCCCGAGGTGGGGGCCAATGTAGGCGCCCGGTTGGCTTTTCGCTGTGGGCGGAAAGAGCAGCAGAGACCCCAATAACAGCCCGATTCCAATTTTTCTAAACATGCTATTCTCCTGTTTGAGTTGTAAATACAAACTTGTGCGCAGGCGCCGCGTTGTACTGTCTGAGCACTACAGAGGACTACGGTGATTGCTCTGGTAGATTCATCGTCCATAGGGATGAAAAGGGAGCTACATCGCTCGAGTGATTTCCGCCGAGGTCGTCCTCTGGACCGTCATCGGATTCGAGCGAAAGATCTCCTCGAAGTAGACGGTCGATGAAGTCAGTGCTGGACCAGTTAACTTTGAGCGCAAACAATGAGGCTTTGGAATGTTCTGTATCATCCGGCTCGATCTACTGAGCAATTCCAAGCTCGACACCAAAAATGCCGACTATTGCCGCTTCGAATTCGGTTCAGAACTCAAAGATCAAGACAAGAATTCCGAGTTCTGTCTTGCTCGGAAAACTCATTGTCTATATTTTGTCGGCGATCATCGAGAGACCAGTGTTTAGATTAAACGACAACAGTAGTTTCGGGGAAAATGATGACTCAGATCATTAGGACAGATTCTTCCAACTCGGATTTTCGCAATCTCGTAACGCTCCTCGATCAGGACTTACGGATACGCGACGGAGACGAACACACGTTCTATGCCGCCTACAATAAGATAGACTCGATAGCTCACGTCGTGGTGGCCTACAGGGATGTAACACCGGTCGGTTGCGGAGCGATAAAGAAGTATTCTGACCTCGTGATCGAGATCAAGCGAATGTACGTCCTGCCGGAATATCGCGGCAAGGGTATTGCCGGGGCGGTGCTAAGCAATCTTGAAGCTTGGGCGGTTGAATTGGGATTCACCGAAAGTATTCTGGAAACCGGCAAAAAGCAGCCCGAAGCAATCCGCCTGTACCAGAAGTCGGGATACACCACAATTCCCAACTACGGCCAATATCAGGGTGTCGAGAACAGCGTTTGCATGCAGAAGAAGCTCACAAAATGATCAACTGCGCTCTAACCTTGCCAGAATCTTCATAGTTTTTAATCGGAAGCTCGATCACAGCGTTAGGGGGTTGACAGTCAACTGGAATTTGGCATACTCAGTCTCATGTTACCTTCAGTGTTGTTGTTTGACGCCGCAAATCGGGTGTGGTTGGCGTTTGAGAATCCGGTTGAAATCATAACTGCGACGAACATTGAAGATGTCGCCGCGTCTATGCTTCTGGTTCAAAATCGAGTTGAGACCGAACAACTCTGGGCTGCCGGCTTTCTGAGTTACGAAGCTTCACCAGCCTTTGATCGCAGCCTCATAGTTCACTCTGAATCGGAGTTTCCCAAACTGTGGTTTGGGCTCTACCGCGAACCACGCCGCTTTGCTCTTCCTGATGACGCTGATGAAGCAGCAGATAACTCATTGAAATGGACTTCTTCAATCGGACGTGAAGAGTACGACGCAAACATTTGCAGGATCAAGAATCTCATCGCGCGCGGCGACACCTATCAGGTCAACTTCACAACGCGATTGCGCGCTGATATTAGCTCCGACTTCAATTCAGCGAGTTACTTCCAAAGTCTGATACAGGATCAGCAGGCTTCATACGCCGCATATCTGGACATCGGTGATCATGTGATATGCTCGGCATCGCCGGAGTTGTTCTTCCGATTGGACGGTAATTTTATCACGACCCGTCCGATGAAAGGGACGGTACATCGCGGACGAACGACATTGGAAGATGCAAAGTTGTCGGAGTGGTTAGCTCAGTCTGAAAAGAATCGCGCTGAGAACGTCATGATTGTTGACATGATGCGCAACGACCTTGGCAAGATCGCCAAGGTCGGCTCTGTGCAAGTGCCGCAATTGTTCGCGTTGGAACGATATCCAACAGTCTGGCAGATGATATCAGAAGTAACCGCTTCGACGGATGCCTCTTTTAGTCAGATCATTTCTGCGCTCTTTCCAGCTGCCTCAGTGACCGGGGCTCCCAAACCGAAGACGATGGCGATCATTGCCGACCTGGAGCCGGAAGCCCGCAAGATTTACACAGGTACTATTGGATTCTTGTCGCCGAATCGTCGGGCGCAGTTCAGCGTCCCCATTCGCACAGTGCTAATAGATAGAACACTTCGCACTGCTGAATATGGCGTCGGCGGTGGGATCGTCTGGGACTCGAACTCCGCCGAGGAATACGACGAATGCCAAACGAAGGCGAAAGTGCTGGCAAGACGGCCTCGTGACTTCTCATTGCTTGAGACATTATTGTGGACACCAAATGGCGGCTACTTCCTTTTGGAAGAGCATCTTTCTCGGCTGAACGATTCTGCTGACTACTTCGGATTTGAATTTGACCTAGCGAAGGCGCGTAAATCATTGGCCACTCTTTACAATCAACTCGATGGCCGACAGAAGATCCGACTACTGCTCGATCGTCGCGGTACGATCACACTGCAAAATGATGCTATTGCGGACGTCGTTTCGGAGGTACCATTGCGTTTGCGATTCGCAAAGGACCCGATCGACTCAAGCGATGTATTTCTTTACCACAAAACCACCAATCGCGGTTGTTACGAATCGGCACGACAATCGGTAGAAGATTGTGATGACGTCGTCCTGTTCAATCGAGAAGGATTCATAACCGAAACCACAATCGACAACATCATTGTGAAAAGGTCTGATGGCGCTCATGTCACTCCGCCGGTGAGTTGCGGCCTTCTTGCCGGTACGTATCGTGCCTCGCTTCTAAGTGAAGGCAAGATTATCGAAGACGAAATCACCATCGAACAGTTGAAACGCGCAACGTCGATCACAGTCATCAATTCTGTTCGCGGTTGGCGAAACGCGGTTCTTGTTGTCGATTAGTCGCGCTCTTCGACTACAAGCTGCTTGACCAAAACCAATATAATGTGCATTCTTGCTAAGCAGATTAGCGACTGCACGCGACTTTCTTGACTACTGGAGGTTCAGTGCCTGACTCGATATTACTTGGCAAAGGTGAAGCCCATGTGAAGCTGCTTCTACGCATGGCCAATCGCCACGGCCTAATTGCTGGTGCAACTGGCACTGGAAAAACTGTGGCTCTTCAAGTGATTGCTGAGAAGCTCAGTCAAAACGGCGTGCCGGTGTTTCTCGCTGACGTAAAAGGCGACCTTGCGGGGATATCTCAGCCGGGTGTTGAGAAACCGAAGATCACCGAACGTATTGGACAGATCGGGATTGCTGATTTTCAGTTTGCCGGTAGCCCAGTAGCACTTTGGGATCTGTTCGGCGAGCAGGGACACCCGATTCGCACGACGATCTCCGATATGGGTCCGCTATTACTTGGGCGATTGCTTGATCTCAATGAGACTCAGACCGGCGTACTCAATCTCGTATTCCGAATCGCCGACGACAATGCCCTACTGTTGCTCGATCTAAAGGATTTGCAGGAAATGCTTAAGTTCGTTGGCGAAAATGCGAAGCAATTTACCACCGACTATGGCAACATCTCCGCAGCAAGCGTCGGAGCAATTCAACGGTCACTGCTTACTCTCGAAGAACAAGGCGGCGACAAATTCTTCGGCGAACCGGCATTGGACTTGGATGACCTGATCCACACCGACAGCATGGGTCGAGGCATTGTCAACATACTTGCTTCCGACCGGATCATGATGTCACCGAGGATTTATGCTACGTTCCTGCTGTGGCTGTTGGCAGAACTCTTTGAGCAACTCCCCGAAGCCGGCGACATCGACAAGCCGAAACTGGTCTTCTTCTTTGACGAGGCGCATCTCCTATTCAATGAAGCGCCCAAAGCACTACTCGAGAAAATTGAACAGGTGGTGCGGCTGATTCGCTCCAAAGGCGTCGGCGTTTTCTTCGTCACACAGAACCCGCTCGACATTCCCGACTCAGTTTTGGCACAATTGGGAAATCGCGTGCAGTTTGCTTTGCGGGCGTTTACACCGCGCGACCAAAAGGCTGTCCGCGCCGCCGCGACTACCTTTAGAAGCAATCCAAAACTGGATATCGAGAAGACTATCACCGAATTGGGAATCGGCGAAGCGTTGGTGTCGCTTCTCGATGAAAAGGGCGCACCAACAATCACTGACCGCACATTGATTGCACCGCCACAGAGTCAGTTGGGGCCGATTCTGCCGCAACAGCGAAATGAACTGATTCGCACTTCGACGCTAATGGGAAGATATGAAAAGACAATTGACCGCGAATCGGCGTATGAACTTCTCAAGGCAAAAGCTCAACGCGCTACCACAGCCAGCCCACAGGTAGTGTTCGAGGATTACGGCGCACCGCAACGCGCGACAAAGCAGCCGCGAACAACATCGCGGCCAACTCGCCAGCCGGAGAGCATGGCGGAGTCTATCGCCAAGAGCACGCTTCGCGCCGCCGGAAGTCAACTCGGCCGTTCATTGATTCGTGGTGTACTTGGTTCGTTGCTTGGTGGAAGACGACGTTAAAGCGCGTCACGCTTTGACAATCTTCTGAAGAGTATTGAGATTTCGGACCGTGTGGTGGTCCTTGTATTTCGCCTTTGACAGCAGTTTGCCGAAATCGCTCTTGAGTGTCATTCCCTTCTGGACCCGCCAATAGACAATCATTTCCCCTGCTTTAGCCTGTTCAACAGCCTTGTTTAGATTTGTTTCTTTGACCATTTCGCTACCCAAGTCCTGATTGAAAAACACGACATAGTGCTGTTCATCTTTGTTGAGGCCATCAAACGGATACTCGGCGATAACATCGTTTAGCCGCTCAAGCGTGACACAACTGCTTTCGCCGGATAGTCGAATCTCTTCGCTAGCCCGGTTTCGATTGTACTTCGGACTTGAGCCGCGTTTTTCGAGTCTGAGGTGAACTTCACATTGCCGCTCTGGAGGATTGTTTTGACATCGCCGAACCCCATTTTCTCGAAACACTTCTTGAGGTCGGCACTGGGGATAATACGATTCCCTCCGACGTTGATGCCGCGAAGAAGGGCGACGAATTTACCTAACGACGATTGGAGCGAGTTGCCATAGGTTATAAGCAAAATACGCAATACCCAATGTTGCAGCAATCACATTTGCCAACCGAACGCGAGTGGGTTTCGACAGACGATCCATCGACAACACCGATCATTTCCCAATTTCTCAAGCCGCTTGTCACGACCGCCCAACTTGCCAAGGAGAATTCTGGTCTCTGCGCGTAGCAAATCCCCCGAGTGGTAAGTCGGCGATTTCGAGAATGCTGGGATCGTGTTCGATCATTTCACCCAGAGAGATCAACATTGCATCCTCTTCTCGCAACTGATGATCCTGTCGTAGAAACTGCCAATCGCCTTCAGTATCGTGGGATACGTAGGTGATTGGCAGCTTCTCCAGCACAATACTCTTGAGCGTGAATACATAGACTGCCAATTTGTCGCTAAATCGCTTTGACATAATGGTTCTACTAAACACCATTCTCTATTGAAGTAGGTCGAAACTACTTCTTGCAGCAATCAGATTCACCAACCGAACTTTTTGGGGTCTCGACCCACGAATTGACGGACAAGCTAACGTTCCAAGAAAACAGTCTCTACCCGCCATCCCGACGCCGTTCGCTTATAGGCGACACCAAGAAGGATATGACGGACGGGATCCTCAAGCTGAATTCGGGCGTCATCACCAAATTGCTGATAGTCAATAACCCAGAAATAAGCAGGCAGTTTCGCGCTGTCAGCTAACGTCTTGGTGATGAAAGTCACCGGTTGTCCGAACTTTGTAACACTCGGTATGCCAGCGCGATTTGCGAGAACATCATCAGCTATAGTTAATGGATACGCTGTGCCATCTGACTGTCTATAGAAATGTGACTGTAACGTGTCTAAATCGAGAGTCTGCTGCAATATATCCGCGTAGGTCGAGATACTTGCTTCTGCGGTTCCAGATCGAGAGGTCGTCGCACAGGACAACACTCGAGTGCCGCTGCGATAAAGGCAATCACCTTCACTGCAAATTCACCGATTTGAGCGACTGTTCTTCTTCTGTGCTGTGGGGGTTGGAGGCTCTTCAAAGTAATTGCCTCGTAGTCGAACGGTTTTCCGGTATAGTAAACCATGCAGAATTGCACCCCAATCCTGTGTATCCACCTAATCCGAATTTTATGGCGGAGTGGCAGGGATTCGAACCCTGGAGACCTTTTTGGGGCCTACACACTTTCCAGGCGTGCTCCTTCAGCCAGCTCGGACACCACTCCGTTTGAAGCCCCAATTTATGTTTTGCCCGCCAAAATGCAATTGATTCTTTGGGTTCTATTCCTCAAGCCACAAATAGCAGCCCGGACGCTTTGTTAGGGTCAAGATTGGGGGAAACGAACTAACTAGAATACCAGAAGACGAGAATCACGACGATTACGAGAATGATCAGGACGAAGAACATCGGATTGAGTGCGCTTTTTTTTTTGGGCGGAGGAGGAGTGAATTCACCCGTCTCAACGCTCGAATGTGTATCCTGCGCCGGTGGGCTTTCCTGTTGGAAATACTCGCCGGCCAACCGGGAAAATTCGGTCAGTTCCTGTTCCGTGCCCCACTCAATCGTCACTCTCCTGACCTCATCGAATTCCGGTGTTTCCCCCATCTCCGTGATCCGCGCTGCGCAGACTGTGACATTGTCGGCGCCCCCGGCATTGTTGGCGCGCTCAATTAGGTTATTGACTAGCGCCTCTAGATTGCCGCCATGTTCAGTCGCAGCTTTAAGGATATCGCTGTCGCTGACCATTCCCGTCAACCCGTCTGAACAGATCAGGAAAAGGTCATTTTGGATGAAACGGACCTGCGAAATATCCACCCGAATTTGCGGCTTGGTCCCGAGCGCACGGGTGATGACATTCTTGTTTACCTGCAATTCGGCGTCAGCTTCCGAAAGATTATGCTTTTCCATCAACTCGCTGACCCAGGAATGGTCAATCGTGACGCGGCGAATATTCTGCTCGCGAATCAAGTAGGCGCGGCTGTCGCCGACATGGCAAATCGTGACTATACCGTTGTCGAATTGGCAGGCCACGACCGTAGTGCCCATTCCGGTCTGCCCCGGGACACTGCGCCCATGCTGGATGATTCGATGATTGGCTACGGCAATTGATCCGGCCAATAGCTTGCCCAACGGTGTGATGGTCTCCGGGTAGCTATGAATGTCCGAATCGAACATTTTGGGATCATTTGTATTGAATAGCGCCGTGATGGTTTCGATACCAATGCGGGAAGCGACCTCGCCGGCGGCATGGCCGCCCATACCGTCACATACCATCATCAGGTTATGCGCGGGGTCGATAGCGAAAGAATCTTCATTGTGTTGGCGCACTTTTCCGACATCGGAAGCGCCGGCGAATTTGACCTGCATCGTCTTTTCTAGTCTCCAAGCAACCAGATTGTTGCTACGATAAGCAATGTTATAAGGACCGCAAGTCCAATAATTATCGGAAGGTACTTGCTGCGACCTTTGTCGGGTGAGAAGTTCTCGTTACCTACAAAACAAAGGCGGAACTTGACCTCTCCGGTGGGCACCGGAATCGAAATAATATCTTCCGGAGCGATTGATTCGCGCTGATTCGGCTCGATCACTTTTCCATTAATGAAGGTACGCAGGCGGCTCTTCTTGTCGATCAGCGAAAGACCCTCATCAGTTGCCACAATCGTGAAATGCTCGCGCGAAACGGAATTGTCCAAATCCCCGCTTTCAGTTCGATCTACGACGAGATCGCAAACTGACGAATCGCGACCAATTACGAAATCCCGCGTATCAATTTCCCGCACCTGACCCTTGTATTGTCCCGATAATCCAACCAGCGAGTAGACCGGTGTGATTCGCGCTTTCCGCGGTGCCGCGGGAGCTTGGCGCTCAGGCCGCCCGACATCTGTTGTCGGTGGTCCCTGCCGTGGGGAAGCACTTTGCTGTTCGCGCTGGACAGGAGGAGGTGGTGGAGGTGACTTTGCCTGCTGCGATTGCATCATCGCAGCGGAGTCGATAATTGTCGTCGGTCGCTCCACTCCGCGAGGCGCTGGTTTCGGTTGCTCCGGCTGTGACGGAGGAGGAGGTGGTGGTGGCGGTGGAGGTGGTTGAGGCGCTGCAGACACGACTGGAGCAGTGTCTTTTGACACTTTCGGCGGTGCCGGTGCTTCAGGTGCTTTCGCCGCTTCCGGTGCCGGTACTGGCGAACCCAGCGTTGGTGGATACGTCGCAATGATCAAGTAATCGAGAAATGCTACCTTATCTCCATCGTTGAGCAGAACACGATTTCCACCCGGAGCACCATTGACACTGAAGCTGAGCCCGTCATTGCGGCGCTCAATCTCGTAGCCGTTTGCCGACTTAGTCAAAAAGAACAAATCGCCGGTCAAGCCGGGCGAGTCAAGGTTCAAGTCCATTGTCTCGCCGGATCCTATCCGGGCGATGTTGCCATCAAACTCGAATAATTTGTAGCTGGCGCCGCCTTTCAGCACCACAAATCGTGCCACGCTATCTCCTCTTCACCTTAATCGTCAGAACATACTGCTCGCCGGCTTTGACGTCTTTCGACTCGTCAGCGTTCTTGTAGTTCTCATGCGAGGTGATGAATTTGTATTTACTTGGGTCGAGTTTTGCAACAACCCTGCCATCGCCATCGGTGCGTCCGATATCAACCAGTTGCTTCTCTTTGCCCTTCTTAAACTCGGCAGTAACCAAGACACCCTGGATCGGACTCTTCTTATCATCAACGACGAATATCTTAACCTCGGACTTGCTGCCGTCGTCCTGTTTGACGGGAGTCTCTTCGCGTACCGGTTTGCCGGCTTCGCGCTTGCGCATGACTACCGTGAATTCCTTGGCGGTCGGAGTAACTATTGTATCGGTATCCTGATAACCGTCAGCAGAGAGAACAATGCGGCATTCGATTCCAGGCAGCCTTACTGAAGCCGGAGTTACGTCGCTGGATGAGTAACTCTTTCCGTCATATACGACTTCACGAATCTTGGCATTGACCGAACGATCGGGGCTACCGGCCTCGTACGCCTGAATGTCCACCCGGCGGTAGAGGTATTCTTTGTAAGTGTCCTTGCGTTTGCCCGATGCCGGGATTTCGAGTATTCGGTCCTCAAAGCCGCTCTTGGTAATCGTCAGCATAACAGCATCGTCACCAAGATCCTTCTTCAGTGGGGTTCTTCCCAATTCTACGCCACTATTGGTGATTTTTACCGTTGCATCGCGAGGATACGTGATTAGTGTGGTCGTCGGTCTATCCGAGAAGGATCCCGAAAATTCAATACCGCCGCCTTCTCGCTTTGATACATCAATGTCGGTTAAGTTTAAAGTCGCAAAGTCGGCCAAAACCACTGGGCCGCTTGTTAGCGCCTTTTTGCCCGGCACTTCCAATGTGAACTGGATGGTATCTACGGCTGCAGCCACGAACTGATAAGGCGTCGTTTTGCCGGCGTCTTCTCCATTAATAGTCAACTTGGCGCCGACCGGATTTGAAGTCACCTCTACAACTGTCTGCATCACATAACTGCCTTCGGAGAGGCGGTCGAAGTTCAACACAATGGCGGAATCAGGACAACACGGATGACGCAATGTCAGTAATTCGCCTTCCGGCATCGTCAATGTCAGCGGAGTATATCCAAGCAGCGAATCGGCGGAGTAAACTGCCACACCGTCCGGCGTGGTCGCAATTGTGCCGCTTTTCATTTCCATCACCTGAGGTTCACTGCTCCCTCCGGTGTTTTGCATCATCTTGCGTACAACGAGAAAACCGACTACCAACACCAACATGGCTGCCAAACCGCCCAGGACAAGTACAGTCTTGTTGCCGCCGAGACCGCTGCGTTTGGCGCGTTTCAAACGTTCCGACACCGGCGTAGTGGAGATTCTCGTCTCCTGTCCGGCTCGCGGCCTCTTATCGTCGTCGCGATCATTCCGTGACTGATCGGCCATAGTTTGAATCCCTTCTTCTATATCGGTTCGATCAATAGCCCGGGTTCTAACCCGTTCGTTTCTGCCCGCTGGATATGGATGCAATTTAGGTGTTTCAGCAATTTTTTCAACTAATTCTCTTAGTCTTTTTTCCGGATGATCTGTCGCTTCACGGTAGAGCGATTCGGCTCGATCTCCAATTTGGGTAGCAGTCACAAGTCGGTCATTGCGATTCTGTCGAAGACAATTCTCGATGAGGCTGGTAATTCTGCTATCAGCCTTGCTCGTTGTCATGGCTTCAAGTCGATACTCGCCCTTGAGGATAGTCGACATCAGCTCGGAAACATTGGCCGTTTCGAAGAGGCGCTTTCCTGAATACAATTCAAAGGCAATAACTGCCAGACTGAACAAGTCAGTACGCTGGTCAACTGCCCCGCCCTGAATCTGCTCCGGCGCCAAATAGGCGACTTGCTTTGTTTCTTTGATTTGCGCTGGTGGAAACTGGAAATCGCTGATTCTTACAGAACCAGCATCAGAGATCCAAATTGCCTCAGGATTGAGTCCCAAGTGATAGAGTTTCAAAGATTGACCGGTCTGACGGTCGCGCGCATCATGCGCTGCTGCCAGACCTCTTGCCAGTTGCGCGACGATCAGATTCGCTATCTCAATGTTCACGTCGATTGCAAAGGGACTATCAAGCAACCGGCGCAGGTTCGCTCCGGCGACGAATTCCTGCACAACATAGACTGTGCCATCTTCGCCACGCTTAACGCTAAGTATCTGGCGCAAGTTGGGATGCGCAACTTGAGTCTGTCCAAAGGCCGCGCGAACGTAGGTGCGAACATCGGCGTCGCTGGGAAATGCGTGACGGTTAATCTCGACAACATTCAGTTGCCGCGACAGCTCGGTGTCACGCGCAAGATGCAGATTCCCCCACGACCATTCCTGGACCAATCCAGTAAGCTCAATACGTCCGTCGATTAACTTCATAGTTGGCAGATGCTGTGTATGAACCGGCGTTCCCGGGGTCTACAACTTCAGCATAAATCCTTCAGTTGTCAGTGACATCGGTGATTTCATTGGGGACTATACCAGGTCCCAATTGAAAAAGATCGTCTATGACAAGCAGTTCAGCAACGACTTTTGAAAACAAAAAAGCCCCGCTCATTCGAACGGGGCTTCAACTTTCACGAAAAGAGATAGACTACTTCAGAAGCGTCATCTTTCTGGTCAGAGAAAACTCGTTGGACGACAGACGGTAGAAGTAAATACCGCTGGCGGCCTGACGACCGGAATTGTCAACGCCATACCAAGTGTATTCGTATTGACCGGCGCCAAGGAATCCCGACTGAAGCGTCGAAACCTTGCGGCCAAGGATGTCAAACACTTCAAGCGTGACATCGCCTGCTTTTTCAAGATTGAATGCGATCTTTGTCTCGGGGTTGAACGGATTCGGGTAATTTTGTCCCATCGAGAACTGACCTGGAATCGCATAGCCGCCGTCAGCAACATCAGTCGATTGATCAACCGTCGTGGTAATGACCTTGTTGAAATCAGCGGACGGATCGAACAGCGAAGTGACCGAAATCGTAAGTTCGTCCTGCTGACCGACGGTGGCCGAGCCTGGGACAAAAACTGTGACTTGGATCTGCTTGGTCTCTCCCGGATTCAGATAGAATGAATTCGCGGGCTGATTGTGCGAGATTGTCCATCCAAGCGAGCTGAACAGGTCGAGATTAATCCAATCGATGCCATCGCCGTCGTTCTCGACAGTGATGATGTAATTGGTTGGGACTCCTGCAAATCCTTGTCCGCCATCCGGACCGACGATATTGAGCGAAAAATTCTGGACTGTGGCTAAATTCATTAACTGGATCGGTCCAATTCCGATCCAAAGGTCGCTATCGGGGCCTAACTTGGATGCTACTCTTCCATTGACCTTAAAAACAACCACCTCATTTGCGACACAGCCCTCGTCCAGTGCTGGAGTAAAGAGATCGTCTCCGTACACGTTGGTCGCAATATACGTTCCTGCCGTCGCAGTAATGCGCTCGCCGCAGAGAACGCCGGACTGGTCAAATGCCTGAACAATGCTTCCGATTGGCATCGGGTTTCCATTGAGAGTACAGGCCGTACCGCCGAAATTCGTCCAGACATTCGTCGGTGTAACTTGTCCCAGCGCAGCTGCAGTCATCCCGATTGCAACCATTAGCGCCAAAATCAATATTCGTGTCACCTTCATAACTTTATATCCCTCGTGAAAGTTTGTATTCATAATAATCATCACCTTCGTCTCCGCAAACTATTTTACGAGCATCATCTTCCGGGTGTAAGAAAAATCTCCGGCCGACAGGCGATAAAAGTAAATGCCGGAAGGAGCTGTCCGACCAGACAAGTCATCACCATTCCAAGTCACGCTGTAGCGACCGGCGGGAAGGTTTCGATCTACCAGCACATTCACCTGTTCGCCGAGAAGATTGTATACTTCGACGCGGGCATGGCTGGATACGGGTAGATTAAATTCAATCATTGTTGACGGATTAAAGGGATTCGGATAATTCTGATTCATGCTGAAGTCATTCGGCAACGCATCCGAAAGCTTTGTGACAGAATTCAGATTCGAAATCGACAGATTGTCGCCGAATCTTCCGTAGGCAAAACTCTCACGTACCGGTTCGCCATTGATAGAAAGGCTGATCAAGCTGCCCGGTTCGAGACCTTCGTCGTTCGCGGTCGATTTGTCGTCGAAATAGACCGGCGTGAAACTCAACTTACCGTCTTGTTCGACCAGTGCCTGACCGCACAGCGTTCCCGACTCGTCAAAGATTTCGACAATCGAACCCGCGCGAATCAACTGGCCATCAAGGTTGATGCCTTCTCCATAGAGATTTACCCACTCACGGGTCGGTATCAAACTATATGACATCGGTCCTTGTTTGAAGGATTCGGTTATATTCGGGATATTCCACGGCGACGGCAGCGCACCCGGATAAGCCAGTACCGAAGGCGTCGTCGTCTTAACCCAGTAGCCGAAATCACGGCGCATGAATTCGAGAGAAGCCAATTCCGGATTAGCCGGATCGTAGGAAACGCCTCCGCTTTCATAGCCAAGAGTAACTACCAAGTCATCAATCATTGATTGCAGTGCAATCTCGGGTTCGTTGTCTTCATCAGGAAGATAGCTTACCAGGTTCCAATTCGATTCAAGTTGAATCGGAGTTCCCGGTGCAGCCTTGAGTCCGGTTACACAAAGAACTGTGTCGCAATCCATCCGGAACCAGTATCCGTGCAGGTGATAAAGAGCTTGTAATGTTGAGAACTGCGGCAGATTCGGATCATAGGTTGCCGCACCGGCTTCAAATCCGAAGATGCCGTCAACGCAGCCTTTGATATCCGCTATGATCGTCTCAATGTTGTCATCCGGTGTGTCGACGTTCCAGCTGATCAGATTCCAGCCTTCGCTAAGGGCGATACAGCGGGTTTCTTCTTCCGGCTCATCCGTTATCGTAAGATGAACCTGTGCCCAGGCTGTTTGCGGATCAGCATTCGGATCACTCACGGCTATAGAGTCGTTGTATTCACCCGCAGCGAGGCCGGCAACACTGACAGTCAAATCAACAGTGCTTGGCGCCGCGCCGGAGTTGGGAGAAACAGTCAACCAGTCGGGCTTGTACGTCACTGACCAGTTGAGCGGCTCATCGCCGAGATTTGTGATGCTCATTGACTGAGACAACGGGTCAATATCGATTTCGGTCAAGAAATAGAATTCATCTGGATTAAGATCAATCACTGGCGGGCCAGGTTCTCTGACTGTCAACGTAATCGGCGCATACAGTTGTTTCGGTGTGGCGAATTCGTCATGCACCGCGATCGAATCGATGTAGGTACCAAGGGCGAGCCCGGTTACATCGACGCTGACCGTAACGTTTGTTGGAGCCGTACCAGAGTTTGGTGTGAGAGTAACCCAGTCAGGCTTGTAAGTGATGTCCCAATTCAATGGATCGATTCCAAGATTTGTTACTTCCAAATTCTGCGACGGCGGATTTACACCGATCGTAGCGACAAATGCCAGAGAATCCGGATTGAGGCTGATAATCGGTCGATGAGTGAAAATATGCAAGCGACCGAAGTTGAATGCATCCTGCACTGGAGTTCCAGATGTGTTAAGCATCTTAAACTGCATGTCACCGATCGTGCTTGAATCAACGCAAATTGTGTGAGCATGTGCCGACGAGAAAATCAAAAAGTGTACGGTCGCAATCAGGCCGTCACCCGCAGGCAACGGTGTTCCTTCGGCGGCATCGAATGTCACCCAGAACTTGCGGCCGCCAAGATCGAATCCCTTGGTAATCGCACCGAGCCCAAGGAAACGGCTGCCGACGACTGATACTGAATCGATTCTTACATATGTGCCGGGAACGAAGTCAATAGGAGCAATCACTTGATCAATAGCTACGTTGTTGCTCATATAAACGGGATATGCTACCCGCTGTCCGTTGGCGATATACACTTCCGGCATGGAAATGACGTTCAGGGGTGTCTGTGCAAACACAGACCCGGTTGTCAACATGAATAGAACAGTGACAACAGCCACAAACATTAAACGTCCCGGTAACATCTTCATCGAAGAGTCCCTCCTAAAAAGAAGTAATAATCTAAGTCAATTCCCCGTGAGGGGACCACAGTTCCAAATGGTGTGATCTTCCTATATCTGGCGAGTAGTCTCATTTGCAGACTACAAACAGCGGTAAGTATGAGCAAAGCATTCCTTCTTTGCCGCGATAATATAACCCCATACCCAAAAGAGTCAAGCGAAAATGCTCAACAAAGAGGAGCGCAAATGTCTAATTCTTAAACAGTTACGGCTAATAGCTAAAGTCAATAATCGTAGGGAGCTGCCAACTATCATTTGACAAAAGCAGTTATACGGTATTGATTTAGAGTGCCGAAAATTCGGCAGGGATAAGGTTTCGGGCTTACCGGACGATATCCCATACTATATAAAGGAGTATTGAGTGCAGATTTCGCGCTATCTAACCCCGAAACTCGTTAAGCTGGAAATGGATACGGTATTTGAGCCGCCGGAAGACGGCGAGGCACAGATACTCACCATCAAGCGAATTCAGGAGCGTAAGGAAGCACTCATTGCCGAATGTGTTGATCTTCTCAACCTGTCGGGAAAGGTCGGAAATAAGAACAAACTCCTCAGAGACCTATTTGACCGGGAGAAAAAGGCGACAACTGCAATCGGTAAGGGGATCGCTATCCCACATGTTAGGACTATGCAGGCCAAGGAACTGATTATCGCTATCGCGCGGTCTACTGAAGGTTACGACTTTGACGCCGCTGACGGACAACCGGTTCATGTGTTTGTCGCGATGGCCGCGCCGCCCTATGACGACAGTTTGTATCTTCGTGTCTTTCGCGCCCTCGCCCAGCTCTTCACTTACGAAGGGTTTTACGAGCGGATTATGACAGCCCAGCAACCATATGATGTTATCCGCGCTATCCAGGAAATTGAGTAATCCCGCTTCATTGCCGAGGATCGCGACAGAGATTAGAACTTTCAGAAATCTACTTTAGCGAGGGGCTGCAATACTCGTGGGAAGATCCAACGTCACCGTCGTACCTCGACCGATTTCGCTTTCAACTTTGATATCACCCTGATGCTTCTTTACGATATTGTATGCTGCAAACAGCCCGAGTCCTGCCTTTATTCGCGAGCCTTTGCGGCTAAATGTAGGCTCAAATAGATGCTCGAGTTGCTGTTGTGGAATGCCAGTTCCTGAATCGGAGATGATCACTTTGATTCGATGTTTGTCATTCTTGGTAGTGATCGAGATCTTGCCGTCGTCGCGAATTGACTCAACTGCGTTTCGAAGCAGATTCATAAATACCTGATTGAGTTCGCCGGGATAGTGTGGAAATGCCGGAACCTCGCCAAAGTTCTTTTCCAGCTTGATGCGGCCATTCAGTTCCGGTTCGAGCAACTGCAATGCGCTGTTGATACCTTCGTGAATATCAGCCTGCTGAAATGATGCTTCATCCAGACGGGAAAACGTTTTGAGACTGCGCATCAGCGCCAAAAGGCGCTCCAGCGCGCTTTCAAGGACGGTTTGATTCTCCAACATAACACGAACAAGCCTGCTATCGCGATCGACCGAGATGCCATCGTCGCGATGTAGCTCTGCCAGCGCAGCCACACATCGCTTGATTACATCGTTGGCGCTGGTCATAACACCCAGCGGTGTATTGATTTCGTGAACTACGCCTGCAACAAGCGAACCCAGTGCCGCCATCTTTTCCGAGTGTACCAGTTGACTTTGGGTGGCGCTGAGTTCTGCCAACAACTGCTCAAGCTGCTCGTTCTTTTCCTGCAACTCGCGATTCTTCTCTTGCTCCATAGCAGCCATCTTTTCAGCGCCTTCGACCTCGAGACTCACCTGAAGATTCTTCACTCGAGCGTTGGCCTCATTGGAATACACCTGTTGCTGCAAATCTTGATAGATGCGAAAATGCGTGAGTGCCGACTTGTAATCGCCTGCCGCTTCATGCGCCTGTGACAGCAACTGGTGCGATAGGAAGACACGTGGCCGCGCCTTCAGTGCTGTCGCCAAATCCAATGCTCGTTGCAAGACAGCCAATGCGTCGTCAATGCGGTTTGTGCGAAGGTACAATCTTCCGAGTTCGAGTAGACTTCCGGCCAACGCCTGCCGCATATCGAGCTTCTCGCGAATCGCAATACTGGCGTTCAGGTATTCAAGTGATTTGTCGTAGACGCCGCATTCTTGACATAATATGCCCAAATCATTGAGGGCTCGTGACTCGCCTTCCGGATTGTCGAGTTTTCGATACTGACCGAGTGCCTCCCGGTGGTATTCCATAGCCTTGTTGAGATCCCCACGGCTCTGATAGACAGTGCCCATGCCTGTAAGGGCGCGGGCTTTTCCCACACCGATTTCGGCATTGTCCGGTTCCTCACGACTCAATCTCTCAAACATTGCCAGCGAATCCTGGTGATATTTGAGTGAACGTTCAAAGTCTTTGAGGTCGTGGTGAATTCCACCGAGACTGTTGAGAATCCACGCGTGCATCAACGTGCCTGGGTGTGCTTCAAAAATCTTGAGTGCTTTCAGAGCACACGAGAAAGCTTGGTCGAAATTCCCGAGGCTGCGGTGCACCATTGCCATTACACTGTAAATGCGAGCCTGCCCCATCTCGGAACGGCCTCCCAAGGCAATAGACAACGCCTGTTCGAGATCGACCAATGCCGATTCGAAGTCGGCAAACATGTACTCGGTGTAGCCAATCAGGGCTAGTGAATACGCCTCACCATGAGGGTATTGCAGCCGCCGCGAAATCTCGAGCCCCTCTTTGGCAAGCATCAGCGCCGCCGAGGTGTTAGACACCATCTGCTCTTCCGACAGCTCCAGCATTACATCGACGAGCTCGTTTGATTCAGCGTCGCGCTGTCGCAATGCTGCTAAATTGTCCTGCAATTTCTGAACTATACTCAATGGGCAACTACCTCAAAATTTACGATAATTGATACGCATCCATCGGAAGGGAAGCACAACTATCCTTTTCTTGCTTGATATTTTCAGATACTACGTTAAATTAGACCTATTTAATCGAACATTACTAATCGCAATTCGTATTTATCTTATAATAGTCAATCGATACTCATATGGCAGAAAGCTGTCGTGCCTCGAAACAGGGCGCAAAGGACTGCTCGAAGCCAAGTCGGAGGGAAATCCACAATGTCAAAACGCTGTTTTGCACTGGCGCTGTTATTAGCACTGAACTTGCTTTATTCACAAGGCATCAGTGAATCTCGGCAATGGGTCGATAATCCTGCGCCGGCTTTCAATTACGACAATAATCCTAACACATACAAACCGGAAAACGCCGGTGTCGCCCAGCCACAAGTCTCTCAAAATATCTCGCTTCCGTCGGCAAATATCAAGACGGCAACTAACTTGAAAACCATACTCTCGGAGACAGAAACCGATGCCTCCGATTCACTGTACTTGTGGGGGCGCTGGCACGGACGCACTGGATATGGTGGAAGTTGGGGCTATGTCGACTCTGCGACCGGCAATGAGTATGCTCTAATCTGTTCGCGCCCCCAGGGCGTATCGATTGTGGATATCAACACTTGGCCGCCGCAAGAGGTCGGTTTCATGCCTTCTATCACGCCGGGTCGCGATGCCAAGGAGGTAAAGGTGTACCGCCATTGGGCGTTTGTGGTCAAGGAAAATGAACCGATTCAGGTGTTTAACCTCGCCAACGTTACCAACCCAGTTCAAGTCAGCACCATTACTCCGATCAACTCCGGATCGCACAATTGCTGGGTCGAGGGCAACTACCTCTATGTCGTCGGCAACCACGGAGTTGGCGGACTTGAAATCTGGAATATCACAAATCCAGCCAATCCCGGCGCTCGCGTTGGCCAATACAACACCTATTACTACCACGACATCGACATCCGCAACGACACGCTCTACGCTGCCGCTATCTATGGACAGGGTATCGACGTGCTCAATATTTCCAACAAGGCTAACCCGACCTTCATCACGAACTGGAATTACCCCGGCTCGGGAGCCCACAACATCGAAATCAGCCCCGATGGTCAATATGCTTTTGTCGGAGACGAAATTGGATCATCCGGACAGTGGACCCGCGTATTTGAAATCTCCGATATCCACAATGTCCAGTTGATCTCACAAATCGTCGTCAATCCGAGCGCGACCGCGCACAACTCGTACTATCGAGATGGCTTCCTCTACATCGCTCATTACACCGAAGGCGTACGCATTTGGGATGTATCAAATCCATTTGCTCCATCGGAGGTTGCCCGTTACGACACCTACCCCGGCATGGGATTCGGTTACAACGGCGTGTGGAATGTATACCCGTTCTTCCCTTCAGGAAAAGTCATCGCATCCGATATGCAGACCGGGCTTTATGTGCTTCAGTGGGGCAATTTCGTCTGCCCTGATGTAGTGGACTCCGACCTTGACGGTCTCGGCAACGCCTGCGACAATTGCCCCGGTGTGGCAAACGTTGAGCAGTTTGATGAAAACCACGACGGCGTCGGTGATGCCTGCGACGGTTTGTTGCACATACAAAGCTATCACCCCGACTCGGCGTATTTGAATGTCCCGTACAATTTTCAATTTGACGCTCTTGGCGGAACCGAACCGTACAACTGGACTTTTGTCGGCGGCGACTTGCCGTTTGGCTGTTCGTTTACAAATGGCGCCGGAACCATAACCGGCACGCCGACCTTTAGTGCTACCTATTTCTTTACGATTGCAGTTTCAGATGTTTCCGATCCGATTCGTGTCGACACCCTGAGTGTCCAAATCACTGTGACCAATGCACCGGATCCCGGCTATGTTTGTGGTGATGCCGACAACAATGAGTCAGTCAGCATATCAGACGCTGTCGCCTTGATCAGTTACATCTTTGGTGGAGGCGCTCCGCCGAATCCGTTGCAAGCGGGAGACTGCAATTGCGATAGTGTTGTGTCTATTTCCGATGCGGTTTCGTTGATCAACTACATCTTTGCCGGCGGACCGGCGCCGTGCAGTGGATGCTAATGCAGATTAGATGCTGAATCGCCATGCGCACCAGTAATCCGGGTGCTTGGGATCGGGCGGACAACCAACGCATTCAGTTTTGATAGCCGGGTCAATTGTTTGTGCGAACAATGAGTACTCGACAATTCCAACTTCCTGACAAGGAAACGCCTGCATCCCCTGCCTTTGTCGGGCGCTTTGGACGCGACAGTCTTTCATCCGGAAGAGAAAGCTCGTCGGCGATTCCTCGACGATATCCTGCACGTTCACATAAGAATACAGCCTGTATCCGAGTGCCGTTTTCAACGCCGCCAGTCCACCATTTTCTGGAATGTGGTGCCGCGCCATGATTCGCTTGGCTTCGATGACGGTGAATCGCGCCCAAGCGTTCTTATCGAGTTCAATCGCCTTTTCCAGCCCGAATGCCTTTTCGATTTCTTGAAACCAAAGCCCGTCGTGAGCTAACCACAATTTGGCAGCGTCTTCAAGCATCTCCCTATCCAAATCACTCATCGCAACACGCTCCCGTCAGCTTTTGGTTGCTGCCAGTGTTCAACGATACCCCAAACTGACTTGGTCGAGCCCGCATGCTCCAAAGTCCCCGACACCACGGACAAACAATATCCGCTGGTGTAGAAAATTCTCGGTTCTACTAAGTCAACGCTAAACGTCAGATTCAGCTCCGGTATCGAAAGAGACTTCTTCAGTGCAATCGTGTCATAGATCTTGCGGTCACGAGTCAGTCCGTCAGAGTTGATTCGCACCTTCGCACTGCCGTCTGCGAAACTCAAACCGCTATTGGTTTGAAGCAGCGCAAAATTCTTCAATATCTTGTCGCCTGCTGTTGTCGAATCGGATGAAGCAATCAACGTTGTCTCGCCATCAAGCAAGGCAATCCAATCATAGTTGGTATACTCGATCCCGGCATTCACCTTGTTGATCGGATTGTACCCATCGAGCTGGATTAGCTCGTAGATTACAGTACCGGCCAGGGTGTCGGCGCCAAACGTCATTACGCCTTTGCCGATGCCATGCGAACGCCGATTGATTTCGCCATTCGTGTTGCTTTGAACAGCCTCGATGCCGCTGAATTCAACCCCAACCTTGACACCGCGCCAGTTATAGTGCATACGCCCCGACTTGTGGCCGGCGTCCCAATCGAGCCCACCGGACGGGAAGTTGTAACCAATATCAACACGCGAAGAATCGTGACGTGCCTTGGTGTACGGCAACGCCTGCCAATATGAACCATCGAACACGAATCCGGAGAAATCGCGTTCGGCGCGAATAAACTCATTGTCATTCAGCACGCGACGGAACGTAACCGTCACTGCCCTTCGGACCGTATCGCGTTCGCCGAGGAAGACCAGATGCTCGATTACCGTGAAACGCTGGAGTTCTGACTTGAATGTGATGCTGTCGGGGATGATTGCACTTTGATCAACAACGTGATTTGTGGATACAGCCCCGCTTACCCCATCAAATGGAGCTTCCGACGATTTTTTACTGCAGCCGGCTGTCAGAAGCGCAAGCAATGATACTGCCAATGCGAATATTGTGATTCTTTTCATGCTCCAATGGTAGCAGAATCGCGCCACATGGCAAGTGCATTTTGATTTGCACTCCCGGCAATATCCGGTATATTTCGTCCATGCTTTTGGCAATTGACATCGGTAATACCAACATCGTCGTCGGATTCTATAACGGCAACAAATTGGCCAGTTCTCTGCGCTTCGCCACCGACCACGGACGCACATCGGATGAGTCCGCGCTTGTTCTGCATCAGTTTATGCAGATGAAGAATCTCTCCGGCATTGACGGCATTATCGTTGCCACAGTGGTTCCGCGCCTTGACCCGATTTTTCGCCGGATGTCGATCGATCATTTCCATATCGAGCCGTTGGTCGTCAACTCCGGCCTGAAATTCAATATCACTTTTGATTATCCGAACCCGCCGGAAATCGGCGCTGACCGCATCTGCAACTCGGTTGCCGTATTCAAGCAATTCGGTGGTCCGTGCATCGTCGTCGATTTTGGTACCGCAACGACATTTGATGTCGTCTCCGCCAAAGGCGCGTATCTCGGCGGCGTGATCGCGCCGGGAATCGAAACTGCCCAAAGCGCACTCGCCCATCGCGCCGCCCAGCTTTTCAAGATCGGATTCGAACCCCCGAAATCACCGATCGGCAAATCCACCGAAGACGCCATGAAGGCCGGATTCTATCTCGGCGGCGTCGGTCAGGTTGAGTACATCATCGAGCAACTCGCCAAAGAGCTTGGCTCCGAGCCAAAGGTTGTCGCTACCGGCGGCTTGGCTTCGCTGATTGCGCCGGCTTCCAAATACATCACTGAGGTTCTCCCCGACATCACATTAGACGGCTTACGTCTCATCTACGAAATGAACCGCTAACTACCTTCTATTGACAAAATCGCCATTCCGCGTATCTTGTACTGACGTACCGCTGCCGCTCCGAAACATTCTGTTTTGCCATACGTCTTACTATTAATAGTACCACACGAGCATATTCTTGAGATTGGAGATATCCGTCATGTCCCTCGCTCTACGCACTGCCTACCGTATGATCGCTGCATCTTTTGTTCTAATTGTCTTGTTCGCTTTACCATCGCTTGCCGAAACTCTTGCCAAGCGCACCGAATTGACCAGCGAGCAATTCATTATTCAGCCTGGCAAGCAATATGAACTGCAGGTCAAGTTTCGCGACAATCTCAAGATGCGTGCCACCGTCGACGGCGGTGTGCAATCCCTCGTGAAAGCAAGTTTTGACAACGTGGCTCGTACTGCCGCTTCTCTCAATCTCCAGTTCGAGCAATTGATTCAGCTTCCTGATGCCAAAATCGACAAAGTCGAACAGCGTGCCGCTGAGTATTCCCGCATCGAACAGCCCGACTTGCGCGGAATGATGGTCGTCCGAATTGCGAATGCAACAAATGAGCTATTGCTTCGTGCAGCAGAGACTCTGCGCGACCTTCCCGAAGTCGAATGGGTGTTTCTCGAAGAACTCAATCCCCCGCCTCCGGGTGACTATGCCCCGCCGACCCCGAATTATGTTCCGCTTCAGGGATATCGCTCTGCTAATCCCGGTCTGAATGTTGACTACCTCTGGGCTCGCGGCGGCAAGGGTCAAGGCGTGCGTTACAGCGACTGCGAATATGGCTGGGATGTCGATCACGAAGACTTAGTGGACATTCCGATCGTGGTCGAAGCCGGTCAGACAATGAATTCTCCTTTTGGCACCGACCACGGCACCTCGGCAGTCGGAATTACCGCCGGTGTTGAGAATGGTTATGGCATAACCGGAATTGCCCCCGATGTCGAAAGCGTCAATGTCTATCCGGAGATCTCTGTTGAACAAGGTTCGCGCCGGACAACTTGTATCATCAACGCAATTGCCGACTCTGATCCCGGTGATGTCGTCCTGCTTGAGATGCAAACCACTGGCGCAGGCGGCGACTATGCCCCGGCCGAATACAGCTCATCAGTCTGGACCGCCGTAAAAAATGGCGGCGACCAAGGCGTAATCGTTGTCGCTGCGGCCGGCAACGGCGACCAGAATCTTGACAGCGCGCCGTACGCGACCTACATGGCTCGCGGTGACAGTAAATCGATAATTATCGGCGCCGGTTCCGCCAATACTGGCCATAACAAGCTCAGCTTCAGCACATACGGCAATCGCGTAAACGTGCAAACTTGGGGTGAATTGGTGTTCACCGGCGGATACGGCACACACGCGATTCTTGGCGGCGATTCGAGACAATCGTATACGGCCACATTTAACGGCACCAGTTCAGCCTCGGCAGTGGCCGCTGGTGCAGTCAGCGCATTGCAGTCGTACGCCCTTCTCACTCTCGCACGACCGCTAACACCGGCAGAGATGCGTTCATTGCTCATTCAGACAGGCATCCCACAGGGTGCCGGCGGCCATATCGGTCCGTTTATCAATCTCCGCGATGCTGCCATCTTCATGGACCAGTTCCTCGTAAACCCGACCGACACCGACAACGATGGTGTTGCTGACGTATTCGACAATTGTCCAATGACTGCCAACGTGACTCAGGATGATGTCGACCTCGACGGTATCGGCGACCTGTGCGACTCCGACGCCGACAATGACGGTATTGCCAATATCTCTGACAATTGTCCGTTTGTCGTTAACCTCTCGCAAAGCAATCTCGACGGTGACAACTATGGCGACGCGTGCGATAACTGCCCGACAATCGTCAACGACGACCAATATGACGAATACTCCGACGGTATCGGTGATGCCTGTGACGGAGCGATGCACATCCAGAATTACACGATGCCTGACGCCTACAACGGCCAGCCTTACTTTGTCCAGATGACTGCCCTCGGCGGGCTCGCGCCTTATAGTTGGACATTCCTCGGCGGCGACTTGCCGTTTGGTTGTAACTTCAATGGGGGAACGACCGGCACCATAACCGGCACGCCGACTTTCAACGCGACTTACTTTTTCACGATTATGGCAGTTGACTCAGACGCGCCATTCAAAGCCGACACTATCAGCGTGAGTGTCACCGTCATCGATCCGCCCTATGTTTGTGGCGATGCCGACAACAGCGGTGGAGTAACTATCTCCGATGCAGTCTACTTGATTAACTACATTTTCTCAGGTGGTCCGGCGCCGAATCCGGCAGAAGCCGCCGACGTCGACTGCAGTGGTGGAGTCTCGATTTCCGACGCTGTCTATCTAATAAGCTTCATTTTCTCGGGTGGTGCTGCACCGTGTGCGGGGTGTTAGGAGTATCGTCTCATTCAAGCTCCGTATCCTCTGAGTAGTATTCGATCAGACCTGATCTAATTCCGGCAACAATCCATGGCGCCTTGTAGGATCCCACCAGAAATCCCGATAGGCGCCCTGAATGGAAGTTAGCCAATTCACCTGGCTCCCCGGATACCCCAATCCCTGCACCAAGCTGGATGACCATCATTGCACCTGGCACTACATACTCTGCGGCAATTGTATGCGTCGTGTCAGTCGTGAAGACGAGTGTGTCCAGGTAAACCATCAGCTCGGGAGAGACGGAATACACCTGAACACTAAGAAAGTACTTTTCCGCATCTTGCGATTTTGACCAATTAACTTCGACGGATTCATTTGGTGGCAAGCTGCCCCGGGAGATAGAAGCTCCGTCGGTTCCGGAATTACGATATCGAGTTCAATTGAGTCTCCGTCAATCATCATGACGACCGGCACATGCTTCACATAGCCGGTGTCGATGTCTCCGTTGAAAACTGGAAATCCGTTATCGGTTCGGTACAATGTTCTTTCGAACCATGAAAATCCTGTTACTTCCGGCACCGGGTCTCCTATGAATCCAGCCCCTATTGAGAGTGTCGATTGACCGTTTGTTGGAAGTTCTGGAGCAAAACCAACATTGCAGTAAAACAAGACCTCCAACTGTTCGCCACATGTCGGACAATCATCATCCGAACACCCGGCAGAAAACAACATCACCAGTCCGAGTGCTGTGAGAATTCGAGTAAAAGTAGCCACTTTTGTACCCTCGTAGTTTGACTTTGAGTTTATTTGTGAATCAAAGTAGTATGTACGCATTTGATTTTCAAGAAACAATCAGGACAGCTTTGATTGTTCAGATATCTTTCGCGTGCAAGATTGACGATTTCGCCAACTCCGACTTTGGTGGTGGAGTGACTATCTCCGATGCAGTCTACTTGATTAACTACATGTTTTCAGGCGGTCCGATGCGCTCCGTGACGTGCCGAACAGTTAGTTTTCCGGACTGCTGCTATCTCGCATTCAAAACAAAACATTAGTCCCTTGACAACGTAAGTACAACAGAGCATTCTTGATACTAACCCTGTATACTGAGCCAAACTGGAGGTCTCTACTATGAAGAAATTTGCTATTGTTATCCAATTCGCCTTGGCCGCTCTGACCCTAATTCTTGCAAGCCCGCCGGCAGAGTCGGCGAACCCTAAAGCCGCTGATGTTGTCGTCCTCGATTTCTTCTATCAGTATATCGATTACGCAACTCCATCCGACTTGCCGATGCACTTGCGCATCGCCGCCTCCGTCAATGCAGCAACCGATCTCGCCGCGGCCGTAGGAAGCGATGTCGACGCTCTTACATTGATGAAACATACCCGGAATCCATTGGTGTTTATGCCGGCCTCCGATACAACCTACACTTGGGTCGGTTCCAGCTGGGTGCCCGATACGCGCACCACTTATTCCTATACCGGTGGCAAGAAGAACACCGTGATGACTGAAGAATACTCAGGCGCCGTTTGGCAAATGCGCACGAACTTAGTCTACAGCTATAACGGCAGCGGCTATCTGTCCACCTATCGTTTGCAAAACTGGAGCGGCACTGCCTGGGAGGATGCCTTCCGTTATACGACGACATACACCGGTGCGCTTCCAACCGAAACGTTAACCGAACACTGGGATACCGGCGCGTGGACCAATCTCAGCAAGACCGTCAATACCTACGACGGCAGTTCGCGCGTAGTGACGATCCAATCTTATACCTGGGCCGACCCCGACTGGATGGAACTTTACAAGAGCACCAATACCTACGACGGCGCGGCGATTTGACTGTGGTGCTGAACCAACTTGCCTTGGGCTTCACCTACTTGGATCAGACGCGGACATTGTTTGTATATGACGGCAACCATCACCCGACTTCAGCGATAAATCAATCCTGGAACATCGGCCTGTCGGTTTGGGAGAACCAGTCAAGATCCGAATCTGAATATAACGGACTTGGCAACCGCACTCTGGAGCGGGAATCTAACTGGATCAGCGGGGCTTGGTTGGCGACGGATGTCGATACTTTCAAATACAACGGCCTCAACCAGAACAACCAAAGCGTCCACTGGGACATTCCCGGCAATGAGGTGACCCGCGATGATATAAGCTACGACGGTTCCGGCAATCTGGTCGAGGTCATCAGCTACGTCTTCTTTGGATCCTGGTTCCCACTGATCGCTATGTGATTGTCTATACTTCGGTTGCCGTCAAGGTCGATGACACCGCGCTTCCAGGTGATTTTGCCCTGTTGCAAAATCATCCGAATCCGTTTAATCCAACGACGACGATTCGCTATAGTCTCTCACGGCCGCATCTGGTACAAATCGAGGTTTACAACGTGCTGGGGCAATTGGTTTCAACACTTGAAAACTCCGAGCAAGGTGTCGGAGTATATGAGACGACATGGGATGGCACAAACGCCAACGGACAGAATGTTGCCAGCGGTGTTTACTTCTACCGACTGAAGGCGGGTGAATTTGTACAGACCTGCAAGATGGTCTTGTCGCGCTAAGCTGACTTCTACAAATCAAAAAGCCGGTGACACAAGTCGCCGGCTTTTTTATTGGTTGAGTTTTCGACTTCATTTTCGCGGCAGTATTATCAGCGTATCTTCGATAGCATAACCCTCAACCGCCGGCACAACCAACGCCAAGTTTTCTCCACAAGTTTAATCTTGACAATATCAATCCATTTTTGTTACTTTTTGCAGATAACAACATGCCCCAAAAATCAGGAGACCACAGTGAAACGAAATGCTCTTTTCGCCGTTGTTGCCGCAGTTGTCCTCGCCTGCTGCACGATGAACTCCTTCGCCCACGCCGCCAAGTTACAACCTGGAGATTCTAAGATTATTGATTTCATGCTTCGAGTGTTGGAACATTCTACGCCCGCGAACATGCCGATCGAATCGCGCATTAACGTCGCTGTTGCGGCGGCAGCCCTGCAAGCTCAGGCGATGGGTGTTCAGCTTGACCGAGCCACATTGGAATCTTTCGCCGTTCGTCCCCAGGCATTCTTTCCCACCTCTGATACTTCATACTTGTGGACTGGAGCAGCCTGGCAGTTTACCGAACACGGCACCTACACATATGTTGGCAGCAAGGTGAATACATACCTTTCGCAATTCTGGATCGGGTCCTGGGACAATTACGAACTGTCGATCTGGAGCTACAACGGCTCTGGAACCATCGCATCAATACTCTTTCAAACCTGGGATACCGATTCGTCTGCCTGGGCCAACAGCGCACGCAGTGTCATGACTTATGATGGCAGCAATCGCCTGACCGTGATGGAATCGCAAAGTTGGAATGGGGCAGATTTCGCTGGTACGGCGCGAATCCTCTATACCTATGATGGCTCCAGCCGTGTCGAAACTGTAATCACGCAAGAATGGACAGGTGCTTGGAGCAACGTAACCCGTACGACTTACACCTACAATGGCGCCGGACTTGAATCTCAATCGGTAGTCGACAACTACTTCGGCGGAAACTGGTTGACTACTTACCGATGGACATCAACCTATGACGGCAGCAATCGACTCACGCTGCGTGTCCGAGAGTTCTACAACACTTTTGGAATAATGACGCCAAAAGTGAATACGATTACAATGGCTCCGGCGACAACACACTGCAACGTGATTATCTTTGGCTAACCTCCGACTGGGCGCTCACGGACGTTGATACAATGAAGTATGACGGCAGTCATCGCCTGACGCAAACCGTCTACAACAACATCCTGCCGTTCGCGAATGTCAGTCGGACCGACAATGCATACGACGGCTCGGGAAACTTGGTCGAAGAAATCTCCGCAGCATTCTCCGGCACATGGATCAATACTGATCGCTATGTTTTCGTCTACACGTCTCTGGCATCGAAGATCGAGGGAGAGCCCCTGCCCGCCGACTTTTCGTTGTGGCAGAATCATCCGAATCCGTTCAATCCAACGACAACGATTCGCTACAGTCTCTCACGACCGCATCTGGTACAGATCGAAGTCTACAATGTGTTGGGCCAGTTGGTCTCAACACTTGAAAACTCCGAGCAAGGTGTCGGAGTGTATGAGACGACGTGGGATGGCACAAACGCCAACGGACAGGATGTCGCCAGCGGTGTTTATTTCTATCGTCTGAAGGCGGGTGAATTTGTACAGACCCGCAAGATGGTCTTATCGCGCTAAGCTGACTTCTACAAATCAAAAAGCCGGTGACACAAGTCGCCGGCTTTTTTCATGGCTGAATGTTCGCCGCTATTTTCGCGGCAGAATTATTAGCGTATCCTCGATGGCATAACCCTCAACCGCAGGCGTATCGGGCGGAAAGACCAATCGCAGTTCCTTGCCCGGCTCCAGCACGACATCCATGGTATTCTTCGAAGTGTAGTTGACTGACGATTCGCCGCTACCACCCGAACGGCCGCGCGAACGAATTTGATAGGCACGCTGGAAGGTTATCGTACACTCAGTCCGTTCGTTTAGCGACTTCAATGCGCCGGGCATCGAAATCATCACAATGTACTTCATCTCATCTGGATCGCCATCGCTGCTGCTCTCATCGACTCCCGATCGAAACTCCATTGCTTCGGCGAGAAACTTTCTCCCCGAAGTCCCGCTGGATACTTTGACGCCGTTCTTGAGATAGGACGACTTGAGCACCACCGCCGACTGCCCGCAATCGGCGCAATCGCTCGGCAATTCGCTTCGCAGTTCCACCTTCAGATAAACTTGGCGTCCGTCCGGCAACTTGTGCGAGCATACCAGTTCTTCCTGTCCCATTGGCAGTGCTTTCTCAATCGAAGTCCGTTCCGCCCGACCAGCTTGATCTTTATCAGCATAGTTCAGAGCACGTGTTGCTCCTGCTAACCAGGTTCCGGCTTCGTTGATCGACAGGAGAAGGTTAAACACAAGTTCAAATTTAAGATCGTTCGACTGGTAGCGCGAAGTCTCAGCCGTAATCCCGCAAGAGTTTCCGGCGATAAAGTACACACCGCCATAGTTGTGCTCTTGCGTGATATCGAACCACAGTGAGCCTTCGCAAACCGGATTCGCAGCACCCTTCTCGCCGGAAACCACAACGTGCAGATAGCGCGGCTTAGGCGCGGCAAATGCAGCTGCAGTAAGACATAGCATACAGATGATGACCGCCGTATTTCGAATCATAACACTTCCTCCTCGTTATTTTTCGATTTGTCTTGTTCACTTTCAACGCGAACCGCTTGCACCGCGGGAACTCGCACAGTTTCGACACTGTGCACCATGATCGATGTTTCCGACATCTCAATATTCGACTTGGCGGGCGAACGCAGCGCCAACAACCAGCCGCCAATCGCAACCAGCGCAATCGCCGCCGCTACCGGCATCGGAATCGACAGTCGCCGTCTCCACCATTTCAACGTGTTCGGCGCAGCCCTGAATCCATCAGGTACGACGATATCCGGAAGCGACTGGAGTATTCCCCGCTGTGACGTAAGTTCGATGTCGAAATCGCGGCACGACGGACATACCGCGAGATGATTCTCCAATTCGAGCTGTTGTTCGCTCGGCAACTCTTCATCGAGCCGACTCGAGAGAAGTTGCTCGAAGTATTCGCAATCTTTTGTATTCATCGCCTTCCTATCTCCTGCATCTTTTTTCTCACTCGATATAGTCGCACGCGTACGGTCTCTTCGGTAACGCTCAACAGTAATGCTATTTCCCTTATCGAGTAACCTTGTTGCTCGCGCAATAGAATCAAATCCCGCTCTTCAACTGACAGTTTGCTAAGTACTTGTTCTATAAATCGCGCAGTCTCCGCATCCGGCCCCGTCGCCGCTTCAGTCAACCCTTCGACCACACTTTCCTGCGTCCTCTCACGTTTCGATAGACTGAAGCAGAGATTACGCGCGCAAATGAACAGCCAGTCGGCCAGTGATGTTTTGATTGTCAACTTGCCGCGCTGATTCATCAATCGCAGAAATGTCTCCTGCACTACATCCTGTGCTCGCGTTCGGCTACCGGTCGCGTACGAGCAGTACTTCATCAGCGCCGCTTGATGCCTGAAGTGTATTCGTTCCAGAGCGGCATCGTTGCCGCCGACGTATTCCAGCCAATCTGTTTGGTCGAGATCGTTCATCCTGCTACCTAAAGACTATTGTGACCCGATTATGTTACAGAAATATTTGAGATAAACGAAAAGAAGTAGACTGGAAGCCTTTCGACTCCCGGTCCATGAATTTGGAGAATATCTGTGATCTAACGTGCTTCGGCGGTAAGCACTGCCTTGTTGCGTACTAACTCCATATACCCTTGTCGGGCATAGTCGATCGCCTCGCCGAGGATGCGCGTCGCATCTTGCGGTGCGTGGAATCCCATCGAGTTCTCGGCGGCGACGAAATCAAGACGCCATTGCGCCTTACGGTGAAAGTCGCGCGGCTTGGTCAAAGACAAACTGTCGGCGCCGTTAATCTTGGCGACTTCAATCGCCTTGATCAAATCGATGACTGCCTCTTCGGCACGAATCATCAGATCCGATGTCTTGTCCTGAATTCGTTGTGCGCGGGCGAGAATCTCATCCTCCGGCGAGCGATGACAGTTCTGACAGGCGCGGGCAATGTTGAGTAACGGCGAACGAATATGATGATCGCTGATCTTGACAGCGCCCTCGCGGTAGTACGGCATGTGGCAGTCAGCACAGGCAACGCCGGAGCGGGCATGAATCCCCTGATTCCACATTTCAAACTCGGGATGTTGCGCTTTGAGCACCGGCGCACCGCTCGTCGCGTGTGTCCAATCCTTGTGACCGACAGAGTCGTAGTAGGTTTCGATCTGCTCCATGTTGATTCCGTCGTGCCACGGATACGTCAGCATCTTTCCTGTACCCTTGAAATAGTATTCCACATGGCACTGTCCGCATACAAACGACCGCATCTCTTGTCTCGACGCGTCGACGTTGGGATCGTAAGGCTTACTGCGGTCGCCCTTCTGCCAGCGCTCGATACTTGGCAAATGCGGCAACGATTGCCCGCTCTCGGCTAGTCGCTGTATGCCGTTCAAGAATCCCGGCCGCGTTACGCGTAACGCCATCGACTGAGGTGCGTGGCAGTCTTGACAAGTCACCGGATGTTCCACCAGGGTGCGAGCATCTTTATAGTCCATTGCGCAGACGATTTCGAAACCCTTCATGATTTGTCCAAGCGAGTCGCTGTCGGGAACACCGGCTTCTTTGCCTTTGGCACGATATGCCGGAATGATCGCCGAGTGGCAATGCAAGCATGCGCCCGGTTGTTTGAAATCCTTGACGCGTTCCGTCATGTCCTGATCCGCCAACATATAGGCGTGGCCGCGCTCTTCGCGGTAGTCGACGCCAAATGCATATCCCTTGAACAACTCCCGCCAGCGCGGATCGACATCAAGCTTCTGAAACGCATCACTACCGCCGTGTCTCGTGCGAACGGTGTCGACTGTGCGCAAATACGAATCGTATTGACGCGGAAAGTTCTTTCCCCACTCGGCCGGATTCACCACAGTCTCGTCAATGTTGGCAACCTGGAAAACGACCTGCTTGCCCTCTTCCTTGCGCAGTGCGATGTTCTGCATCAACAGCATCACCGCAAATGTCGCTGCCGCGATGGCAATGATGGTGATGACATATACCCATGTCCGCGATCTCGCTTGAGCCATAATTTCTATATCCTCCTAACGCGCTGCGCCGTGTCCAACCTCGCGGTGACACCGGACGCAGTTTTGGTGATCATCTGCATGTTCAAAAACCCCGACCGACTCGCTGAGAAGTTGTGTGTGACAACGCAGACAATTCTGCTGTAATACTTCGCGGTTGGAGGGGCGTATCTGTATCGGTTCGTGAAAATCCTGGAATGTAAATTTGCGCGAGTGGTTGAATCCGTTCTCGGCTTTGACAATGTAACGATTGGGAAACTCCTGCGGCAGATGACAATCATTACAAGCCGCTACTCCGTGGTGACTCCCCTTCTGCCAACTATCAAAATGCTCACGCATGATGTGGCAATTAGTGCAGACATTCGGATCGTCCGAAAGATAAGAACTCCCCTTGGCATAGTAGAACGTATAGAACCCGATGCCGAAGAATATCCCGGCGAGAGTCATTATCGCCAGCGCCCATTTCGAAATGTTGCGCGACTCAGCCATTTTGGAAGTATCCTATTCGCTTTGGTTTTGCGTCCATGCCGCGATTCCTTGTTCTTCTATTGTCCACAAGATTAGTCCATACTAACCATATCATCTTCGCAAGTCAACCTCGCTAAACTCCAATCCAAAGTCTTTGACTTTGGTCAAGATCGGCCTCAAAAGTGCCAGAAAATGACCATTACAATTACGGCTCTTCTGCTTCTTCTTCATTATATACCTCCAAAGTAGCATTACTTTGTGCCACAATTCTGGACATAATCTATTACCCAACAACATCTTATGTTGATTTTGATCAAGATTCTGTGAAAAAATTCTCAAAATCGATTGACGAGCTGCAACCGAACGGATAAATTAGCGTACTATTGTTAGCACTCGCTTGAGATGAGTGCTAACAGAATTGAAAGCACATTGAACGTCGAGTAACAACTTTAACAATCACCATTTACCATTAATAGGAGTTATCTAATGAACATCCAACCGTTGCAAGACCGCGTTCTGGTCAAGCCGCTTCAGCAGGAAGAGGTCAAGAAGGGCGGAATCATCATCCCCGATACCGCCAAAGAAAAACCGCAGGAAGGTCAAGTCGTGGCCGCCGGCCCGGGTCGTTTGTCCGATGAAGGCAAGATTCTGTCAATGTCCGTCAAAGTCGGCGACAAGATTCTCTACGGCAAATATTCCGGCAGCGAAGTCTCTGTCGATGGCGGCGAATTCCTGATCATGCGCGAATCCGATATTCTCGCGGTACTTAAGTAATCCAGTCACTACAAGGAGTCCAATACAATGGCTAAGCAAATAGAATTTGATGCGATTGCGCGCGAGAAGCTAAGAAAAGGCGTAGACAAGCTCGCGGATGCAGTCAAAGTTACCCTCGGTCCCAAAGGCCGCAATGTCATCATCGACAAGAAATTCGGTTCACCGACCGTCACCAAAGACGGTGTCACGGTGGCCAAGGAAGTCGAACTCGAAGATCATTTTGAAAACATGGGCGCCCAGATGGTGCGTGAAGTTGCCAGCAAGACCAGCGATGTCGCCGGCGACGGTACCACCACCGCTACGGTTCTCGCCCAGGCGATCTATAACGAAGGTCTGAAGAACGTCACTGCCGGCGCCAACCCGATGGGTATCAAGCGCGGTATCGAGAAGACCGTCGTTCGTATCATCGAAGAACTCAAGAAGCAGTCCAAGCCGATTGCCGGTAAGACTGAAATCGCCCAGGTCGGCACCATCTCCGCCAACGATGACAAGCTCATCGGCGACCTGATTGCCGAAGCGATGGAAAAAGTCGGCAAAGACGGCGTCATCACCGTTGAAGAAGCCAAGTCAACCGACACCACCCTCGAAGTCGTCGAAGGTATGCAGTTCGACCGCGGCTATCTGTCGCCCTACTTCATCACCAATCCGGAAAACATGGAAACCGAGATGGAGGATCCGTATATCCTCATCCACGACAAGAAGGTTTCCGCGATGAAGGAACTTCTCCCGATTCTTGAGAAGATTGCCCAGACCGGCCGTCCGCTCCTGATCATTGCTGAAGATGTCGAGTCAGAGGCTCTTGCCACTCTCGTCGTCAACAAGCTTCGCGGCACACTCAAGGTTTGCGCCGTCAAGGCTCCGGGCTTCGGCGATCGCCGCAAAGCGATGCTCGAAGATATCGCTGTCCTGACCAACGCCAAGGTGATCTCCGAAGAGCTTGGCTTCAAGCTTGAGAACACCGTCCTCTCCGATCTCGGCACCTGCAAGAAGATCGTCATCGACAAGGAAAACACCACCATCGTCGAAGGCGCCGGCAAGGCCGCTGACATCAAGGGCCGCATCGAACAGCTTAAGCGTCAGATCGACGACACCACCTCCGACTACGACCGCGAGAAACTGCAGGAACGCCTTGCCAAGTTGGCCGGCGGTGTGGCAGTGATCAACGTCGGTGCCGCGACTGAAACCGAAATGAAAGAGAAGAAGGCGCGCGTCGAAGATGCTCTTCATGCAACCCGCGCTGCGGTTGAAGAAGGTATCGTCCCGGGCGGCGGCGTGGCTCTTCTGCGCACCATCCCGATGATCTCGACGATGAAACTTGAAGGCGACGAACTGATCGGTATGCAGATCGTCCGTCGTGCCCTTGAAGCTCCGATTCGCTTTATCGCTGAAAACGCCGGCCACGAAGGTTCGGTTATCGTTGATAAGGTGAAGGGTGAAAAAGGCGCTTATGGTTTCAACGCTCAGACTGGTGTTTACGAAGACCTGATGAAGGCCGGCGTCATCGACCCGACCAAGGTCACTCGTTCGGCGCTGGAAAACGCGGCTTCAATCGCCTCGTTGCTTCTGACCACCGAAGCCATCATCTGCGACAAGCCGGAACCGAAGGGTGCCCAAGCTGGCCCAGCCATGCCTCCCGGCGGCGGCTACGGCGACATGTACTAAATCGTTTAAACACGATTTGCCTATAATAGACGCGGCGCGGTATCACCGCGCCGCGTTTTGTCACTGAAACATTCTGCAAGGACAAATTCGTGATGCTCAGACAATTTCGTATCGATGTTTGAAGGGTCGAGCGATATAAATGGAACCTCGGACTATCGCCGTGAAAGATCTTCCGCGCGAGATTAAGGAAATTGTACTAACTGATGTCTCTCATTACTCTGTTGGACTTCTGCGCATGTATGCGGACGGAGCACAGAAGATATCACAGTATATCGGATCTGGTACTCTTGTATCCTTGGGCGACAATCTCGCTGTGCTGACAGCCGGTCATGTGATCAAAAACTTTGACGACAAGGGGCGCGGATGGGATCTGTCGGATGAGAAATATGCGGATTTCGTTGGTATGATAATTGCAGATTATGGACATAGATTCGCGATCCCTCGAGAATCTCTCACTTTCCACGGCTACTATAACCTGGAACAATCTCCGACGGGACCTGACTTTGGACTAATCGTTCTTCCACACGGTGGACCTGAACTGGGCCAACTGCGGCGAAGAAAGCTTCTACCGCCTAGATTCGATTGACCTTTTTCACTAGTGCTCAACGTCGTGTGGAGAAGTCGTACAACTTGGCTGTGTTAGTAGGCGCACCGGATGAGACAAGAAGAGTCAATCAGGGAAGCGGCCAGTTCGACAAGGGAGTTAAGCATTGAGTCTGACAGTGGGGTTTGGCGGGTTTCAGAACTATCGGCAATCGAGCAATTTCGATCTCTTGGATTTTGCAGCAGTGAAGGATGAGTGTACGAAGGACCTGTAAACTTCGCTGGTTGTAGCGGCGGCAGCATTTGGGATTTTGAAGTAGAGATGTCACCAGAGGGTAGAATTGTCTCGAAACGTCCCATTCTAGTTGGCTTACCATTCTACGAAAGGCCAGATTCGGTTGAGGAAGCACCATCATTGCGCATGGTCGGTAACAATCTATCGCGAGCCTGAAGCTCCTTGCGTAAAGTAGCTGGGTCGCCCAAAGCTACAGTTTGTTGCATGAATCACCCACAACTTATTATGAACGAAAATCGCAGAATCGAACTTGCGGAACCACCTCTTCGCGTCGGATGTCGGGAATGTCGTTTTCAAATGTTGCGGCTTGCGAATCCCGACAAAGGCGGGACCTACCGCCGAGCCCCTGCTGTGCATTCATGTCAAATCCCTTTCCGGGCATGCAAACAAGCCCCCTACTATGCATTCATTTCAAATCCCTATCTGGACTTGCAGACCAAGCCCCTACTATGCATTCATTTCAAATCCCTTTCTGGACTTGCAAACCCGAGCCCCTACAACGATGATGACCGTTCTTACTATGATTCCCGCCCGTCCGATCCGCCTGCGCTTGTTCGCCAACCACGAATTTGCGATTGACGACCATATTATCTATTATATTTTGCGTTTATGGAAAAAGGTGCCAATCGTCGTCGAAAGTCAATCCGACTGGAGGGCTTTGACTACTCACAAGGTAATTTCTATTTCGTGACAATCTGCGTCCGGAACAAACAGCACTTGCTCGTTCGATAGCCAACCAAACAATGGTCTTGAACCGTCTCGGCGAGCTTGTCGTCCACGTCGCTGGAAGACACAGAACGACATTTCCAATCCGTTACCGTCGACACCTATTCCCCCTAATGCCGAATCACATCCACCCTGATCATTGCCCTCTCCGACATTGCCGGCAGACGGGGCTCGGTCTGCGAGTCCTCGTCCAGACCACCCACTTCCGACAGTAGGGGCCCGGTTTGCGAGTCCTCGTCCAAATCACCCCCCCCGACGGTAGGGGCTCGGTCTGCGTGCCCGCGTCGATTCAGACCACACCAACACTCGGACAGGTCGTCGCCTACTTCAAATTTATGTCGACGAAGTTCACCGGTCAATTCCTGAAAGACCCGCAGTTCCGACTCTGGCAACGGAACTATTATGAACACGTCATCCGCAATGAACGACCTACTCGAAACACGGCGCTACATTGTGGACAATCCGTTGCGTTGGGAACTCGATCAGCATTGCGGGCGTTGATTCATCCCGGAATCCCTTTACCCAATCGTCTGGACTTGCAGACCAAGCCCCTACTTTGCATATTTGTCAAATCACAGAGCGTAGGTCCGCGCCCCGTGGTTCGGCATTCTTCAATTCACACTATCACCAACCGCACCCGTCGCAAAGAACTTCGGACTAATCAGACCAATTGTCTTAGTTATCCCCGCATTCCTTCCGATTATGATCCGGCGGTGGCGGTAGTTTGAATGGTCGAGGACCCCAAGTTACCGGAATGCCGTCATTGCAGTCGTTACCGCCCCTGTTGTCGTCATCGTTCCCGCCGTCGAAACGATCGGGGTTATCTGTCTCAACTGGCAGACTTTGGCCGCGTCCATGTTTGGCGTAACAGGTTCGACAACATTTGGGATCATCTCCAAAACCACGTGCAGCGAAGTAAATCTGTGCACCAGCTGTGAAGACGAATTCTGCTTTGCATTCGCTGCAAACAAGAACTCTGTCGCGAAATCCTATTGACTCGCCCATATCGATCTCTGCCTCCCGCTCATTGTGTGGATTTCAAAATATCACTCTTACAGAGTCCGTGGTCAATTGGAATCTTTCCTTCCCTTGAATAGATCCGAGGTCACCAGAGAAGTACACCACCAAACCCGCCACCAAATATGTCCCCGCCCCACCGCTGCGGCTCTACGCCTGGCGGGCCGCGACATTATCTAGTTGGTGAATTCTACTCATTTGGGACCCGCCACCGGCGCCTCGATTAACAATCTGCACTCAATCCTAACCAACGCCGAACAACTTCGCGGCGACCGTTTCGTAGACATAAACAGCGACAATACAAGATGGAGGAGTACATGAAACCGCAGTCACTTTTGTTCTCCGAAATGCTGAAGTGGTCCAAGGTCCAAAGGAAACGGCCGCGTACCTACGAACTCTCGCAAGGTGACAAAGCACTCGCCCACCTCACTTGGCAGAAATTTGGTGGCTCGCAAGCCATCGGCGAATCGCCGGCCGGAAACTACAGTCTCAAGCGCGTCGGATTCTTCGCAACCAGGGTCTCGATTCGCACCACTGACTCGGACTCTGAAATCGGCTACTTCTACCCCGGAATGCTCGGCGGTGGGCGCATCGAAATGCGCGATGGGCGGAACTGGAAAATCAAAGCGACCGGGCTGTTTCAGGCTCGCTATGAAGTCACCGACCAAAATGATCGCCTCGTGCTTAACCTCAAGATCAAGGGTTTCGGCTCCGGCGCGGAGATATTGTTCTCCGAACCGTATCCGGATGAGAAGACCGCTTACATGCTCGCAATAGTCAGCTGGTATGTGTCGATTCTCGCAGGCGAAGATGCCTCGGCGGTTACAGCTATAGTGTGTTGTTCGGGAGCTGTTTTGTGACCAGTGTTGCCCTCAACCAACCACCAGATCTGACTACTTGCCCAACAAAGACTCGCTCAGTATATTATTGCAAACAAACAGTTCAACTTGACCCTTTCTTGCGGAGTCTCTCGTGGATGACATCAATAAACTTCAGGGTACCTGGAACATCGCCTCGCTCGAATTGGAAGGCGTCAAACAACCGGACGGTGCCTTTCACGGCGCACAGATAACGATTAAGAACGACAGCTTTGTTACACTCTCCATGGGATCAACATACAAGGGCACATTCACACTCAACTCTGCGGCAACTCCGAAGACAATCGACATGCACTTTTCGGAAGGTCCCGAAAAAGACAACACTTCACTCGGCATTTATGAAATCGACGGCGACTCGTGGCGACTCTGTTTGACGATGACCTCCAAATCGCGGCCCAAGTCGTTCACAACCTCGCCGGGAAGCGGACACGCACTCGAAACACTTGTGCGAACAGACTCGAGCAGCGCAGCCAAAACAACCAGAGGAAAGGGTGAAGCAGATACCGCCAAAGTTATTCTTGCCGATATCGAATTCGCTCCAGTGCCTGAACTTCAGGGTGAATGGAAGATGGTGTCCGGAACTCGAGATGGGTATCCACTTGAAGCAATGATGGTCAATTCGGCGAAACGTGTGGTGAACGGTTCTGAGACGATCGTTTCATTCGGCGGACAGATGTTTTTGCGTGCCAATGTCAAAGTCGACAAAACCAAGAGCCCCTTTGAAATTGACTATCATAATATTGCCGGCATGGGTGCAGGCAAAATTCAGCACGGAATTTACAAGCTCGAAGACGGATTACTCAGCCTCATCTATGCCTCGCCCGGCGCCGCTCGACCGAAATCGTTCGATACAAAGCAAGGCGATGGATTGACGTACACAATTTGGAAGAAACAACAAGCCGGCTAAGAACTGCCGGTGGAGATTCTTGATTTGTCCGACGATGCAATGAAACAATACTACGCCCGCCGCGCCGACGAGTACGAAGCCATCTATCACAAGCCGGAACGTCAAAGCAATTTGCGTCTGCTTGAATCGCGCATCGCGGAAGTGTTTGCCGGCCGCAAGGTATTGGAGATCGCTTGCGGCACCGGATACTGGACGCAGTTTGCTTCGCGTAGTGCGCTTTCGATCACAGCCACCGATATCAATCCCGAAGTCATCGCCGTCGCCGAAACGAAACAGTATGGCGTCGCGCCAACATTCCTCATTGCAGATGCTTACCGTCCGCAAGAGATCGCCGGCGATTTCGACGCCCTATTATGCGCTTTCTGGTGGTCGCACGTACCGAAACAACAATTGGCGGAGTTCTTGAAGCCACTCAGTCAGAAACTGCCGACCGGTTCTTTGATGGTATTCCTTGATAATCGCTATGTCGAGGGCAGCAGTACGCCTATTGCTCATACCGACGAATCCGGAAATACATTTCAGGATCGCGCGCTCAAAGACGGTACAACTCATCGTGTGTTGAAGAACTTCCCAAGGAGCGAGGAGATCAAGATTGCACTGGCTCGATTCGCCGACGACATTGAAATCACTGAGCTTGAGTATTATTGGCTGGCGAAGTGCCGGTCGACTGGCAAGTAACTGCCTCGACAATTGTCCAAGCTTTCCACCTTGTGCATTTCCCGTTAACAATATTTAACATCAGTACTCTCGTAATCTCGCAACGGTTCGCTGCCAAGGCGCGTAATAGCTATCATATACTCGACCAATGGAGGTTTGATGTTGACTCGCAGTCTGATATGTGCCGCGCTAATGACGCTTGGCTCGTTCGTGATGATAACAGCTAACGGAAACGCACTTCAACTTTCGGAAACGCGTGGCGGGAAGTTGATACAAGATTACATAACCGCGCTTAACTCAGGCGATGAAGCAACCATGCGCGCCTACCTCGAAACCAATGTTGCGCCGGCCGCACTCAAAAATCGGCCGGTCGCACCTCGGCTGGCGATCATGCTCGATCTCCACCAGCGCTGGCAGTCAGCCACTATCAACGAAGTTGCCTCAGCCACCGACACAACAACCACGGCGCTAATCACCACCAAGGCTGGCGACTGGTTTGCCTTTACCATGCTGCATGATCGTAGTGAACCCGCCAAGATGCTGGGAATCCAAATAGAGGATGTCGAACCGCTTTCCACCGTCAAGTTACAACCGTTGACTTCAAAGCAATTGCTGACGGAGGTTGCTGCGGCACTTGATTCTCACAGCAAGGCCGATGACTTTTCAGGAGTTGCGCTCGTCGCTCACAATGGTAAGCCAGTCTTCTTCAAAGCGTATGGATTCGCGGACACAGGTCTCAAGGTCTCAAATAAACTCGACACCAAATTCAATCTCGGCTCGATCAACAAGAAATTCACAGAGATGGGTATCGAGATGCTTATCGCGCAGGGGAAGCTTTCGTACGGCGACACCCTCGGTAAACTTCTTCCCGACTACCCGAACAAAGAAGCCGCCTCGAAAGTAACAGTCGGACATCTATTGCAGATGCAGGGCGGAATTGGCGATTTCTTTGGCGAGGCGTTCGACGCTACACCCAAAGATAAACTGCGTCACAATAACGATTTCATTCCACTCTTTGCCAACGAGAAGCTCCACTTCGAGCCTGGTACCAATTCGGAGTACTCCAACGGCGGATACATTCTGCTCGGTGCAATCATTGAAAAAGCAAGCGGCATGGACTATTACGATTTCATTCGTGCAAACATTTTCGAGCCGGCAGGCATGAGCAATACTGATTGGTTTGAAACCGACAGTCGGACTCCCAATTTGGCAGAAGGATATACTCTCGAAGGAGCCGCTGGCGGCAAGCGCATTTCCAACTTCTACTCGCGCCCTGCCCGTGGAAGTGCTGCCGGCGGTGGTTACTCTACTGCTGAAGACCTCTTGAAGTTTGTCAACGCCGCCGCGGATGGCAAATTCGGCGCTGCAAGTGAACACGCGCGCGGATTGGGGATTGCCGGTGGCGCACCGGGAATCAATGCCGCCTTGGAATCGGATCTCAAGGGCGGATATACGGTCATCGTTTTGTCCAACTATGATCCGCCGTCCGCAGAGAGAATTGCGCGCGAACTGCGGCAGTTGATTTCTCGGGTGACAAACTAATGTAAACGGCGAGATTAGGGTCTTTCCATTTTGCCGCGAGCGAGCGAGGCAAATATGCCCCCGAAGCACATCAACGCAAAGATCGCAAATGCATAGCGGCAACTGACGACAAATCTCTCGGCATTTGCCGCTAGTATCTCTGACGATCCAATGAAAAGCGTCATCGTCACCGTGACGACCGCCATCGAGAACATCATACCGATCTGTCGCATCGCGCTTACCGTGGCGCCGGCAAATCCGTAGTCGTTTCGGCTGACCGAACTCATGATCGCATTTGTGTTTGGTGACGAGAACAAGGCAAACCCGAACCCGAGCAATACCAGACACGCGACGATGTAGACTATCGGCGTGGTCAGACTCACTACTGTCAGCATCAGAAGACCGACACAAATCACCGCCATCCCCCATGATGCCAATGTCCGCGGCTCAATCTTGTCGGACAATCGCCCCGCCAATGGAGAGAAGACAGCCTGAATGATCGGCTGTGCCACGAGAATTGTTCCCGCAGCTTGCGGCATGAGACCACGAACTTTTTGGAGATACAGACTTAGAACAAATCCAACGGCAAATGTCGCCGCATAGTTGATGAGCGCAGCCAAGTTGGAAAACGCAAAAGTCGGATTATCGCGAAACAGCGATACTTCTACCAACGGGCTCGCTGCAACTTGTTCATATTTAACGAAGAAATACAGTGCCGCTACTCCCAGGACAACCAGCACACCGGCAAGATATGATGGCATAGTTGTGAATCCGTACATCGTCAAAAGTAGACCAGTTGCAAGAATTGCCGCACCGCGAATATCAAACTTGGTGCGCTCTTCCGCCAGCCAATCACCTTTGAGGAGAAGTGTCGTCACGGTAAGCAGCAATATACACAACGGCACATTGAGCCAAAAAATGAAACGCCATCCCAGTTGTTGTGTGATGAATCCCCCGACAAAGGGCCCAGTCGACAGTCCGAGATAAACGGCAGCGACTGTCAAGCCAATAGCTTTCCCGCGCTCAGCTGGCGGTACCACCGACATCAGGATCGGCAATCCCGTAGCGAAGATCATCGATGAGGCAAACCCCTGCAGCACCCGGAACAAGATTATCGTTGTTGCTGAAGACGATGTTGCAAGGAGGACAGATGACGCGAGAAGCAGGATCACCCCCGCCGAAAAGATGCGTTTGCGTCCGTAAATATCTCCGAGTCGTCCGAATGGTATCAGAAACGTCGCGGCAGCCAACAGGTACGCGGTGTTTATCCAACCCAATAGCACGGCGCCCATCGTGAACTCTTCTCCAATCGCCGGGAGCGCGACAATTACCGACGCCCCCATAAATGGTCCGATGAATGAGCTTAGCGCGGCTACCAAAATGGCCGCTCGTCGTGCCGTGCGTGGATTCTCCCGTTGCATGAGACGAAATCTACGGAATGCCCGCTTTGAGCGCAAACTGCATTAGTGAGTATTGTAGATCACTTCTGCGACGAAAGATTCTTTAGTTTCATTTGAAGCTGCCGCTTTCGGCTTCTGCTGACGCGAAGAATACTGCCATCCCGCAGCAGCACAGAACAAGCGCCGCTCTCGTCGATACGAAACTCCTTCACGGCACCGACATTGACTATCGTCGTCCGGTGAATGCGAAGAAACTGTGCCGGATTGAGCTTTCGTTCGAAATCGCTGATTGCATAGTACACAAGGTATGACCGAGAATGGCTGTGCAACTCAACGAAGTGATCTACTGACTTGATCCAGTCGATAGCATTTACTTCCAAGGAAGCTGACGCCTTTCCAGTGCGGACAAATACGCGGTGCAGGTAGTCTGCCGCCGGACCACCGGCGACTTGGCTGATACCAGGCGATTCCCAATGCTCGAGCAAATCTCGAAAACGCCTGAAATTCTCTTGAGCACGTCCGGTTGCGTAGTGCTTCCGAACACGTTCAAGTGCTTCATGAAATCGCTCGCGCCTGAATGGCTTGAGCAGGTAATCGAATGCGTGATAGTCAAATGCCTTTACGGCATATTGGTCGTACGCTGTTACAAAGATTACGAGCGGGAATTGCCGCGGAGTGAGTTGCTTCAAGACTTCAAATCCGTCAAAGTGTGGCATCTGAATATCAAGGAACACTAAATCGGGCCTCTCGTTCTGCAACACATTAACCGCTTCGCGTCCGTCGGAACACTCTCCGATAACGACAATATCCTGCTCGTCTCCGAGCAGTCGCAATATCAGTTCGCGTGCCGGTCGTTCGTCATCAATGACGACTGCGCGCAATTGTTTTCTGGTCCCGGTCGCCAAGTGATCTCGCAGTTTGGTGTTTCGTGTATGGAATCGCGATACTTACACTGAAGTGTTCTGAATTCGAATCAACTTTGAACTCATGGTTTGCACCATAATGATATTGAAGCCGCTGAACCGCGTGAGTCAGCCCGATACCATGACCTGTCGGCAGTGCATCCGGTGTGATTTTGCCGACGGGATTGACTACCGAAAAGTGCACGAGCATGCCATCAACTTTGGCACTAATTGTCACGATGTGCTTCTTGTCGTCGCCACCTACGCCATGTTTTATAGCGTTCTCGATCAAGGGCTGCAGAATCATATTTGGAACGGCGGCATCAAGAGCATCTGGATCAATTTGCCAATCTACAGAAAGTTGATCAGGGAACCGCCGCGCCATGACACTGACATAGAGTCTAGAAAACTCCATTTCTTCTTGGAGTGACACTATTTCCGACTGGTCGCGGTCGAGACTGATTCTCAACAGCTCGGCCAAATCCGCCAGTGTGTCGTACGCTTCCGATTTCTTATCACTCAACACCATCGATGAAACAGTGTTGAGCGCATTGAACAGAAAATGCGGCTGCAACTGGTTCTTCAGCCGTTCAAGTTGAGCTTCTGCAAGCTGTGCCTGCAGTTGTGCCGTTAATCTCTCTCGCTCCAGATATCGGTGGTAGTATGCGACGACATGTTCAATCGCGATCACTGCCCAAAATGCAAGAAAGTAATAGGTCGAATGCCGGGAGATTACAAATGCCAGCATCGACTCAAATTGTCCCTCTTGCGGCTGTTGAGACGTCAGCCATAGTATCAATAGCGTGTATGTCACAAGATACAAGCCGGTAGTGACCAATCCACCGGCAAGCAATATGGCCGATCGTTGGACCTGCAATTGCGATTCAATTCGAAATCGCGCACCAAGCCACAAAATCAATGGCGTCAGCAAGCCCCAGGCATACCAAACCGCCGCTTTGACTCCGAAAAGCTCCCACCAAGTGTATGGATAGATTCCCTGCGGGTAGAACCACCAATGAATCGCCGAAGCAGCAGCAATCACTGTCCAGAGTCCAATGTAAGCGAGTATTCTAAACGAAGCCGAAGGGATCAGATTACGATAGAGCTTCAGTGCCTCGACACAGAATACCTTTTGCTGTGTACCGATAGCTGATGCATCACGTGTGGTCATGGAGCGGTTCATTTTACTCATCTTGCTTATTAAATACGTTTCAGCACCAGAAATGCCTAAGGCCATCTTGCTGACGAGGCAATTTCCCGTGGTCAGTCACACAGCACATCAATCTACTGTTCCCCGCGTCATCAACGCAACCGATCACGAAATCTGTAGCCTAATCACGAGCAACTTGCACACGGAGCAGCTCCACCGCCAAAAATGTAGCTAATCAAGTAGACGGCATCCGAAATCGTCACCGAACCGGAGCAGTCCGCATCACCGGCAACGAGTGGCGAAGGCGCGGGTCCTCCTGAGAAAATGTAGCCGATCAAGAGCACCGCATCTGAAATCGTAACACTCGAGGACCCGTCTGCATCTCCGCAGACATAATCACAAGCATCACCAACGCCATTGTTATTGCTATCAGCCTGGCCAGCATTTGCATGATTCGGGCAATTGTCGCAAACATCTCCAACTCCATCACTGTCGACATCAACTTGGTCGAGGTTCGCGGTAGTATCGCAATTGTCGCAGGCATCGCCGAGTCCATCAAGATCGGTATCGATCTGATCGAAGTTGGCAACTGAAGCGCAGTTGTCACAAGCGTCACCAAGCAAGTCTCCATCTGTATCGGTCTGTGCTGAATTCGATACACTTGGGCAGTTGTCAAGACAAGTAACTCCATCCCCATCTGCGTCGGCACACTGTTCCGTGAATTGCAGCACCTGATTGAGGCTGACATTGGTCGTGTCGAACATGATGCCGGATGGCCACTCAATTCTTAATGAATCGAGAATTGCCGCATTTCCAAATCCAAAGTATGCCTCGAGCGCGCTGTGTCCCAAGAACGTATTCTGCGCCGAGATCTCGCGAATCTGCTGAACAGGCGTGCCATTGATTACGGCATAGGCAAACACTTTTGCGCCAATTGCAGCGCGGTTTGAAACTTGCCCTACCAGTTTGATCCGCAGCCAACCATTCGATCCCGCATAGTCATTGCGCAGCAATATTCGCTTATTGGCGCCGGTACCGACGACGAAGATGTCGACATCACCATCGTTATCATAGTCGCCCGAGGTCGCACCAGTCGATTGTTCGTTGGTGTTAACATGATCACCGGTCGTCTCTGCCGTAAACGTACCATCACCGTTATTGCGGTAATAGGAATTCGATCCGATGTTCGCTACAAAGCAATCGATGTCGCCGTCATTATCAAAATCCTGCCAGACCGCTGAAAGGGATACCTTTTCATCCTCAACAATCGGACCGAAGGTCTGTTCGACATACGTGCCGCCTTCGTTCTTATAGAGATCGTTTGCACGCGCCGTTGGATTGGATCCGCCCCAATTGGTGCGATAGGCATCAAGGTCACCATCGTTTTCGATGTCGATCCAGTTCCAAACCTGGCCGTCGCCTAAGTCGGTAGCGATTGGAGCAACAGTTATGCGCTCAAATCCAGGCACACCACTTTCGACCAATCGATTCTTGTAAAGATCATCCAATCCGGGTGTTGCGATGGCCGGGCCGCTGCCAATGAACAAATCCAGATCGCCATCGAGATCATAGTCCGACCAGTTCCCGGAAGTGTATGGATTCAGTCCAGTCACGATCACTCCTGTATCTACGACGCTGAAGTGATAATTTGGCGCCCCGCCATTACGCAGCATGCGGTTTGAACGTTGTGTTCCTCCAACAAAACCGGTGGGAAATGTAATCACCAAATCGACATCACCGTCATTGTCGTAATCGCCCCATGCCGGGCTCCAACCGCGCATATCGGTCGTCCCCATGTCGGCATTGGGAATCCGTGTAAAGGAGAACGACCCGTTGTTACGATAGAGTGCGCCATTGTTGGTACCTGCCAGAAAGCAATCGAGATCGCCGTCATTGTCGTAGTCTGCCCAGGTAGTTCCCAATGCCAGCAAATTCTCCATATTGATGGCCGTTCCGGTGATCCGCACGAAATTCCCGCCACCCGTGTTGCGATATAATTTTGTTCTGTTTGGGTCAACTACTATGAGGTCGAGAAGACCATCATTGTCCATATCGACAAACGCAGTTCCGGTATACGTGGTTACTGTTGTGTCTCCTACTACCGGGTTAGCCGTATTCGTTATTCGCGTGAACGTTGTCTGTGCACGAGCCCCCGAGAACAGCGTCGCAATTGCGATGGCGGCTGACAGAATCAGAGTTAGCGATGAACGGTTCATATTCGTTTCTCCTTGTAAGTTGATGCTTTAGCGCTTACTACGAGATTACTGCGCCATCGTCCAAGAGCACTGCGCGAATGGCACGAATTTATTCGCCAACGGTCGAACACGAGTGAGAAATGGCGCTTGATTAGCGATAACAGTATCCGTATTTTCATGTTTGACACTGCGACCGACGACCAAGATTTGCCGGCAAATGCCAAGGAGATTGAAATGCAGAACGATTCAAAAGTATTAGCCGAAGCTCTGCGTCAAGCCGCTATGGCGGAACGTGAAGGGCACAGTTTCTACATGATGGCGGCTCACGACACACAGGATCCCAAAGGTAAAATCGTGTTCGAACTCCTGGCGCGTGAAGAGATGGATCACCTGCATTTTCTCAAAGAACATTATGATGCTGTAGTCACTACCGGCAAACTAAGTCCAACAGCGCACCTCGGAACTCGAACAGACCTTGGCCTCAGCTCTCCAATCTTCACTGACAGCATCAAGTCACGCATCCGCGAAGCTCACTTTGAGATGACAGCGCTTGCAGTCGGCATTCAGCTCGAACGCGACGCCACTGCTTTCTATCAAAAGCACGCCGCCGAGTCGCACGACCCCGATGCTCGGAAATTGTTCACCGAACTTGCCCAATGGGAATCGGGACACTACCAGGCGTTACTCAAGCAACAGGAAGAACTTAAGTCCGAATACTGGTCCGGCGCTGGATTCTCGCCGTTCTAAACCTCCCCCACTCTCCAGATTCAGCTTGCTAAAGAGGGCATCTTCTCTACATCATGGAGTAGGAGGATAGATAATGGCATGGTTCTACCTTGTCATCGCCGGAGTTACTGAAATCGCTTGGGCGATTGGCTTGAAATATACAGATGGCTTCAGTCGACTGTGGCACAGCGCAGGGACAATCGCGGGCATGATTTTGAGCTTCTTTCTGCTTTCGCAGGCATTGAAGTCGATTCCTGTTGGAGTGGGATACGCAATTTGGACCGGCATTGGCGCCGCCGGTACATCGACTCTCGGCATAGCACGGCTCGGTGAATCCCGCGAATTCGGCAAGATCGTTTGCATTGCTCTGATCGTCGCCGGCATTATCGGGCTGAAACTCTTCTCGCAACAACCGGAGGCAAGCTAATGACCGCAGGATACTCTGCCACACCGCTTCTTCAGAAGCTGGGAATCAAGGAAAAAGCCAAGGTTCGTTTCATCAATGAACCTGCTCACCTTGCCGAATTACTCGGTCCATTGCCGAAAGGAGTGACATTGGTCGAGTCACGCGCTTCAGGTGTTGACTACGTTCACTGTTTCGTGACCCAAAAACCGCGACTGGCCGCCTTGCTCCCCGGTCTGATGAACAAAATGGCTCGCGATGGAATGATCTGGATATCATGGCCCAAGAAATCTTCGAAGGTCCAGACTGACATAACTGAAGACACAATTCGTGAAGTTGCTTTGCCGCTTGGTCTGGTCGACGTCAAGGTCTGCGCCGTTGACGAAACTTGGTCGGGGCTGAAGCTCGTCATTCGCAGCGAAATCCGATAAACTCGCCCATTATACCGACTATCCATCTTTGCTCAAGCAGTGCAAGAATCTGGTGAGAATCCGATACTATTCGTGTGCCTTAGTTTTATGTTGCCGACGGGCGACGCCGATGCAATTTTCAAGATCGCTGTTACTAAGACACGATTGGCTACACGAAACGAACGGATTCAATCGCTGTGATTTCAATGCAGATTCGCAAAGCTCTCGGATATCTCCGAGGTCTTTTGCTTAGACGGCGCGTCAACGCCCTTGGCCGCTTCAAGGTCTATGGCAAAGTGAAGATCAAGCACCCAGTTGGCCGAATCACGATTGGCCCTCGCGTTACATTGCATCCCGATGTTATTTTCGACTTTGAGGCAGCCCCTCAAGGCACCACGCCGGAAATTGCCATCGGCGAACGCACCGCCATCGGCGATCGCACTGAAATCCACTGCGGACACAAAGTCACAATAGGTAGTCAGGTGGCAATCTCGTGGGACGTTATCTTCCTTGAGAGCGACTATCACTCGATCGGTGGGGGCGAAGGCGTCCCTCGTCCCATCATCATTGAAGATGGTGTTTGGATCGGTACTCGCTGCATAATCCTCAAGGGTGTGACGATCGGCAAGAATTCCGTCATCGGCGCCGGTTCGGTCGTCACCAAGTCAATCCCTGCCAATTCCATCGCCGCCGGCAACCCCGCCAGGGTGATCCGAACGATCGAAACACCATAGCACTGAGATTCACGCAACTTCAGGAATTTCATCTCGACCATTTTCAAATGAAAGATAACTGGTCAGTTCGTAACTGAATTTGGACTCCGAAAACCACTCTGACCCCAAAATCAAAAGCGCCCCGGCGAGGCCGGGACGCTTTCTTATTTGCAGTGACGGCAGAAATTGTCCTGCCGTCAGAATGTACTAATCGACTTAGTCGTTCAGGCGTACCAGTTCGACGCGACGGTTCTGGGCGCGACCCTCAGCCGTAGCATTGTCATACTTCGGCTTGGTCGATCCATAACCCTTTGCGGTCAAGCGGGACGCTTCGATTCCGTTGCTGATCAGGTTTTCGCGAACGGCTTCGGCGCGGCGCTGAGCCAGCGTGTCGTTCCATTCGGCTTTGCCGGAAGAATCGGTGTGACCCTGAACTTCAAGCTGAACGTGCGGGAACGCCGCAAGGGACTTGGCAACTTCCGCAAGTGCCGTCTTGGCCTTTTCGGTAAGGGTCCAAGTATTCACTACGAACTGAACCTCTCTCAAGATTAGTTCGCGTTCCGGATAGGCGAAGTCCTTCGGACAACCGTCGGCATTGACAGCGAGTCCAGCCGGGGTACCCGGGCACTTGTCGCAACCGTCGCAAACGCCGTCGTTGTCGGAATCAAGCGGGCAGCCGTTGGCATCTACCTTACAGCAAACCGGTGTATCCGGGCACTTGTCGCGGCAATCCCAAACGCCGTCTTTGTCGCTATCGAGCGGGCAACCGTCGGCGTCAACTTTGCAGTCAGCCGGTGTATCCGGGCACTTGTCGCAACCATCCCAGACGCCGTCTTTGTCGGTGTCAAGCGGGCAGCCGTTCAAATCGACCGTAGCGCACTTCGGAGTATCCGGGCACTTGTCGCGGCCGTCGCAAACGCCGTCACCGTCGGTATCGATCGGGCAACCGTTTTCGTCAACCACGCACTTGGCCGGTGTATCCGGGCACTTGTCGTCGTCGTTGCAAACGCCGTCTTTGTCGTCGTCCTTGCACTTGCCGAAATAGGCAGTAGCAAGAAGGCCGCCTTCGAGAAGGCCGCTGTGGATGTCGAGTGCGTCTTTGTAACCTTCACGTGCTTCGTTGTCCTTGAAATTCGACAACACGTCTGAGAAGATGTGGTAACGCAGCGCTCCGCCCACGGAGAAATTGTTGATCAGGAAGTATTCAACGCCGCCGCCGATCATCATCGCGAAACGCTGATCCTTGAGATCAAAGGTATTACCATTCAGATCGGTAACCTTGACGACATCATCGCCCTGCTTTACTGACCAATATCCAATACCGATACCTGCAGTCAGGAACAGATTCCACTTGTCGTCTGGGGTGGCATTAAAGGTCGGTCCAAGTTCGAGAATGTAGTTATAGAGCTTGGCGCCAAATTCGCCTTCAGCCGGTTCACGATAAATCGGAAGCCCGCCATCGTTGACATCAAGAACGGCTTCGCCGGTTCTACCATAGGTTCCGGTAAGCCCAATCGCCCAATTCTTGTGAACGACGAATTTCGCTTCGCCGCCATGCATCGTCTTCAGACTCCACGGATCCTTCATAACAGTGTGGAATCCAAAGCGATAGCCAAGACCAAGTCTTCCGGTCTGATCGTAAGCCATTGCTGGAACTGCACACCCGATAATCAGGGCGAGCAGTGTGAACAAAATTATTGCTTTTCGCAAGGTGAGTACCTCCCAAATTAGGTTTAATTCAAAAGTCCCGGAAGAGACAGTCTCAACTTATCCCTCCATGGAAAGTCAATTCTCCAACTCAAAAACCACGGGCATGAGATACCCGTCCAAAATTAAGGCAAAACCTACGTTTTCCTCAAATCGAAATCAACTAAAAAGATAACTTAAACACGGCCAGCAAAATCACGATATGTAGACTAATTCTGTGTAGTTTGTGAATTTTTTATCTTGCAGACGCTATTTTCCGACGAAATTGTCGGAAAAATCCATCCAAGCAACATGTTTAATTCCAATGAGTTACAGAAAATCGACTCAAAGGCTTCTCTTTTAGTAGTTTATTCCCTTGACAACGTAAATATGGTGAATATCTTCGTCGATAACGAAGATTGAATGTATAATGATTAAGATGATCATATAAACATCTTGAGGAGGATACAAATGAACAAAAAATTGACAGTGTTGGCGATAATGATCGTCGCCGCATTCGCATTGATGCTGAATGGACTGATGGCACAGGATTCCGCCAAGGTCGACACCCCGAAGGCCGATGCTAAGAAGTTTGATTATGTTGGCGATGCCAAGTGCAAGATGTGCCACAAGATCGAGCATACTTCATGGCTGACAACAGCCCATGCCAAGGCCTGGGATGTTCTTAAGCCCGAAGAGCAGAAGAAGGAAGAATGCGTTGCCTGTCACTCTACCGGCAAAGGCGCTGATGGCGTGCTGATTACCGGCGTTGGCTGCGAATCCTGCCACGGCCCGGGTTCGGTTTACAAGTCACAGAAGATCATGAAGGACAAGGCCCTCTCGTTGGCCAGTGGCCTGATTGAGCCGAAGAAGGAAGTCTGCGTTAAGTGCCACAATGAGAAATCACCGACCTTCAAAGGTTTTGATTTTGACAAGGCAGTCAAGAACCCGAAGGGTATCCACGAGAAGACCCCGGCGAAAGACGCGACCAAGGGTTAACTGAGTCGATCATTCACAGTCGCGAGACTGCGATTCCAGATAGAAGGCAGGTGACGTTTGTTACCTGCCTCTTCTTTTGCTATTGAGTCAATTGAACAATGTTCGAGATTGGCGAGGTGTTCGTTGCTTCATCGGAAACTTTGAGCGCAAAATATCTAGGCAGTGTGAAAGTGTGGACAATCGCTGCTTGCTCATGCGTTCCGTTTACCGACGGCAGCGGCTCGCCTTGAACCTGAATTGCCCCGCCCCAGTTGAGAATTGTGCTTGAATCGCCAGCCGAGCGCAAGTCATAGTAACGCGCCTTCCCATCTACCCCATCATCGCCAGATGCTGTCCACGAGAAGTATACCATTCCCGATAGAACACTATCGAGACTCAAGTCGGATACTCGTGCTGGACGTGTAGTATCCGTAGGTCGAAGCGGATCGTTGTGGCAGGAAATAGTCATGATTGCGACTATTGCGGCGAATATCAAGAGCTTAACTGTATTACAATTTCTCATCCTAATTAATGCCTGGGTGATCGTAACCCGGTCGCACCGCATTTGCTAGAAATCGACGCGCCCTTCAAGAGCCTTGGCGAGGGTCTGACTGTCGGCAAATTGAAGATCCGTACCCATAGGTAATCCGCGTGCGATTCGAGTTACCTTGATTCCCAGCGGGTGTATCAACTTGGCGACATATATGGCAGTTGCTTCGCCTTCGGTGTTTGGACTGGTAGCAAGTATAACTTCCGAGATCGTGCCCTGCATTCTGGTCAAAAGCTGGCGAATCTTGAGGTCATCAGGGCCGATACCGTCCAGCGGGGATAGCACGCCGCCAAGAACGTGATAGACTCCCTTGTATGCTTCACCCCTTTCCAACGCAATCAGGTCGCCTGCCTCTTCAACAACACAGACACGAGTCTGATCGCGGTGAGTATCAGTGCAGATTCGACATGGGTCGCTGTCGGTGAGGTTACAGCAAACCGAACACTCCTTGACCTTGATCTTGACATCGGTGATCAGACGAGCCAAATCATCCGAGTCTTCTTTTGGCAATTTCAGAATATAGAACGCAAGCCTCTGCGCTGATTTGCGGCCGATACCGGGCATGCGTGAAAGGCGGTTGACCAGTTTTTCGAGAGTCTCAGAGGACGCAGACGGTTTCATGATATTCCGGTTCAACACTGACAAGGTAGGACAGACATTGCTGTCTGTCCTACTCCATCAATTGATCTTAGGTACCCATTTCCCAACTGGCGAGATATTTCTTCTGCTCTTCAGTCAGTCTGTCAATCGGCACGCCCATCGACTTGAGCTTCAGTGCCGCAACCTGCTGATCGAGCTTCTTTGGCAGAGATAGAACTACCTTACCCAGCTTCTTGTAGTTCTTGCAAATGTATTCAGCAGCCAGCGCCTGGTTGGCAAATGACATATCCATCACCATCGCCGGATGCCCTTCGGCAGCCGCGAGATTGATCAGTCGGCCCTCGCCAAGAATGTTGATCTTGCGTCCAGACTTCAGCGTGAACTCCTCAACGAGGTTGCGCACCATGCGGCGTTTCTTCGACATCTTAGCGAGTCCGTCAAGATCAAGCTCGACGTTGAAGTGACCGCTATTAGCTACGATCGCGCCGTTTTTCATCTTAGCAAAATGCTCCGGTCGAATCACATGAATATTGCCGGTCAAGGTTACAAAGATATCTCCCAGTGGCGCAGCCTGTGACATCGGCATGACACGGAATCCATCCATCACCGCTTCAATCGCTTTGATCTCATCAATTTCGGTAACGATAACATCAGCGCCGAGGCCTTTGGCGCGCATCGCAACTCCGCGACCGCACCAGCCATAACCGGCAACAACAACTCTGGCGCCGGCAATCAGGAAATTGGTGGCGCGGATAATACCGTCCAAAGTGGACTGGCCAGTGCCATAGCGATTATCGAATAGATGCTTGGTCTGAGAGTCATTCACTGCAACTATCGGATACTGCAGTACTTTCTTCTCGGCCATGGCACGCAAGCGAATCACACCCGTAGTCGTTTCTTCTGTGCCGCCGATGACGCCCTTAAGCAAAGCGCGGCGATCCGAGTGCAGAACACTAACCAGATCGGCGCCGTCGTCCATCGTCATGTGCGGCGACTGGTCAAGCGACGCATTGATATGCTTGTAATAGCCCTTCTTGTCGATACCGCAGATGGCGTAGACGCTGATGCCGTGGTCTTTCACCAAGTTTGCGGCTACGTCATCTTGAGTCGAAAGCGGATTAGAAGCACACAGGCTTATTTGCGCACCGCCGGTTTTGAGAACGCGCATCAAATTCGCTGTTTCCGTTGTGACATGCAGACAAGCGGCCAGCTTCATGCCCTTCAGCGGCTTTTCCTTCTTGAAACGCTCTTCAATCAGCTTGCAAACCGGCATGAAGTTGGACGCCCACTCGATGCGGCGGCGACCTTCATCTGCCAGTTTGAGATCTTTGACATCGTATTTCTTCAATTTCATCTCCTCGTGTATTGTTAAGATCGCTCAACTCTCAAACCCTTTTTTCGAGGCTTGGAGCTCTTGCGACTGCAATTTACTTACGCGTCTTTCTTAAGTGCCGCAGCTTTATCAGTCTTCTCCCAGGTGAACTCTGGTTCTGTTCGCCCGAAGTGCCCGTACGCTGCAGTCATTCGATAAATCGGCCGACGTAGCTGCAGCATGTCGATAATCCCCTGCGGTGTCAGTGCAAAATGCTTGCGAATCAGCTCGATCAAACGATCATCGGAGACTTCCGAAGTCTTATCTGTGAAGACCATGATCGATACCGGTTCTGCAACACCAATCGCATAAGCCAACTGCACCGTGCACTTGCGGGCGATACCGGAGGCTACAATGTTCTTGGCAATGTATCGTGCCATGTATGCCGCCGAGCGATCGACCTTGGTCGGATCCTTGCCCGAGAACGCGCCGCCGCCATGTGAAGCCATGCCTCCGTACGTATCGACGATAATCTTTCGACCGGTCATACCGGTATCGGACTGAGGACCGCCAATGACAAACTTACCTGTTGGATTGACATAGAGCTTGGTCTTGTCATCGATCATTTCCTTGGGAACAACGGTGCGGACCACAGCATCAATGATCTCGTTGCGGGATTTGTCTGTGATTTTCTTGCCGGTCGAGTCAAGGATTGACTCATCATGCTGCGACGACACAACTATCGCCTCACAACGAGCCGGTTTGCCATTGTCATATTCGATTGTTACTTGCGATTTTCCATCCGGTCCGAGATACGGCAGCGAGCTGTTCTTACGGACTTCAGCCAATTTCCGGCTGATCTTGTGGGAAAGCATAATCGGCAACGGCATCAGTTCGGGGGTCTCGTCGCAGGCAAACCCGGTCATCAGACCCTGATCTCCGGCGCCGCCAATATCGACACCTTGTGCAATATCGGGCGATTGCGAACCGATGGCATTCAGGATCGCGCAAGAATCATAGGAAAACCCGTATGACGGTTTGGTGTAGCCAATCTCTTTGATGATTTTGCGCACCAATCGTTGAATGTCCACGAATCCTGTTGTAGTGATTTCACCGCCGACGACAACCAAACCTACCGTTACAAATGTCTCGCAAGCCACGCGGCTCTTCGGATCTTGCGCAAGCAGGTCATCGAGAACGCCGTCAGAGATCTGGTCCGAGAGCTTATCTGGATGCCCTTCGGTGACCGATTCCGACGTAAAAAGGAATCTGTTTGTACTCATGCTCCATTCCTCTATTTGTGATGTCGCCGAAACGACCGATTAGTTTGCTGGGTTGGTTTTGCCGGCTACAGCCGATTGATCGCCGAGATTGAATACTCCTGAGATTGACTTCAAACTCACGTTACTGCCAATCATGGAGTTGTTTATTACCGACCATTCGACGCTGACACTTTCGGCAAGAATTGAATCTTTGATTGTCGAATTGCTGATAGTGCAACCCTTGCCAATCGAAACATACGGTCCGATTGTCGATTTCGTTATGACCGCGTCTTCTGCAATGAACACCGGCGGAATAATCGTGCTGCCAGCGCGTTCTGCGCTTGCCTGCTGGCGGTCAAGTATGAATCGATTCGTCTCAAGCATAGTCTCTTTTCGACCACAGTCGTACCAGCCGAGAGTTGGAAATGTGTGCAATGCCGATCCTTTTTTCAAGAGCAAATCGAAGGCGTCGGTCAATTGAATCTCTCCGTGAGTTCTAATCCCCCGGTCGATAATTTCGGTCGTACACTGGTGAAACGCTTTCACATCGCGAATATAGTATACACCGACCACTGCCAGATTTGTCGGCGGATTCTGAGGCTTCTCCACCAGTCGGACGATCCGATCACCGTCTGTTTCAACGACTCCAAACGCTCGAGGATTGGCAACCTCTTTCACAGCCAAACAATTGCGCCCAGTGCCAATCATCTTCTTCCAGTCGATCTCAACTATAGTGTCGCCCAGGATTATAAGTACGTCTTCTTCTGTTGAAACGAGCCCGATATGAACAGCATACCCCAACCCGTAAAGCGTGCGCTGCTCGACGAAGGTAGTCTTGATCGTATAAGTGTCACGAACAAATTTTTCGATCTTATGACCTTGCGGGCCGGTAACAAAAATCAACTCGCTGATATCGAGATCAATGATCTGATCAATGATATGTCCGAGTATCGGTTTGCCGGCAATTTGGAGAAGCGCTTTGGGTGTTGTAAATGTGTGCGGGCGCAGGCGCGTGCCCTCGCCGGCGACGGGAATTATGACCTTCAATGTTCCTACTCGTCCCTAAGATACCACTTTGAACCAGTCGATGAAGATGAACTGGATGCGTCCAATCAACAGACTGATGCGACCCATTACAGTGTAACCAAAATGCGCACCGAAGGCAATCATGATAAACCAGATGCCGACTCTGGCGGTCGCGCCTAACGCGCCGGTGTGCTCTTTCGAGAAGTAGAAATATATCAAGGTTGACAATACACCAACAACGATGATCGAGTTTAAGATGATCATATCGATCGGCCCGCTGAGATCAACAAAGGTCGATGCCACCTGGGCAATCAACCGGCCGTGCAGTTCTGAAGTCAAATAAATGCCCGCAGTGTTTCCCATCACAAACGCAAGTGGATACCTGGAGACCCACGACATCTTCGGGAAAAGCCGGGCAAATATCATGACGCCAAGCAGCCCGGCGATAACCAGGAATACCACTTGCATCGTGTGAGTGCCGCTGTTTTCTCCAGAGAAGATTCCTGCCCAATTTTGGCTGATCGGATCCGCCAATTGCTGAATGATAACCGACTGCCAGATTAGACCGAGATAATACCCTGCTGAAAGGCCCGCAAAGATGTGCTCTGCCAAACGATAGAACGGGTTGTCCTTATAAAGGAAGGAGAATATCGCCAGAGTGAGAAACCCGGCTACCCAAAGTCCAAACGTTTCCATTACTCGGAGGTTCCTTTCCGTCTGCGAGCGGCAAAGAAAGCCACATTTCCAAGCACAACGAATCCAATTATCAACAGATGCACTAATGATTGCGAGTTCATACCGCTAACAGCCATCGAAGGTTTGTTGACCAACATTTCGTATTCGGCCGCGCCTTTCATGCCGCCAAGGAGGCCGATCATCTGATTTGCCTGCAAATAGCTGTAGAACTTCGGCGCCATAACTGCGGTCACACCTGCGCCCATCGGCTTGTTAAACTGCGCGTTGACAATTGAAATCCAGTTATCAACTATGCCATTGTCGGCAACGATGAAAATGAACGAAATATCCTCGTAATTCTTCACACGTTGCATCAAAGGTAGCTCCGCCAAATGTGTCCCGTATTGGTCCGTGGGATAAATGCCTTCGATGGATGTGCCCATTCCTAATAAGACTGCCGTATAGTTGGCTTTGTACCCGAGATTGACATAATCAACACCATAAGTCTTGTTGTACTCCTTTGCCATCAGCCGCGTCACTTCACTCGCCATCGACGGCCCACCCAACGGAATAGTGGTCATTGTGACGACCTTGATGTTCTTGCGAAATAGATGATGAAGCGCCGCAATTGAGACCGGACGAGTTTCTGCCGTAGCCGAAGCATAGTAGTCAAATGTCAGCATTACAACGCAGCTATCCGGCAGCGCCTCGATGGCATCATAAAGTTGTCTCGCTTCGGGCGTGACATTCATTGGCAGTTTGAGCGGGAATATCACTGGAAAGATAACCGTGAGCGCCACGGCAAGATAGATCCATCGGCGATCAACGTTGCCAATCTTTTCCCAAATGCTCACTTGCTGCTACCGCCCATATAGGTTCTTTCAATTCCCAGCATGATACGCAGTCCCATCGTCGCGGCTCCCATCGCCGAACCAATGATAATTCCGCGTTGCACGGCGACGTTTATACCGCCCATGACATAGTTGTTGATTCCCTGAGGAAGATCTGGATGAATTGAAGCAAATAGCGATTCGCCCATCGGCACGCGCCAAAGCATGACAATCACTGCCGTCACCAGAAGCATTGTCGCTTCGGTATTGCGAGCCCTGAAAGCCCGAAATGCCGCCGATGCAATGTAAAATGCCAGCATGGCAAACATCGTCGACATCATCGGTGCGTTCATATTGTTAAACAGCCAGTCGTATATCGAATTGTCGCCGGTGCCAAGCATCGGCGACCAGCTTACCGGAAGAACCGCTGGAATACCTGTCGCTGCAACCGCAAGAAGCAGGGCAAGCTTGTTGTACCAACCTTTTTCGCGACGCATCACCGGGCGGATATTAACCCGAACAATTGAAATCACGCCCAGAAGCAGCGTAAATCCGGCAATGATCGAAACCCAGCGAAGCAGTTCTCCACCAACATCGCCAAACTTGCCGGGACTGAGAATAAACGCGGCAACCATGGCCAAGCCGGAAAGAAATGCGATTATAACCGGAATCGTTGACTTCATTACCTGACCTCAAACAATTTATTGAGCCACTCGACATCGGTTGAGAAAGTAGTAATCAACGTGCCTGTTATGATGGCCGCTATGATCAGCACCTTCATCCAGTCCTGCCCCTTAAGTCCGCCGAGCATGATCGGCTCATGCGACAAATATGCTGACGCCGCAAACAGCTCTTCGCCCATCAACGTGTAATCACATGCTGCGATGAAAAACGGCAGTTGTTCCGGCTGAGCTGTACCTGCAATTTGGATTGAGCCGGCTGCATTGCCTGTCTCGGCAAGCAGAAGCGACTCTGCATAGAAAGCGCCCATGAAAATATTCGCGGCTGGCCGTTCGCGCATCATATAGCCGTTAACCGTCGCAGTAAACGCCATCTGTTCACCGGCGACATACTGAACGGCATCTCGATCCTGCGCGTCGCCCTTGCCTTCCTCGATGTAGGCTTGCTGAACTACCTCTTGCGCTGCCGCTAGTACCATCGGATATCGCACCGGCACATGCAGTGGTGTTTCGTATCGTGCCGTTATCTTGGCGACACGGCCAAGGATTGACAACCCGGCAATGGTGTCCATGACATCGATTTCATTGATTCCGGGGATGAATAGAACCGGACGCCCCATTTCCGTGGCACGCCCGACAGCTTCTTCGACTGCATCGAGACCTGCCAATTTGCGGATAAACAGCTTTTCACCGCGTTTGGCGCGGTTGGTGTAATAGGTGATTGCCGCTGAAAAGACTACGATCAATACAATAGCATTGAATCGATAGCTGCGGAACCAGCCCTCGTCAACCGGGGCTTGGTTATCCTGCGCCATTGCACTCGCAGAGAGAATCAGAGTCAGAAAGAATGTGAGCGCAAAGCGCCGGGCAAAATTCAACGCATTTTCTCCAGAGACGTTTTCAATCGGTTAATGACATGTACGGGTGAAGGGTCGGTTTTGTTGACTAACGCCAGATAATAGCTCGCCATATCGCCCAATTGCACCAACGAGAATATCTCTGCGAGCCGGTTCGGACCCTTGGCTTTCAGTACCTGTGTTTGAGCGCCTTTCTCTCGAACGATCTTGTCGACCACCTTGATGCGATTCGTGACGCCCTTGGAATCGCCTGAACCGGTCAGGAATAGGACGAGCAGCTTCTTGATCAGCGGCTTCGGATAGTCAAATCCAACTAACTCGTTGTGATTGAACTCGGGGAAGATATTCGCATACGACAAATGCTTGCCGTTTTCGCAGATCTGACCCTTGAAACGAATGGCGGCAACATCGTAGTAGTCGGCGCCCGCATATACGATCCCGATCTTATCTTTGAGCAGATTCGCCAGCTTCTTTGCCTCATTTCGGCTCTCGGCCACACCAACTGCCATCTTCTTGCGGTTCTCTTCAAGAAATGCGCAAGTATCCGCGACAATCTGGTTCTGATTGGGAATGAAACCCATCGACTGCATAAGTTGCAGGATTGGTCCAAAGGAATATCCCAGTGCCGCACGCGGTTCGAATCCGCCGGGCAAGGTCACATGCGGATAGTTGCCGTCAATTGCCGCCTGTCCAATCTTGCCGCCAGTCGTTGCGATAAGAATCTTACAGCCGCGCCGCTTGGCTTCCTCAAACGATGCAATTGTCTCCTCGGTATTGCCTGAGTACGATGACACAATCACCAGAGTATTGGAATCGACAAACATCGGCAAACCGTAGTTGCGGTTGATGAACAGCGGCACTGTGAGCTGGTCGGCGAGATAGGTCCGGACAAAGTCACCGCCAATAGCCGAACCGCCCATTCCGGCGATTACGATGCTCTTAAATTGTCCCGCCGAGTAGTTGGACAGATCGCCGTTAATCGGCAAATCGAATCCGGTGCGAAGTTGACTTGGGAAATCAAATATCCGCTGATACATGTTGGTCGGGTCGAACTTTGTTATTGTCGCCTGAGTCAATTCCATTTAGTCCTCCAGGAATTCCTTGCTCACGTGAGCTTCAATCCAATTTTGTAGAACCGCCTCGATCTTTTCTGTCGTCGCCAGTTTCATCAGTCGGTCAGCAAGCGTACGACACTCGGAATAGTCGAGTTCAGCAATCATCTTCTTAACACGTGCCACTCTTGGCGGAACGACTGAGAATCCATTGAGTCCAAGTCCAACCAGAAGCGGTATTGCATCAATCCGGGAAGCCATTTCGCCGCACATGGTCACGGGAATGTTGTGCGCTGTCCCGGCATCAATTGTCATCTTTATCAACTTCAAGACTGCCGGATGCAGTTCCCGATAGAGCGAAGCTACTTTCTTGTTGCCCCGATCGGCGGCCACAGTGTACTGTACAAGATCATTGGTGCCGATGCTGAAGAAACAGACATGTCGCGCCAGTTCCTGCGCCATTAGTGCTGCCGCCGGAACCTCAATCATAATGCCAAGATCGATCTTCTCGTCGAAAGGAATGCCTTCGGAATGCAGTTCTTTCATGGCGCTGTGCATTATGCGTCTTGCCTTCACTAACTCCATTGCCGTCGAGACCATCGGCAGCATGATCTTGACGTTCTTATTCACCGAAGCTCGCAGAATGGCGCGAATCTGTGTCTTAAAGACATCAGGCATATCGAGATCAAGTCTAATGCCGCGCCAACCTAACGCCGGATTCACTTCTTCAGAATCACGATAGTCGTTGATTACCTTGTCTGACCCCAGATCATAAACGCGAAGTGTAACCGTGTTCGGGAAGAAGGTACGGGCAATATTCGCATAGATCTTTGCTTGCTCATCTTCTGTCGGGAATTTCATCCTGGTCAGATAGAAGAACTCCGTCCGATACAATCCCACACCAACCTTATTACTGGCGAGAATTTCATCAACATCTGTGGGAATTTCAAGGTTCGCTAACACTTCGATTTCGCGGCCATCACTCGTAGTCGAGGGAATCTTACCAATGCCTCGAAGTTGTTTCGCTATTGCTGTACGACGACGCTTCTGTTCTTCCTTGTACTCATCGAGCGTAGCTTTCTCGGGATTTACAATCACCCAGCCGTTCTCGCCGTCAATGATGGTCGTGGCATTGTCGGGAATCTTTTCAAGCAACTTGCTGACTCCCACAACGCCGGGTATTGAAAGCGACTTTGCAATCAATGTCATGTGCGAGGTTTGACCACCCAATGATGTCGCGAAACCGGGCACTTGATACTTACCCATCAATACAACTTCGCCTGGCGAAAAATCTTCCGCCAGAGCTATCTTGCCCTGAGTGTTGGACAACTTATTGACATGGTGACCAATCAGATAGCCGAATACCTTTGCCGCAGTGGCATTGATATCATTGGCCATTTCTTTGAGATAGGCATCCTGTGACTTCCGCAATGAAGTCAAAGTTCTTTGTAAGTGGCGATTGTAAATAAACTCGGCATTTAGCTTCAGCTTGCCGATATCATGACACACTGCATCAAAGAATGCCTTATCGTCAAGAATCAACAACTGGGCTTCGAAGATCTTGGCCAACTGATTGCCGACAGAGCTGTCGGCTTCGTCGTGAATCTGCTCCAGCTCTTCTCGCGCTGAGGCAATAGCTTTCTGCAGACGCCGGACTTCGGCGTCAATCTGATCGGTTTCAATCTGCTGTTTAGTAATTGTGTGCGGAGCATTGTCGTGCTTGAAGCAGCGGCCAATGGCTATTCCGGGTGACGCCACCAGACCGCGAAGACGAATCTCTTTGGCGTGCGCTGTGTCTGCTGGTTTGTCCTTGTATGGCATTGTAACGATTGAACCTTGGACTCCGCCCGAGGCAGAGCATCAAATCATCGGCGGTAACTAATCAAACTTCGAGGCGATTACTTCGCACATCGTATTGACAGCTTCTACTTCGTCTTCCCCGGTCGCAGTGACCGTGATATCGGCGCCCATTTCAGCCGCCAACATCATTACGCCCATAATCGACTTGCCGTTAACTTCAAGCCCTTCTTTCTCCAAGGTGATTTCCGACTTAAATCGTGTTGCCGTCTGCACCACTTTGGCGGAGGGACGCGCATGCAAGCCTAACTTGTTGTTTATCTTAACCGTTTTAGAGACCAAGTTCAAATCCTTTTACACTGTCCGGAGAAAAAGTTTTCCCGGAAGCTGCCGCACCAATCCAGCCATCTCCAAGCTCAGCAACAATGACAGGACCTCGCCAACCGGTCTATGGACTGAATTCGATAGACTGTCAACCAGTTGCGGCTGCGTCGAGAGTGTATCATATATCAGTTGTTCAGCCTCGGGCAAACTGATTCGCGGCCGTTCTTTCGCTGCCGCTCGCGATGTCGGATCGATACCGAGAGCCAGAAGCACGTCAGCCGCCTGTGTGACGGGTATTGCGCCTTGCTTTATCAATTCGTTTGCACCTTGAGACGGCGCGGATGTGATATTCCCCGGGACTGCGAAAACCTCGCGGTTTTGATCAATGGCATGTTGAGCCGTCACCAATGCACCCGAACCTTTCCGGGCTTCGATTACGATTACACCTCGCGAAATTCCGGATATTATGCGATTTCGCGCCGGGAAATTAAACTTCTCCGGTCGGGTCCCAAATTCAAACTCGGTGACCACAGCACCTGAACCGGCGACTTCTTCATACAGCTTCTTATTCTCCGGCGGATAAATCACGTCCAGCCCGCAACCTAGCACGCCGATTGTGCGTCCGCCACCTGCGAGTGCCGTTTGGTGCGCTATCGAATCAATACCACGCGCAAGACCAGAGACAATCGTGAGACCCTGCTTACTTAAGTCCCTGACAAGCATTTCGGTAACCTGCCGCCCATACTCGCTGCTCATGCGGCTGCCAACAATTGCCACAGCCAGACGGTCTTCCGGCAAGAACTCGCCTTTTACGATCAAAAAAGGCGGCGAGTCGTAGATACGCTTGAGATGCTCAGGGTAGTCTTCGTCAAGTATCGTTATTAGTCGGGCATTGTGGTGTTCAAGTTTGGCAAGCTGTTGCTCAGCGTGCTCCTCGTTAACCTCGCTCTTGAGAGCTTGAACGACTTTGTCGCCAATTTCTGCGACATTGTTCAGCGACTTGGGCGAGGCTTCCAATACCGCCTGCGGTGAGCCGAAGTGCTTTACTAACGCGACATAGCGGACAGCACCGATTCCCGGCACAGTATTGAGGGCAAACCACCAAAATCGTGGATCATTCCTCAGCGACATAACTCTCCTGCTTCGATTCAAGCAGTTTATCCCAAAGACGGGCGACAGCCACATCGATATTTATCTTCTCCAGTGCCGAAATCGCAATCATATCTTCATTGATTGCAGCATCAACATCAGCTCGATCTTCATCGTCGAGTGCATCAATCTTGTTGAACAACACCAACTCCGAGCGATTGAGCAAAGTCGGATCGTAGGCAAGCAACTCCTGCTTCAGCGAAGTAAATTGCACTTCATAGTTTGGATCTGATGCATCAAGGATAAAACAGAGCACCCGCACGCGCTGGATATGCCGTAAGAACTGCAATCCCAGCCCCTTGCCCATGCTGGCGCCTTCGATGATTCCCGGAATATCTGCAACTGTAAATGTCTGGAAGTCATCTCTCCGCACAACACCCAAATTCGGCGTCAAAGTCGTGAACGGATACGAAGCAATCTTCGGTTTGGCATCCGAAACCGCCGCCAAAAATGTTGATTTCCCGGCATTGGGATATCCGACCAATCCGACATCAGCGACTAACTTGAGTTCCAAAATCAAGTGACGTTCGTCACCGGCACGACCGGCATCCGCGCGTCTCGGCGTCTGATTTGTCGCCGACTTGAAATGGTCGTTTCCCCGTCCACCGATACCGCCCTTGCAGACGATGAACTGCTCCCCTTCCTTTTCCAAATCGCAAATCAGGTCGCCCGTTTCTTTGTCGCGTACCAGAGTCCCCGGCGGAACCTTGATCCGCAAGTCCTCACCGCCCTTACCACTGCGAAGACCCGATTCTCCCTGGGCGCCGTCTTCGGCGTGGTACTTAAGTCGGTAGGTAAAATCGCGAAGAGTGTTCAGATTGGTATCGACCACAAACACGACATCGCCGCCCTTGCCGCCGTCGCCGCCGTCAGGACCGCCTTTGGGGATGAATTTTTCCGTCCTGAACCCGATTTTTCCGGGTCCGCCGTGACCAGCACGGACGAAGATTTCGCACAAATCAACAAATCTTTGCATAATTAGATATAGAGTATAGGTCAATCAAGGGGGATTAACAATGGAAAAGCGGTTGGCTACCGCCTTATTCGCGCCGTGTCGAGCTTAAAGTAGTCCACGGCGAGGTTCCAAAGGTCGATTACGTCGGCGCGAGCGGAGTCTGGACGAAGTGCCGGACTGTCTACTCCCTTGCGGTAAAGATCCACTCCCATGAATTCGATGGTTCGAGTCACTCGGTATTGATCGTGATAGAGCCCATCTAAATCAAAATAGACGTAGCGGCGAGTCTCGGTGCTCCAGCTTTCCTCGTAGAACTTGTCGAATTGACAAGGCGCAACCTCCCGCAAGAATATGCTTCCACCCCAGCCTTCGCCACCGTCGGCGCCAACATTCTCAATGCATAGCAAGACAGTCGTGTCCGGTAGTTGGGCGAGCCTGCGAATCCGAGTCAGGCCGATACCGCTCTCGTACTCTCCAAAATCGAGCCCGACGAATTGGAGTGAGTCCTTTCCCACGAATTCCCAGCAGGTCAGGACATTGTATCCTGTCTCGAACCCGCAGGCGTCCTGCATGATGCAGAAGGCGCGTCGCGGCATCGATTTCATGTACATGTCGTCATTAGAGTAGCGGAATTCCTCAAAGCTCTCGTCTGGGACATAGAGCCAGGTCAGGCTGTAGTCGGCTCCGCAACGTGCCGACGTTGATCTGAATCCGCCGACCGAATCCAATAAAAGTATAAAAGAGGCTTGCACGCTGTCTCGATTAAGTTCCGGTCGGTCCCCATGCCGGAAATTCGCAATGACTCTATGGAAATCCTTCACGGCGTAGGTCTGCGCGAAGACTGGCGAATACGGTAGAAAGAAAGGGAATGTCGCGAAGATGAAAATGATGATTGAAGTCAGATAACGCCCTTTGTTACTCGATAATCTCAATGAACCCTCCTTGATTACTCTATGTACATTCAACACCGGCAATCGTTCCACAGCGAGAATACTTCCCCTACCCATCACACGGCGCCGGTCCACCGCCAAAAATGTGACTGATTAGATACACCGCATCCGAAATCGTCACCATCCCACTTTCGTCGGCATCCCCAGACTCCAGCGGCCAAGGCGGCGCTCCTCCGGCGAATACGTAACTGATCAAATAGACTGCGTCCGAGATATTGACAACATCACTCCCATCCGCATCGCCGCAGCGATAATATGCCTCAATGTGAATATACATCTGTGTCAGTGGTGTTTGCATCGACCAGGTGTCCACCATCATGTAAAACTCCCCTGCCGGAAGACTCACTCCCCTTACTCCGTACTCCTGCCCAAGACTGTCCGCCGCCTTGGCCAAACACTCCGAAGTCGGCGGGCAGGTAAGATTCAGCGCAAATCCGCTTCCCGCAACTCCTCCCGGGTCAAGGCTGATATTCACCCGCAGGCTATCCGGTAGAGTGAATTTCAGGAGCAAGTCTTCACCGCTGTCATGCACTCCGAGGCATGTCTGATTGTAGTTGTCCTCCGAACTGGTCGTACTCTCCGGTCCAATGGTGAGGGGAAGATCCTCCGGAGTCATTATGATGGACAGAGGCAAATTACAGTCGACTCCCCACGGATCGGGAAAGAGACGAATAATCTGGAGATCAAATTCCGGGATGCAGTTCGGCGACGGCCAGGTATCAATCATGATGTAGTAGGTGCCGACATCCAAAAAGACATAGTTTATGTATTGTGGTTGCCCGCCGCTGCTTGTACTTAAAGCCAAACAGTCGTTATCCGGCGGGCAGCTATTGTCGATGGCAAAACCAGCCCACCCGGTCCCCTTCGTGTCGAGCCGCTAGTACGCATGCATCGCCTGTTGCACTTCAAGCTGAATGATGTAATCCTCGCCGCCATCGTAAGAGCCAAGACAGGTCGCGTTATAATCATTGCCGTGCAGACACGTCGACAACCCAGTCAAAGTCATCTGATCAAGCCACAGTGGAAACACGACATAGTGCGGTATATCGCAGTTCAGTCCCTCCATGGTCGGAATAGTCGTATCACGAACAACCAGATCCTCTCCTTGCAAAGCGACAACGGACAGAATAATCAACGTACCTGTTACCAGCGCTATTGCCTTGAAATTCCACACATGCGGGAAGCTCATTGCCCTACCCTCCACTTGAGGACCGAAATGCAATATCTAATCGATTCGCAGCTGTCGGATTGTTACGGTAGTAACATATACTGATTGCTCCCCATTGTCAAGCGGGCTCCTTTTTTGTCGATGAATGTCGTTCCCCTCAAGGGGGTGTCGCTGAAGTCGGGCAGACGGGGCTTGCGTGAGCTTCAAGTCCTGGCGCGGTCCTGTGGGTTCGACTTGAGTCGAACAATCCCGCATTACTGCGCGGCAGTCGTCAACCCTGCCGCTAATACTCCTTCAACTTCTCCATCCCGCTCAAATATCTCATCCCCGCCGCCGCCAGCGCTTCCATCTCAAACTCGCCGCCAACGACAATGACCTTGCCGAGGAATCCGATATACTTGCTGATCTCATCAACCAATCTCTGCGATTTCGCCATCCCGCCCGTGAGCACAATCGCTTCATACTTGCCGCGCAGCACCACCGCCGCCTGCCCGATCTCCTTGGCAATCTGATACGCCATCGCATTGAAATACAACAGCGCCTTCTCGTCGCCGGCGCGGATCATGCGTTCGCATTCGCGCAAATCCGCCGCACCGATATATGCCACCAAGCCCGATTTGCGCGACAGCTTGTCGATCATCTCTTTTTCCGTGAACTTGCCCGAGAAGCACAACTTCACCAGCGGTCCTACCGGAAGCGCCCCCGCGCGATCGGGCGAGAACGGCCCCATCCCCAGAAGCGCATCATTGACATCCACCACGCGGCCACCCTCAAGCGCCGCTACCGACACACCGCCGCCCATGTGCGCGCAGACGTAGTTGACCTCTTCGAGCTTCTTGCCGATCTTCGCGGCCTCCCGGCGGCAGACTTCCTTGATATTCAACGCATGCACTCGGCACTTGCGTTCGATCTCGGGAATGCCGGACACTCTCGCGATGTCGGTAAAATTATCAACCGTGATCGGATCGGAAATGAAGCACGGCACACCGAGCTTCTGCCCGAAGTGATGCGCGATAATCGCCCCCAAATTCGAGGCGTGATTCGAATACTTCATCGTCCGCAAGTCAGACAACATCTGCTCACTGATCGCATACGACCCGCCCGCAAGCGGTTTGACCGGCGCGCCGCGACCGACAACCGCTTTGATTTGCGACATGTCAATCTTCGTCGACTCCAGCCATTCGTTGATCGCCGTTAATCGAAATTCCAGCGAGTCGGCGACATTGTCGAATTGCGCGAGATCGTGGGCATCGTGCCGGATGCCTTCTTCCGCGACTTTGTTGTCCCTGTCCGCCGCGGCGGACCCGTCGAACACCGCAACTTTCGTCGATGTCGACCCGGGATTGATGATAAGAAGGTAGGTTGGATTACGCGAAGTTGCGCCCTTGAGGGGCCGAGTCGGGAGACGGGGTGGGGAGTTCAGAATTACCTCACTTGCGGCGTTCTCAACATCCTCACGTCTAGTTAGCCACTCTATGTCCATGAACAGCTCCCGTTAAATCAGGGGCGAATAGCGCCTGAACAGAGTGGCAATGATTCTAACCATCCCACGCATCGCCGCAGAAATATTGCGGTGAAGAGTCCGAAGATCCACAATACCGTCCGTTCGGGAGCTTGCCTGATGAGACTTAAGAAACTCCTCAATTCCGTCTTGGGGGCGGACTCCCACCGCCCCAAATGAATTCCCGCCCCCTCGCAAACGCCTGCAAATTCACCGCGACAAACTTCTCCTTCACCAGCGACTTGATCACATCCACCCACAGCTTCTCTTCAAACGGAAGCAGATTCGCCAGTACGCCGATCAAAATCGTATTCACCAATCGCGGGTTGCCCAGTTCGCCCGCAATCTTGTCGGCTTCGACATCGATCACGTTATGCGCCTTGTTCTTCAAATCGGCAATCGCGTCCTCGGGATAGTGGAACTCCTTCGAAGAGGTCACAATCGCCGGCACCAAAGTCGTGTGCGACACAACCACCGTCCCCGTCTTCTTCATCCACCCGACAAAACGCAGCGCTTCGGCTTTTTCAAACCCCATCAAGAAATCAACTTCGCCCTGCTGTATCGTCGGCGAATAAACTTTCTTGCCGATCCGCACATGCGAGGTCACCACGCCGCCGCGTTGCGACATGCCGTGAATCTCCGACTTCTTGACATCCATCCCGGCGTTCATCGCCACCTGCGAGATGATCTCGCTCGCCAGAAGCACGCCCTGCCCGCCGACACCGACAATGAGAATATTGTAAAACTGTTCAGACATTTCGTAACTCCTCACGCTTTCGCAAACTGGCTTTTGAGCAATATCGCCTCGGTCGGACAAATCTGCGCACACAACGTGCAGCCCGTACAGAGTGTCTCATCGATAATCGCTTTCGCATGCCCCCGCTCGTTGGTTTCGGTCGATGCCGCAATTGCCGGACATGAAATCCGGAAACACGCCGAACAGCCGTTGCACAATTCCAGATCGATCTGATACGGCTCGTCCATGATCCGTTTCGGCATCAGCACGCACGGACGACTTGTCAATATCACCGACGGTCCCGGCGTTGCCATCTGGCGTTTCACGCAAGAGAGCGTCGCATCAAAATCGTAGGCGTCAACTTCCTCGAAATTCTTCACGCCGAGCGCTCTCACCAATTCCTGAATATCAGTCCGCCCGACCGGCTCGCCCATCAGCGTCTTGCCGGTGCCCGGATGTTCCTGCCCGCCCGTCATCGCCGTCGCGCGATTATCGAGAATGATCACAGTCACGTTCGATTGATTGTAGACCGCATCCAGCAATCCCGTAATCCCCGAATGGAAAAACGTCGAATCGCCGATCACCGCCACTGTTCCCGTCGCCGAGCCCTGCACTTTCTCCATACCAATCGCATTCCCGATCGAAGCCCCCATGCAGATACAAGTATCCAGCGCATTCAGCGGCTTGAGTACCCCCAAGGTATAACAACCGATATCGCCGGTCACAGCAACACCGAGTTTTTTCAGCGCCATAAATGCCCCGCGATGCGGACACCCCGGGCACAAAACCGGCGGACGCGGGAACAAATCTTCCTGCGTAATCTCCGGCACGACAACCTTGTCAATCAGTCCTGCTTCCTTGAGACCCTTTGCCACTCGCGAGGGCGACAGCTCGCCCAGCGCGCCGAAGTACTTCTTCCCCTCAACTTTGACTCCGGCGGCTTTGATCTGATCTTCATACACCGGTTCAAGTTCTTCGACGACGAGCGTGATATCATGCGCCGCCACAAACTGGCGGATACCTTCAAGCGGAAGCGGATAGCCGAACCCAATCTTGTAGTAGTCAAACTGCGGAGCAACTTCCTTGGCATATTGGTAGGCAACTCCGCCGGAGATAATCCCGACCTTGGAGCCGTTGGATTCGATGTAGTTAAATGGTGTTTGCTCGGAATACTTGGCGAGATCGATCAGCCTCTGCGCAACCACGACGTGACGAACCTTCGCATTCGAGGGAATCATCACATACTTTTCCGGATTCTTGACGAACTTTCGTTCCTGCGGTTGCAATGGCTCGATCACTTCGACAATCCCCATCGTATGCGAAATGCGCGTCGTCATCCTCAGCATCACCGGCGTATCAAAGCGCTCCGAAATCTCGTACGCCGCCACCAGCATATCCTTCGACTCTTGCGAATCCGCCGGTTCCAGAAACGGGATATTCGCAAAGCGCGCGAAAATCCGGTTGTCCTGCTCATTCTGCGAAGAGTGCATCTCCGGGTCGTCCGCCGATACGAACACAAACCCGCCGTTGACACCGGTATATGCGAATGTCATCAGCGGATCAGCCGCGACATTCAGCCCGACATGCTTCATCGTCACCAGCGTCCGCGCTCCACCAATCGAAGCCCCGATTCCCACCTCGAAAGCCACCTTCTCATTCGGCGACCATTGCGAATACACCGAGCGGTGCCGTTCGGCCATGGTCTCGAGAATCTCCGTCGAGGGCGTCCCCGGATACCCGACCGCCATCTTGACCCCGGCCTCATAAGCTCCCCGAGCGACTGCTTCGTTGCCCGACAAAAGTTGTTTCATCGTTATCTCGCTTTATGTAGAAAAGAACAAATCATCATACTAGCATCTTGTGACAGCATCGCGACCTGTCATCTCCCCTCGCCCGCTTGCGGCGAGATCAGGATGGTAGGAGCACCCCCACCACGTCATTCCCGCGACCTGTCCCGCGCTTTGGCGAGAAAGCGGCTGCCGAAGGCGTCCAGCTTCGCCTGGCGACCAACACACCCCGTCTTCGAGCCTCATCCGCCGCGGCGGATCGGCTCGAATCCACGAGACCGGCGTCCCTCAAGAGGGGGTCCCACGTCCGACGAAGGAGGACGCGGCTGCAAATCCGAAACAACCCTATCCGGTATCCACACCAGAATACTACATCCGATGTGAATCTTTTCACAAATTAAGAGAATAACAGGATGAGAGCAACCCTTTTTTGTGGTGTTTTTAGACGGTTTTCGACTGTGTAGAACCGCCCAATAACTTCGAAATCTACCCCTTCACAATCTTCCGATACCGGTTCCGCCTATTCTCAAACGGCTTGCCGCCCAGCTCACGCTTGTGCCAATCTTCATACTCGCGATAGTTGCCCTCAAACCACCGCACATTGCCCTCGCCTTCGAAGACGATCAAGTGCGTGCAGATACGATCAAGGAAAAACCGGTCGTGGCTGATTACCATCGCACAACCCTTGAAGTTCATAATCGCTTCTTCCAAGTTGCGCAGCATATTCACATCGAGATCGTTCGTCGGTTCGTCGAGTAGCAGCATATTCCCGCCCGCCTTGAGCACCTTTGCCAAATGCGCCCGATTGCGCTCACCGCCGGATAGCTCGTTCACCATCTTCTGCTGATCGGTGCCCTTAAACCCAAATCGCGCGAGATACTGCCGGATTGGGACTTCCAGCTTGCCCAGCATCACATTGTCGAGGCCGTCGCCGATCTCTTCGATCAAACTCACATCCCCCTTAAACGAGTCGCGCTCCTGGTCAACATATGCCAGTTGCACCGTCGCTCCGACCGTGACCTCACCCGAGGTCGGCTTCTCCTGCCCGACAATCATCCGGAACATCGTCGTTTTGCCGGTGCCGTTGGGCCCCACCAGACCGACAATCGCCGAACGCGGCACGATAAAATTCGCGCCCTTGAAAATCACCCGCTCGCCATATTGCTTGGACACATTCTTGAACTCGATCACCGACTCGCCCAATTCCGGCCCCGGCGCAATCACGATATTCGCCCCGCCCTCTTTGGCGGCAGCCTCTTCGCGCGCGACCAACTGTTCATACTCGATGATGCGTGACCTGGTCAGTTCCTGCCGGTCGCGGTTCGACATCTTGATCCACGCCAGTTCGCGATTCAGCATCCGCGACCGCGGCGTCTCTTTCTTCTCATCACCGGTAATCTTCGAAAGCTTCTGCTCCAGCCATGACGTGTAATTCCCCGAATACGGGATTCCGTACCCGCCCTCAAGTTCCAGTATCCACTTGGTGATATTATCGAGGAAATACCGGTCGTGCGTCACGATGATCACCGTCCCGGGATAATCCTTAAGTTGTTCTTCCAGCCAGTCAACTGTTTCGGCATCGAGATGGTTCGTCGGTTCGTCCAATAACAGCAGATCCGGCCGCTCCAATAGCGCTTTGCACAGCGCCACCCGCCGCTTCTCACCGCCCGACAGCGTATCAACAATGCGGTCATCATCCGGAAGACACAACGCATCCGCCGCTTGACGAATCGCGACATCGAGATTCCAGGCGTCGGCGGCATCAAGCTGTTCCTGCAATTCCCCCAGACGATCCATTAGCTTCTGCATCTTGTCGTCCGGCATCTCATCGCCCATCTTCGCTGTGATCTCGTTATATTCGTTCATCATCGTCGTAACCTTGCCGAACGCCTGCTCGACGACGGTGCGAACCGTAGCTTTTTCATCCAACAGCGGTTCTTGCATCACGATTCCGGAACGGAAATTGCCGATCAACTTCGCCGTCCCCTGATAGGCATCATCCAGACCCGCCATAATTTTGAGTACCGTCGATTTGCCCGAGCCGTTTTCGCCCACGATTCCGATTTTAGCACCGGGAAAGAAGCTCAGATTGACGTTCCGCAAAACCTGCTTCTGTCCGTAGAACTTGTTCAACCCCAACATTGTAAAGATATATTGTTCAGCCATTCCTTGTTACTTTCGTGATTAAATCCATTACCCACCGGAAAACCTGCTGTCTCCAGCCGGACACCCGGAATTTGAGAAGTCAAATGAATCGAATTAAGTCGCTGAAGTCAAGCGGATTGCGTCCACGGCGCTGCTTGTCGGCAGCCATACTTTACATCATGCAGCCCCGATTTAGATTAAATCGTTCCATTTAGTCAATTTTCTTTGCGCCTTCGTGTACGAATCAGAGTTTGCCTGACTCTGTAGTCTGACATTAAATGTCGAAGCTGCCGGACGTACCCAAGTATTTGGACAATCTCAGGAGGGAAATGTGAGATCATCAATGAAAAGAGTAGTACTGTCGTTGTTCGTCGGCGGCGTTCTTCAGTTGGCTTTTGCCGGCTGTTCAAGCCAATCGCCGATGGATCCTGCCTCAAGCGAGCCCATCTCCAACGCGTTGATCACCAATCGACCGGCCGTCGTCACCACAGCAGACGTCAATACCGGAACTCAAGCGCATCAAGGTACCGTTGATGCACGTACTGCAACAGATTTCAGTGTACGGCCTGATCGTGACGAAGTCGAAATGGAATTGAGTTTCACCGGACTAATTGTCGGGTTTGATGTTGCAACTCAGACAATTCGTCTGATGGAAATGGAAGGCTCGTTCAAGACCTGGATCGGCCACGTAACAGAAAACACGGAAATGATCGGTTTGGACGGTGAAACTGTCCAGTTATCCGACTTTGGCGTCTGCAGCCAGGCGATTACTCGCGGCGAACAGATCGATGAAGACGAATTTACGATTAACTACTTGAAAATGAAGAACTTCTAAGAATTGGTGACACTCTGCTGACGGCGGCAAAATCATGAGCCGGCAGCGACGTTGGCAGTGATCCCCATACGGGTACAGGTAATTCTGTGCCCGTTTTTGTTTACAGACGTTTTTTATCGAATTTTCTTAACTTATATTAAAAACTTGTTGACATGCTTCATAACACTCCATTAATTCGCCCCTTGTTTGATATGGGATTGTGAAAGGATGCGCAAGCGTTGCTAACTTGATTGCGCATTCGACCAGATCTGATTGACAGTTCCGGATTGAAAAATCCGGGGGAAATGAAAACAATAAGCTAACTGAAGAAAACAGCCTCGTCAGGATGGGTGCAAGCTAAGACAGCTTTCGCGTGTCCTTTTTTTTTAACCCATAACGTCGAGGTAAGAAAGGAAGTACCACCATGAAGAAGGTATTGTTAGCCGTCATCGCTATTGCTCTATTAGTGATCGCTGGCTGTAGCAAGCCGCCGGAAGCCGAAATGGCTGCCGCTCAAAGTGCAATCAACAACGCGAAGGCCGCCGAAGCCGAGCAGTATGCTCCGCAGGCTTTCCGTATGCTGTCCGACTCCCTCAATGGCGCCAACGCCATGAAGACCGAACAGGATAACAAGTTTGCTTTGTTCCGCAGCTATGGCGACTCCAAAGCCATGTTTGAGCGCGTTGCTACCATGTCAACCGACGTGATCAACCAAGCCAATGCCGAAAAGGAAAGAGTGAAACAGGAAGTAACTGGAATGATGGCTGAGACTAAGACTCTGCTTGATTCCGCGATGGTCCTGCTTGACAAAGCTCCTCAAGGCAAAGACAACAAGGCCGAATTGGAACTGATTAAGAACGACCTTACCAATATTGGCTCCGAGTGGATGGTTGCCGAAGGCGACTTCAACGGCGGAAAGTACCTTGTCGCTCGTACAAAGCTTGAATCAATCAAGTCGCGCATTGCCAGCATCACTGCTGAAATCTGCAAGGCGTACGAAGCCAAGGGCAAAAAGTGCATGTAGCACTTAGCCGATACTAAAAAGGCGTGTATAACTTTGGGGGGACAACGGCAACGCTGTCCCCCCAATTGATTTTTTGAATGCTAACGGTACATCCGTTGATTTACGTTGCGGGGATCAACAGTGCGCTACTTCAAACGAGCTACATTACTACTTATCGTCTTGTCTTCTCTGGTGCTATTGCTTTCCGGATGCGAAGACCCGCCGGTCATTAACTTAGAGAATGCCCGACAGGCACTCCGTTTAGCTGAAACCGCCGGAGCCTTGCGCTACGCCGAGATAATCTATCGCGATGCTGAACAGCTGGTTAACACTGGTTGGATGGAAATGGCGAAACAAAACGGCCGCTTGGCGCCGTTCCGTGATTATGAAAACGCGGACTCGATTTTGTCAATGGCTTTACGCCGCGCTAACGAAGCCAGGCAGAAGGCAATCGACAGTATCGAAACCGCACGCTCATCATCCGTTGCCGATTTGACCGAACTTAACGGCGAATTGAAGGAATGGAATGAAGCGTTGAATGGTTCATTAGTCAATTTTAACGTTCGTGATGACTGGCAGCGAGCGCGTCTCAATCTCGATATGGCCGAAAAGCTTATGGCAAACGGCGAATTCGATGAGGCGAAAATCTCGATGATCAAGGCTCGCAATCTGCTCAAGCAGGTCGGCGCGGCGCTTGAATCTCATCAGGAAGACGAGTCGCGTCAAATCAGTGTCTGGCGCAGATGGGTTTCACAAACGCTGGAACAATCACGCGCGACCAATAGTTATGCTGTAATAGTGGACAAAGTGGCTCACAAGACCTATCTGATCAAGGGTGGAAGATTGATCCACACCTATGACTCTGAGCTAGGATACAACTCCGCTCGTCAGAAGCTATTTTCCGGTGATGCCGCCACTCCAGAAGGAATGTATCGCGTCGTTAAAGAGAATAATCGCAGCAAGTTTTACCGGGCACTATTGATCGACTACCCTAACGGCTCGGATAAAAAGCGCTTCGCTGAGAACAAGCGAAAAGGCGTTATCTCCAAACGCGCCCGCATTGGCGGCTGGATAGAGATTCACGGCGAAGGCGGTAAGAACCGCGACTGGACTGAAGGTTGCGTTGCATTAACCAATAAGGAAATGGACCACATTATGCAGTTCGTCTCCGTTGGCACTCCGGTAACAATTGTCAGAAAGTCAGACCAATGGCCGTAAAGAAAGTCCTGCTGATCGTAATTCTGCCGGTGTTCACCATCGCCGCCATTGTGCTGTTTGCCTTGGCGATCAATCGCGAGAAGCCGGAAGTTATCGCCGAAGGCTATTCTGTCGACACGCTCTCGACCGAATTGCCGGATGAGGAGAAGAAAGCCAAGAAGGAACTCGAAACCGCCCGCAAAACGCTCGACAAGTTAACTCCGGCGAAACCGTACATTGTCATCGACACGCATGCCAATCGAATCTACATGCGCACGAAGGACAAGATTATCCTGGATGCCCGTTGCTCGACTGGTTCAGGCGGCGAATTGATTGACTCAATCACAGGCCGTCGCTGGATATTCGATACGCCAAGGGGAATTTTCAAGATCCGACGCAAAGTCACGGAACCTTGGTGGCGCAAGCCGGACTGGGCGTTTATCGAAGAAGGCGAAGCAGTGCCCAAGAAGGAAGCGGACCGCCTTGACCCTAACGTCATGGGTGATTATGCGCTCGACTTTGGCGATGGGTTCTTCATACATGGAACAATCTACGAAAGACTCCTGGGAGTGAACGTCACTCACGGCTGTGTGCGTCTTGGTAGCGAAGACCTTGACTCCCTCTACAAGCAGACGCCGATAGGAACTTATGTCTACATTTTCTAATTCTGGATCAACTGCGACTGCCATTTGGGTACGAATGGTATTCGTAATGGCACTTACTGTAATGTTTGTCTCATGCGGAAAAAAACAAGCCGAGTCGCAAACGACGGCCGGCACAGAATCTAAGCCTTGGGTCCAATCCGATGCCGAATCTGAGTACCGGCTGATAAGGGCAGAGCTGAACTTGGCAGAAGCCAAGAAGCCCTACTTAGTACTGAATTTCCCTCGTAAGCAGGTGGAATTCCGGCTAAATGGCGTCCTCGTGTGGGAATTCCCGATGGATTTGATTGAAACCGACGAAAGCGACCTTAAAGGATTTTCGGATGACTTTCTCGGAAGCAAACAGACTTTGGTCAGACCGATTCTGGAAAAGCATCTCTTCGGTTCCAAGGGACTTACTCCCGACTCAGTGTTGGCAATTATCAGCGAAGCAACGCGCGTTAACGCCGAATTGCTCCAGCGCGAGCTACCGTCGCGATTCCAGCTCCATTGGGCGGGTGGCCTCACGATTGACGTTCGCACTGATGTTGAGGGCGTTCCGAAGTCCAAACTTCAGAATACCATCGTCGATATCAAACAGGCAATTGCCCGGCCATTGGGACGCGAGATCATCATTCTGAGAATGCCGCGCGAGAGCGCCTTGACGCTTTATCGCGCCACACTTCCCGGACTGCCGACCCTGATTATTCCTGCTTAAGAACTATTTCAGAATATTCGCTTCGAAGTTGCGACAAATTGCTTCGGGAATTCAACAATCGGCGTATAATAGCAAAATATGAACGCAACAACGGGAAGATAAGCCCACGCTATAATGCTATCAGACGAAGACAGTAGTACCGCAAATATAGTGACGGAGTTAACTCCGTCGATCTCTCAACCTCAGAAGCGCCGTGATCGAAGTTTCCTCGCTCGCCTTCACGGTGAGCCCGGCATTGTCAATCTAGCTGGAAACTATAACTATCTCGAAACTGGTTACTACACTTCGCTCGATCTTGAAGCCGAAGGCTTCGACATTCATCCCACATGCAAGGAAGCGCTCGATGCCTACGTCACGCCCTTGATGTTGGAAAAGGCAAAGCTAAATGATGTTCCTGTGCCGGAATGGTATATCACCAACGGCTACTTTGAACCACCTGTTATCATCGATACGATCAATCCATTTATGACCCGTCACAGCATCGTTGAACGACAAGGTCACGTCGATCGAGTCGCCAAATCAATGACGCGCAACTTCAAGTATGCAATCTGCTGTCAGGAAATCCCGCACGAGGCTACGGTCGGATCGTTTCGAGCCATCTTGGGATGGAGCGTTGTTCCGGCACATCGACCGCTTGCTGAGGCGCTTTGGAAGGTATTTCGTATTCCGCTTGCCGTCGTGCGCACAATTCAACTCGCAGACGACCAGATCCTGCTCAGCGACATTAATCCGCTTCCGTTCGAGAAACTCAACAACCGCGAACGGTTCTTTCTCCAAAAACGAATCGAACAATGGCTAATATAGGCGTCTTCGTCGAGCGCTACACCATGAGCAGCTCAGAACAAATGGGAGCGTTGATGAAGCTCGGCCAGGTTGCCCACATGCTCGGCCATCGACTCGATTTTCTGTTTCGCCCCGACATGTACAAGATCCCCGGTTACGACGCAATCTTCATTCGCGCCTTGACTGACCCATTAAATTCATCCTACGTCGCCGCCCGTCTTGCGCAAATGAACGGATTGCGCGTCATTGATGACCCCGAATCAATCTATATCTGCTGTGACAAGGTCAACATGTACCGCCACCTGCAGGATAAGAATGTCCCAATGCCGGAAACAAAGTTTCTGATCGAATCCGATCTGAATCTCGAATTCGGTGAACGACTGCTGTCCGAGATGGGATCACCGCTTGTCCTCAAAGCACCGAACTCCAGCTTCTCGATGTATGTCGATAAAGTTCACACGCCGGAAGAGTTCGTCAGCGTCGGGACGCGCTACTTGCGTCGCGCTGATCGAATCGTTGCCCAAAAATTTGTCCGTTCTCACTTCGATTGGCGCGTATGCGTCCTCGCCGGGCAACCACTTTTCGTATGTCAGTACACCATTCCCAAACGGCGCTGGAAGATCATGACCTACACCGAAGCCGGCCGTGCTATCTACGGGCAGGTGCGTGGAATTCCTGTCAACGAAGCTGATCCCGAACTGATCCGCGTCGCCATCGCAGCGGGAGCGGCAATCGGCAACGGTCTCTATGGCGTCGACCTCAAGCAGACTGATGACGGCTTCGTCGTTATCGAGGTAAATGACAATCCGACTATCAATCAGGATGAAGAAGACCAGGAAGCACCGGACCTGTATGAGAAGCTGATTACTTATCTCGCTGGTGAATGGAACTGATGGCCGGGACTACTACCATCCGCAAGACGCTTGTCCGCGATCTCGATAGCATTGTCGCACTGGAAAATCGTAGCTTCAAATTTGACCTCTTCAGTCGCCGGCAATACCATTACCTCGTTACCAAGGCCAACGCCACCGCCTTTGTTCTTCTCGTCGGTAAGACAATAGCGGGCTCGGCTATCATTCTCTGGCGTACGGGATCGACAAAAGCCCACCTTTACACAATTGCCGTGGACCCCAAATTTCAGGGGCGTGGTCTGGGACGTAAATTGCTTGATAGATGCCTGCGTGAAGCGCGCACTCGTGGTTGTGACCGATTTTCACTTGAAGTCCGCGCCGACAACAAACCCGCAATCGCGCTCTACAAAAAGATGGGCTACGAAATCATCGGACGCGTCGTCAAATATTACGAAGACGACTGCGACGCCCTCCAGATGCAGAAACAGCTTTGATGTAGTGCCTGATTAACATCACGCGAAAAATGACGTAGTACTCCCGCAATACTTATAGACGCTCTGACGTATGTCCGATTACTCTTTCCGAGATTGACCCGAGAATGACTTCCTTACGATAGGAAGTGCTGGGACTTCCAATGTAAGCACCGCGTTGAGACTAGTCGACGATGATGCGCTGCTTGAACAATTTGAGGGCGGCGAGGCGCCGGCGCTCGCATACTGGGTACACAAGCCGAGAAAATAGTATTTGCCAGGGCCAAGCAAGCCGGTTATCACGGTATCGCGCTCTGGATGACTCGGCCCCGTGGTTAGATTGACGATGAATCCTCCCGGCAAGTTCCGCAATGCAGCCTCTGCGATTCCGTCGCCAAAGGCGCCGAACGAGTTACTATTCGAGAAAGAGGTTTGCAGTTCCAATGTAAACTTGACCTCTTGGGAGCCAAAGATTTCGAAGAACCACGCTGTTCCCCCAACGATACCCGCACTTGCGTTCTGTCCGCTCGCTCCTTCGGCACAGCCCTCACCGCTAAGGGAAACATAGGCGTCCCCAGTGCCGCCTCCGCCAACGGTAAACACGTAGACATTGAGATCCTCATGTACCACCAGCGACGAGTTATGGCTTACGAAAGAGGTGGCAGCGCCAGAAACTCCTGCCTCGGGGTTGTTTAACTGCTGAGAATTCGTCCGTGAATCGGAGTACGAGCCAAAATAGTCCGACGGTGGTCCGTACACGTCGAGCGAAGTCTGACGCTCGTAGACCTGAACTACAGCCGCCTTGACCGCGTGCGCAGATCCCGTAGCGACAACTGTTCCGGATACGGACGCTACTATCTCGATATCAATCGCTGCTGCAAGCGCGTCGATAGTCGCAGTTGTAGTTGCGAGTCCGGATGCGTCTGTCGTTGTGCTCAGCGGCAGTACAGAACCGCCGCTCACATTATATTCTACTGTGACATTAGGTTCCCAAATGGTGCCAAAATCCCCAACTCGTCCGACGCGCACTGCCAGCGGGGCGTCATCATAGACGGCTCCAGGGAAATCGACTTCGAGCGTCCAAACGTCGACGCAGTCGTTCGGCGAGTTTTTTGCACCAGTGCAGACGGGACAGCCCAGTTCAATCATTAGCGAGTCCCTGACGTCCAAATCCTGCCCCTGATAAAGCGGCGAGTTAGCATAGTAACACAAGATATCGCGATCAGTGACTGTGTTCTCCTCAAAATGCTGGGTTCCGTTCTGCAAGGTCTGCGTAATTGGGCCGTACGACGGAGGCGAGTCAACATCCAGATCGAAGCGTGTCGCGTAGTCGCCGCCTGTGAATCCGTCGCCATTGAGATCGAAACGGGAGTAGTCTTGGGCTGGGCTCGGGATGCCTATTCGCAATTGTTCGAAGAACTCGAGTCTTTCGCGAAATCTGGCAAGGTCGTGTTCGTCAAAGCTCCCATCCGGAATGCTGTCACCAAACGCGTTTGCGACATCAAGGAGTGTCCTTCTCACAGGAGCAGTGAACAGATCATCATCAAGAGATAAGGCGCACAAGTAGCCGTCGAGAATACCGGTGCCGCCGATCGTCCACGTGTCCTGAAGTAAGTCTCTCAGCGCGTTTACGCTTAGATCGGGTCGAATATTCCAGATGAACGCCGCCAACCCTGTCACCTGAGGCGTGGCCATGGAAGTTCCCTGATAAAATGCTAGCAAATCTCCGGAGTTCGGCTGACACGACGCCGGATTCAAACTGGTTTCAGGCTGAATGCACGGCCCACAGACAAACTCACCCATCGTGCGCAGGTCAGGCACGAAACTTGAAAAGGCTGAGCTCGTGTAATCCGCCTGTGAGCTTCCAACGATAATGACATTTGTCAGCGGAAATTCTGCTGCCGGAACTTGGGAGCGCACCCAATCCCATGCTATGATCAGTTTAAGCGATCCCAAGAAACCCACCGTGTCGGGGAATACCATCGCAGCCGGAGTATCGAAGACCTTTGCAGTGTTCCAAGGAGAGCTGTACTTGGCAAAACGACTCTCGTCAGTTAGTTGCCTGATATTTCCTGCGGCAGACAAATGCAGGAAGTCTTCTCGTCGTGGTGCAGCGAGCATTCGCCAATGCAAGGCATAGACCGCGCGCTGGACCTTGGAGAGGGACGATATCTGTGCATTGTACCCCAAGCTTGTATTCAAGAGAAAGCGCTCATTGGGCAGGTGCTGAGCTATCGTCGAGATTATCCCTTGCCAGCTTAGTCCGCCAACTATTAACGACTGAACATCGAGCAAAAGGTTTGAGCCCGGATGTACACCAGTAGCGCCGTTGGCATCATAGTCGGCCGCCAAGATTCCACAAACGTGAAAACCATGATTCCCGGCAAAGGCGCCGTTGGCATCCGCAGTCGTCGTAAGTGTCCCGCCGCCGGTGAGAAATGATTGAGCTGAGATGTCGGAGTGTGGCACGTTGGTGAAATAGAGATCTGGGACGAGTGCGGTTACGGGAGCAGCCTGATTCTCGGCCAAGGCGCGCAAATTCCAGAGGGCAGGAGCCTTCATCATTCCGATGCTGCCGATATTGCCTGAACCCGCGGGCGGCAAGTCTCGTCCCGGTTGCGGTTCGGGATACGACGCTACTGCTGAAAACGTACCGAATGCAAAAAGGAACGCGCCACTTTCGAGTAGCGTTACGCCAGCGCTATCGGCTTCTGCCTTCGTTTGCACTTCAGGAATCTCCAGAGTCATGAAGATATTACTTGAATCCATGCCTACTATCAATGCATCGATTTCAGTTAGAGCAGCATTTACTTGTTGGATAGTAGCGCTGGGATTGAGGACGCAATCCAAGCGTGTCCGCATGAACCCGTCAATGTCAATTTCATCTTCCTTGGCTGGAATGTGGGGAAAATCGTAAACCGCGTCGATCGCGGGCGAACTTGGTACCCCCGTCAACATGACTCCCCGTGGTTCGCAATTGGACCCGGAACATGGCGCTGGCCCTGAAGCAAAGATGTAGTTGACCATGAACACAGCGTCGGAGATGTCAGTTTGACTACTGCAATTGAAGTCCCCCAGAGCATCATCAATCGGCATCGGACCGCCGGCGAATATGAAGTTGATTAGATAGACAGCATCTGCGATATCAATCTGGTTAGATGCGTTTACGTCACCGCAGATTGCTGCTTCTGCCCGGTTAGTCAATCCAGCGACCGCAAGCAAAGCTAGCAGTACTAAAGAAATTCGTATGAGTTGTACTGGCGCCATCATCTGCCATCGATCTCCAGTCATGGAATTTGCCCTGATTCTTAATCTTGAGTGTACGAGACAAAATAGAGAATCTCGCAGAATTGTCAATCGAAAGTCCGTAAAATGGAGCCATTTATTCCCCTATGCTTTTCTCTGAACTGCCTCCTGTCCTTTGCTTCGAAAGGAGATTGCAACAGATTGGAAGATCTGCATCAGCATCCCCTACACCTCAAACGTCCGCTTGCAGAAATACGACCGCACCGAACCATCCGACTGCTTCTGTGACCAAACTTCGAAACCCTTCTTGTTGACCGCGTCCAGAAGTGGCGCCGGCACAAACGGCGTGATCAATTCATAGATCTCACCAGCTTTGAGTTTTTCAAGGTCGCTCATCACTCTGCCGAGCGGATGCTCCCCTGCTTCAAGAATCGGCGCGGCATCAAGCAAAGCCGCAATCTTTGTCTGCGCAAACCAATCCGGAACTGAGTCAATATCGGGCTTATCGGCTGCGCCGCCCTTCCACTGCTCTTCAATGCCAAGCTCTTTGCGCAGAGTGTTGATCAGGACTCCGATCGATACTTCGCCGATCTTCGCCACCTGTTGCAATGTCGCCACCTTTGCGACCGTCTTGCGCAACAGCGGATTTTTCAATTTTGCGTAAGCCGGTGATAGTTTCATCAGCGGCGCTTCCAACTGCGGGTATCGGTCAAGCAGCGGACCGATTTTGGTATCGGGTGTGATGGTTAAGATTTCAACTTGTGATATTGTTATTCCTTCCTTTAGTCTTTCGCGTACTCAAGCAAACGTTGCTGTCCATCGAGAGCGCGCTTGTCGGTCAGATCCTGGCTCACTTCGAGCGTTCCGAGATACTCTCCCTTCTTGTCGCGCAGTGCGAAGTACTCAATGTGAATAAACCGCCCCTTAATCGTAATCCAGAATGGCGCTCGCGATTGTTTCCCTGCGCGAAAATCCTCAAGTATTTGCTGTACAATGTGAACGCTGTGCGGCGGATGACACAACTGCACTTTGCGGCCAAGAATAGCACGGTTGCGATCGAATATCCGTTCGCGCCCCTGCGTAAAATAGCGCACTGTGTCGTCTTTGTCGACGAAGGTCAGGTCAAACGGAATCGAGTTCAGAATCGCATTCAGTTCCGTCGGTGTCATACTGCCTGACGGGAGCTGTATCCGTCCCTCTTCCGATACCGACTCGCTCGCCATCGCTGTCTCGCCGCTTGGTGTCCATTCTTCGGTCGGGTCAAACAAACAGAACCCGATTTCGAGACTCTGATTGTAGACCTGCCACCACTCTTGCTCCGTCAGCGTATCCATGCACATCGGGAAGAGAATCTGTTCCTCTTTGAAGATCATATCCTCGACGCCGTCAAAGGCTGGCTTGAACACAAGCTCAACCAATGTGCGCGCTTCTTCCGCTCCAATGCCTTCCATGTGTTCAAAACTCTCGACACCGGCTTTGAGCATGGCGCGGATCTGATCGTGTTTTCCCCACATCACGGTCGGCGGGCCGGTGATGCCGTGCTTTTCGAGAAACGGGAAAATCAAGTTCTCTTTGCGGCGATAGTGCTTGTCGACGTCACAAAGATTGTGAATTCGCACTCGTATCTGAGCAATCGCAGCCTTCAAATCATCATCATTGACGCCTTTGTTTACTGCTTCAAAAGCTTGCTTTAGGCTCGACAATTCCCACTCGATCGCGCGATTCTCTTTCAAGAAAGTATCTACTGGATGCCCTGCCGGTGCCGCCTTTGCTGCTGAAGTGTCGATGTTTCCTTTCAGCGCGGCGCTGTGGATATCGCACATCTTGAGCACTTCCGTAATCGGCAACCCTTCATCGATCAGTTCCTTTTCGACAGCCATCACTTCATCGTATGGCACCTGCCCCAGTATCCGCTGCAATTGCATCCGCACTTCATTCGGTGCTTCGCCTTTGTGTAACTGCAGGATCAAGTGCTTCAGTAGTTCTCGGCGTTTTTCGGCGTTGTTTATTAACTCGCTCATTCTACGTAACCTCTATTCATCTTCAGGGCCGCGGCGGAACTGTCTGATTGTTCAGTTCGCGCAAACCCTTGGTGTCGGTGGGATGACCGTAGCCCTGAAGATTTTGTTGGTGATATAAGTATTCTTCTGTTGTGACTTTGCTGTTCCAATATCCGGTAATCAATCCGATTCCGGTGATCACGATGAATATGCCGACCGTCGCAATCGCCACCCAGCGTTTGTGTATCGGCTTGCCTGTAATCAACGATTTGACTTCAAGTGTATCTGCGACCGGACAAACATCCACGCAACTCATGCACGAGGTACACTCGTCGGAGATGACAGTCTTGACCTTATCTACTTTGATGAATGACGGGCACTTCAGTGCGCACTTGCCGCAGTCAATACACGAAATCGGATTGCGTTTGATCTTGTGCGGTGAAGCCAGTGACAACACGCCCAGCAGTGCGCCATACGGGCAGAGATTTCGGCACCAGAAACCGCGCAGCGGAATCGAAAGCAGTACCAGCGCTCCGATAACAATGATGGAAAACTGCGAAATCTGTGCGAAGAAGTAGTACATCTTCACATCGGCGACGATGTTGTAGTCGCTGTCGAGGAAAGCTCTCAATGCGAACTTTCCCATCGTGAAGAAGATTGCGTATACGAAAAACGCAAGGAGCAGATACTTCAAGCTTCTTAGCGGATAGTCGAGCCAGCGCGGAACTGTGATTCGACGGCGAAACATCTTCTCACCCAAATCACCCAGAGCTTCTGAAATCAAACCGACCGGACACAGCCAGGCGCAAAACGCTTTTCCGAAGACCAGCGATAGGGCAATGATCGCGACCAGAATCACCAATCCCGCCGGATGGGCAGGGTGAAACTCTCCGGATAAAACGAGATAGTACAAGCTCATCAGCGAGCTGATCGGCAAGAACCCTTCAACTCCCGGCGGGCGTTGCACAAAAGTCGTCGCACCGCCAGATTCGAGATACTTCACAAACAAATGCATCTCGACACCGATCCACACACACAGCAGTGCAAAACCAATCTGTACCGCGAGACGCCATTTCTGAATATGTGACTGACGATTACGAATGACTTTGGGCTTGGCGGAGGTACTCGGCGAAGTATCGTCGCCGTTGTCGTCGTATTCTTGAAATCTATTCATAACCATATTCCCAATCCTCTTAAGGCTCATCTTGCCTTCACAGACAGAATCGGAAAGTGGGCTATGTAAGTCCTTGATTTAAGTCAAGCAGGTCAGATTTTTTCGCCTGTGGCGATTGATTCCAAGTGGTCCGAATCGAGGATGGTGATGCGTTTCCCTTCGACGGCAATGACTTCTAAGTCCTTGAGTTTCTTGAGGCTGCGTGAGAAAGTCTCGCTGATAGTTGCCAGTTCGCTGGCCAATTCGCTTTTCGTGACGTCAAGCTCAAAACTGCTCGCCTTGAGTTTCTGCTGTTGACGCAATAGGTACGACGCTAAACGCGCCGGGACTTCCTTAAGCGACAAGTCCTCCAATTTCGCGGCAAATTCCCTCAGCCAGCGGGAAAGGCTTCCAATGATTTTCAGCGAAATATTGGGGTACTTGGTTATCAGAGAAATGAACTGATCCTTGGGAATGAAAGCGGCCTCCGAATCCTCCATCGCCATGCAATTCGCCGGATAGGTCTTCCCGCGAAAAATAGCCGCCTCCGCAAACATCTGCCCCGGCGTTATCTGGTGAAGCGTAAACTCTTTGCCGTCAGGCGAGGATTTATAGATTCGCACCCTACCTGACAACAAAACGAAGAACCCGGTCGCTGGATCACCTTCAAAAAACAGCATCGTCTCGTTATCGAATCGACGCAACTGGGTAATGCCGCGCAACGATTCAAACTCCTGCGGATCGAGTTCGCGAAACAACGGAGCGTTGTGAAGAAGCTTTTCCATCGTGATAAATGGATAGGCAAAACGAGCTGATACAACAACAAGAAACGAATGACAACTAAATCTCCCTTAATTTGCCCCAATTATCGACTGCTTTAGCCGCAATAATTCACCCATTTTCGCTCAGAATTGCTTATTTTGGAGAGTAATCAATGGCGACTAAGTCGCCTTTACAGCGAGGTGTATTCGCAGTGACACAGTCAGATCATTCATTCTCGCCGGACGTCGTTGACCACTTCCTCCATCCGCGAAATGTCGGGTCGGTCGAAAACGCAACGGCAGCGGTCGAACTTGTGAACGAAATCTGCGGTGACAACCTGCAAATGTCGGTGAAGATTTCCGCCGGCAAGATCGAGGCCATCAAGTTTCGATCGGAAGGCTGCGCCGTCGCAGTAGCATCAGCGTCCAAGCTAACCGAAGCTGTCACTGGCCGGACTATCGCCGAGGCAGACAATCTCGCCAAATCTGCCGTTGCCTCTGTTCAGCAAGGCACGCACAGCGAGAAACAGCACTGCCTTGAAATTGTTCTGCTTGCCTGGCAGAAGCTGTTGGCAGAAATAAACACGAAATGAATTTATCCCGTATAGAGGAGTATTGAGATGACCGACGTGAAAAAGCAAGTTGAGGATATCATCAAGATCGGAATCAAAACCGAGATTGAGGGCCAGCATTTCTATTCGACGCTGGCTCAGAAGATTCAGAATCCCGACGCCCGTAAGAAGATCGAATCTCTCGCAATCGACGAAGTCAACCACGAGCGGACGTTGCGTGCTTTGTACAAAAAACTCGTCGGCACTGACGTATCAGAGTTGCCGGCAGAAGGACTCGCCATTTTTAAGAACGCTTTTGGCGACGGACCACTTGCGGAAGCTGACAAATTTCGTTTGATTGAGTTGGCGATGGAGGCCGAACGCCTCACTGCCAAGCATTATGCCGACGGCATGGCCAAGTCCACTGATGCCGGCATTCGCGAGGTCTTCGCCGAACTTACGGCCGAAGAAGACGGGCACTATGATATGCTCGCTGCTGAACGTGAAGCTCTGCGCGGCAATATCAATTGGTTCAGCTACGGCGATTCTTCAATGATGGAAGAATAGCCGGCACCCCACCCGCGGCGAAGCGTAGGGTGGGGCCTTTGAGGTAGATAGAGATTTTTTTGGAGGAATAGACAATGTCAACAGAAGTTTACGACATCACGATAATTGGCGGCGGTCCGGCTGGACTCTTCGCCTCTTTCTATGCGGGCTTGCGCGATGCCAAAACCAAGATCATTGAATCTACCAACGAACTCGGCGGAGCGTTAGTGCACGAATATCCGAATGAAGTCCTGCGCGATGTTGCCGGCTTCGTCTTGATTACCGCCAAGAAGCTCGCTGAGAATTTCATCGAGCAGGCGATGATGTACGAACACGCCATCTGCAAAAATGAAATCGTCAGCGCGCTTGAGTTCGACAAGACTGCCAAAGTCTGGACCGTGACGACCAACAAGGGCGCTCATAAGTCCAAAGCTGTAGTCCTTGCCCTCGGCACAATGGAGAAAGTTCAGACCAAGAGCAAACTCCTCGTCGAGTCGCTCAAGAAAAACGGCGTCAAGATCAACGAGCAGGGCATTGCCGTCGATGCCACGATGAATGCCGGGATGCCGGGACTCTATGCTTGCGGTGACGTCATCAGCAAAGCCAAAGAGCTGAACTTCATTTCGATGGCTACCGCCGAAGCCGCCATGGCGGTCAACAACGCCAAGAAGTATGTTAATCCCGAGGTTGACACCTTCCCCGGTTACTCGACCGATATTCGCAAAGACAAGCCGAACTATCACACCAATCCGTTGGCTGATTAGTCCGGCACCGTTTCGCTCAAACTGCAAATTGCCAGTAAATAGGCGGCAGGAGAATTCTCCTGCCGCCTTCTGATTTTGTACTCTACGGCGCATTGCATTCGACGAATCAGACTCCGACAAAGCTGCACGGTAACAGACTTCAAGTAGTCGCAAAGCCCATTTAGGCAGGCAAAACTCTTGCGATTTCGGCGGTCGTTTCCGTATATTTGAATAATGTAATCTTAGAGCTATGTTTCCCGACCGACAAGTCGGCGCTACCCGACATTGCCCGTAAAGAGTTGAGAAATCTAATTGAAACTACTCGCTGGTGAGGTGCTCTGTGAAGCTACATTTCCTTGTTGTTTGTGCCGGTCTGTTAGTCTGTGAACTGGCGGGCGCAGCAGTCCCGAACCTTGTCAACTACCAAGGTCGATTAACTGACGGCTCGGGCATCACCGTCCCAGACGGTAACTATTCTGTGATGTTCTCAATTTACTCGGTCCCTGACGGCGGTATCGCGGTCTGGTCGGAAACCCAGAACGTCACCACGACGAACGGTATCTTTGCGGTTCTCCTGGGTTCGGTAAACCCCTTCACATCGAATGCGTTTTCCGATACCAGCCGCTACTTGGGGATCAAGATCGGCGACGCTCCTGAGGAATTACCGCGCAATCGACTTGTGTCGGTTCCCTTTGCCATTAGTGCCGGGAGTTCCGGTGGTTGGGTAGATGATGGCGCTAATGTCCATCTTGCAAGCCCGTCAGATCGAGTGGGGATCGGTATTTCCTCACCGCCCGTGGCACCGCTTCATATTCACGATCCGATCAACTCTATCAACGGCAGCCGCGTGCAATTGACCCAGGAATCTTCCGGGGCAGGCACTTTCGACGGTTTCTCGATGATTTACGGATCCGGAAACGCCTTTCTGTGGCAGTATGAGCCCGGCGCGATGATTCTCGGCACAAGTAACACCGAACGGATGCGCTTTGATGCTCTCGGCCGGGCGGGTATTGGTACGGCGCTGCCGCAGTCTCCGCTGGTTGTTCAGGGCTCAAGCAATTGGGGCGTCTTGGAAGTTGTCGGATCTGCTGTCAATTCCGAGGCGAGCATCGCGTTCCGGCCAGTGAATCGAAACAAGGGGGATAGCCTGACTTGGATACTGGGTGTCAATAACAACGCAGGTATCGTCGGCGCGTTCTCACTGTACCGTCCCAATGGACTCGGCAACGGCTCACAGGCGATAACGGTGCTTACCAACGGCCATGTCGGCATTGGAACGCCGGTGCCGCTGGGAGCACTTGATGTGTCTTCCACTACCGGAGCCCTAATTGTACCGCGCATGACCACGGCACAACGGGATGCCCTTTCAACGATGGACGGAATGATCATCTATAACACGACGACAAACCAGTTTAACTTCCGCGAGAATGGCGCCTGGGTAGCAAAGTAACTCGCCGGGCAAAACTAATCCCTGGAAAATAGCACTACCAACAAAAGAGCGGCAGGAGAAAACTCCTGTCGCTTTTTTTCCGTTGACAGCCTTCCCCGAATTCCTATCTTGACCAATCCAGTCAGGATTGTGGAACTGATGGATACACTTAGTCGTTTATCTCTCGGAGGATATTGATGTTTGTAATGATGAATCGCATGTCGGTACCGGAAGAGTACCGCGAGAAGTTCGAGCACATGTTCAAGACCCGTGCCGGTGCCGTCGACCGTCGTCCCGGGTTTATCAAAGCCGAAATACTTAAGCCTACTCAAGGCAATGAATATATTGTAATGACTCATTGGGAATCCGAATCCGATTTCGAGGGTTGGACCAAGAGCCCCGAGTATATCGAAGGCCATCGCCGCGTCGGCGAATTCAAAGGACCAGACGGCAAAATCGTCCTGACTTCGAAAGTCGAGAAGTATGAAGTCTTCGCCTCCTAACGGCGTAACCGAAGATACCGACGTCGAAATCGGGGCAGTCGCCAAACCGTCGATCTGGCGCCGATTCAAGGACTTCATGAAGCAGTTCAAGCGCGATCTCCGCGAACCGCTTCCTGGAACCGAAGACCTGAACCGCATGGGTAAGGTTAAGGCCCGATTCCGACACCTCTTCAAACGCTACGGCTGGAAGCTGTTGGTTGCCATCTGCGTCTACTATCTCATCCGCGACGGAATCCTCTACATCCTGATACCCTATCTCGTCGCCAAGAAGCTGCTAGCTGATTGACTAATTCGGCAAATTCGCTATATTCACGGCCTCAGACGGTTCGAATTGCGCCCTAATTGATACTTGAGGAATGACATTGGACAAGACAGCTACAAACGGCAATGGTAATCTGGTGACCGACAAACTTAGTCGGCACAAGACCGTCTTTGTCGAAACCTACGGCTGTCAGATGAACGAGTACGATTCCGAAATCGTCCGCGAGATTCTGCGCCGAAGCGATTTCTCCTTGGCTGAAACCGTCGAATCTGCCGGAGTCATTCTTCTCAATACCTGTGCCATTCGGGAAAATGCTCACGATAAGATTCGTTCGCGCATTGGCGAACTCAAACATCTCAAGAAACTCAACAAGGGCACGATTCTTGGCGTTCTCGGCTGTATGGCGCAAAATCTCAAGAAAGAACTGCTCGAAGACAACACCGGTGTCGACCTGATTGCTGGTCCTGATTCCTACAAAGCACTGCCCGTCATGATCGACCGCGTTCACAATACCGGCGAGCGCGAGTTCAAACTGACATTATCCGAGTATGAGACCTACGCTGACGTGTTCCCGACCAACCGCCACGGCACCAATGCCTGGATCGCCGTCATGCGCGGTTGCGACAACTACTGCACTTTCTGCGTAGTGCCAATGACCCGTGGCCGCGAACGCAGCCGTGATCCATACAATGTCATCGAGGAAGTTAAGCAACTTGCCGACCATGGCTTCAAGCAAGTCACCCTACTTGGCCAGAATGTCAATTCCTACAAGTTCAAGGGCTTTGACTTCGCCAAACTGATCACCGCAGTCAGCCGCATTGAAGGCATCGAGCGAATTCGCTTTACCTCGCCGCACCCGAAAGATTTTCCCGAATCGCTTTTGGAAGTTGTCGCAACGAATCCCAAAGCGTGCAAACACATCCACCTGCCGCTGCAAGCCGGTTCGAACCGTGTCCTTGACGCCATGAACCGCACCTACACACGCGAGTACTTCGTCAAACTCGCAGAGCGTATGCGCGCACTCATCCCCGGACTGGTGCTTACAACCGACGTCATCGTCGGATTCCCCACCGAGACCGAGGACGAATTCCAGGAGACGATGGCGGTTATGCAGGAAGTCCAATTTGATTCCGCGTTTATGTTCAAATACTCCGAGCGCAAAGAAACTATGGCCTCGCGCACAATGCCCGATGATATCTCTGACGAAATCAAGACTGACCGCATTGTTCGCCTTATTGACCAACAACGGCACATCTCCTATCACCGCAATCAGCTTCATCTCGGCGAATCCTTCAACGTTATGGTCGAAGGCTACGGCAAGAAACCGAAACAGCTCCTTGGCCGCAATGACGGCAACAAAATCGTCGTTTTCCCCGATACCGGCGCCAAACCCGGCGATTTCGTCAATGTCAGAATTGAAGAAGTCACCCCCAATACACTAATTGGCGTCGTCGTCTGATCCATTTCAACTGTTTTAGCTCAAATTGAGATTTCTCACCACCACCTCTGAACTTTAGTCGCGTACCATAATGCGATTGCCGGATCTCTCCGGTTTCCGAATCATCTGTCCGGAACTATTTACTTAGAGGAATACCATGTCCCAAGTTGAAAAGATCGCTGATCAACTCAAGCGTGCCGTTTACGGCGATGCTTGGCACGGACCTTCCGTGCTCGAGAACCTCGAGGGCGTAACCGCAAAACAAGCCATTAACAAACCGATTCCAAACGCGCATAGTATCTGGGAAATCACCCTTCATATCACCGCCTGGTTTCGCATCGTGGCTCAGCGGCTTGAAGGCGAAGACCCCGAAGTCACCCGCGAAATCGACTGGCCGGCAATTGAAGATCCGTCAGCCAAAGCATGGGTCGCCGCCGTCGCTGATATCAAGCGTGCCTACAAGGAGTATCAGAAGGTGGTTGACAAGACCATGGACAACGAGCTATTCGTCGAACTCCCGGGCCGCGGTTTCGATCTGTACCATCTCTATCACGGAATGGTGCAGCACTGTACCTATCACGCTGGGCAAATTGCGATTCTTAAGAAAGCACAGGAGTAGCGTGAGGTTCAGCGAAAGATAGCCGCTTCACAATTTTGTGAAGCAGCTTTACTTTTGTGGTAGAAGTGTGTCCGTTGAGGGCGTCGCGGCGACTCTACCGAGTCGCGTTTGTGCTCGTCTTCGCTGCCGGATTCTCGATGAATGATGGAGCAATACCCGCCTCAAGATCGATCAAATGCTGCTTGCGCCACAGACCGCCGCCATAGCCACGTAACTTGCCATTGGCTTCGATAACACGATGACACGGTATCACTATCGACAAATAGTTGGCACCGTTAGCGCGTCCAACTGCCCGCGAAGCGTTCGCGTTCCCCATCCGGCGAGCCAGTTCGCCATACGATATTGTACTGCCATACGGTATCTCCAGTAACTGTTCCCAATCGCGCATTTCAAATGGCGTCCCCTTCACAGCAACCGGCACAGTGAACTTCTTCAAGCTACCGGAGAAGTACTTCTCCAGTTCCTTCTTGAGCAATTCCAGATGACGATTACTCCCCTCTTCAAGCTGAGCCCGATAACGCTTGATGACCCGCTCTTTGATTCGCTCAACGCCGCCGCGATCATGCCATTCGAGAAAACAAACCCCGTCATCCGTCGCCCCGGCTATCATCTCGCCCAGCGGACTGTCAAAATTGCAGTACGTAACTTTAGTTTCGTTCATAAAATGCTCCCGGCGGTTTGCCAAATTGTTTGCTAAAGGCATCGCGGAATCCCGATGCCGATTCATAACCGCACTCGTAGCAGGCCGTAAGGTAGTCATGCCCCTGCTCGATTAACTCGCGGGCAAAGTTCAGTCTGATCCGCCGGTGAAATTCCAGCGGCGTTGCCTTAAGATGTTGTTTGAAATAGCGCCTAATTGTAGAAATATCCACGCCGCTTAGTTTGATTAGTGCAATCTCATTGAGCCGGTCCTGCTTGTGTTCGCGCATATACCGAAGAACCACATGCAGCCAAACGGGAAGATAGTCGGGATATCGCTCCGCTGCGCACCGCTTACAGCTTCTCAAACCCGCAGCTATTGCTTCCTCGCGTGTGGAGTAGAACACCACATTCTTGAGCAGCGGCTTACGCGCTTTGCACGACGGCAGGCAGTATATCCCGGTCGAGTGAACTCCGACATAAAACTTGCCGTCGAAACCTGCATCCTTGCTCATCATGGCTTCTACCATTCGGCTATAGTTCTTGGTCATCATGTGTATAAGTTATAACAGCGTTGATTGGACGTCTACCGATTTTCGCTCAAGGAATTGCCCGATCTTCGATAATTTGTCGTGCCGACTAAGCAGAGCTGGCTAATTCCATAAGTGCGACCAACTTCGAAGGTTTGAAATTCAATTGCAGATTTTGACCCGGCCCCGTATTCATGGAGAATCTGTTTGTTTTCATAATGAATCAAGGAAAGGAAGTTGCGATATGAAGATCCTTCGGCTGTTCAGCGCTACGCTTGTGTTGCTGTCGCTGTTTTTAGTTGTCTCTTGCGCTTCTCGTAGCTCTCTAAGTAGCTGGCACGACCAAGAGTATCGTACTGCTGGATTTACTAACATCTTCGTGTTGGCGCGCAATGACGACTTGGCGCTTCGGCAGAAAGTCGAAAACGTCGTCGTCGAGAAACTTACCCAACAGGGGACTCGCGCGATTTCCAGTCTCAGTGTGATTTCTCCCACCGACAAGCGGGGTCGGGACCAGCTTGAGTCAACCTTTGACAGTCTCAAAGTCGACGCCATCTTGATTATCAGGGGCACAGGAACGGAAGACATTGAAGAGTTTGTTCCGGAAACAACTTACTACAAAGTCTACGATGATGTCTTCAACGAAGAAGTCGTCGAAAAAACGACCGAAGGCGGATACTGGGCTAAGGCCGGCGTTGTTTATTTCACGAAAACGAGCCTGTTCGCCAACACCAGCGACAAATTGGTTTGGGAGGGACGTTCGCAAACTGCTTATGATGGCGACGTCGACGTTTCAGTGAACGCATTTGCCAAAGAAATCATCAATGACCTCGTCGCAGTCGGATTCTTGCCTAATAAGAAGAACTAAGAATAGATTTCAATCCTGTTACTGAAATTCTGAAGCCGGCACGCTAAATCAGCTACCGGCTTCTTCATTTTATCGTCGGCTGTAGATCAATTGGGAAGCCGGTTCACGATCAACAGAAAGACTGTCAACGAAGCGTACGTAAGCAAGAGATGGGGTCGAATCAGGGTCCGCAATGTAAACATGTTAGCTCCAGGTATCAGTTGAGAATATGGGGTAATCGTTCTCAACCAATGTAGTACTGCATAAAACCTGCCAGATTCTCGCAGAAAACGCACTTCGCAACCCTCGGCCCACGAACGACTAACGATTCGTAAATTGCTGAGAATACTCGCGAAATTTCATGCCCCTGTTCAGAATTCGGATTTTGTGCAATTGTTGTAGCACGGTCTAGTCTGACATCTGCTTATTCAGCTCGTCCGCATCGAATGACACCCGCGCATCGAAAGTGTACATTTTCACTTCTCCAGCTTTCCCGACTACTACCGCCAGCGGAAACTCGGCAACCCCGTAATTTCGCATGAATACCATTCCGGTGTCTGCATAAATTGGAAAAGTCAGCCCGCGCTTTTTCGCATACGTCTGTACATACTTCAGTTCTTCGAAACTAACTCCGATCACCTGATCTTCTGCGATTTCCCCGGAGTTAATCAGCTCCTGCCACTTCTGTGTCATCGTCTCACACGGCGGACAACCAACTTCCATAAACACAAAGACCGAGCCGTCTTGGTCAATCATTTCGCTTGTCCGAATGGTCCCCGAATCGGAAGTAATAAGCTCGAGGTCAGGAAATGTCGTTCCCACTTGAAGCTTCGATGTCGGCCCGGAATGCTGCAAAAACTCACTATCTTGCGATGCCTGCATCGACTTGACCGACATACCGAGATACATACCCGCAGCCGCTATGACCAGCACCAAGATTCCGACTCCGACGTTCTTGACCAACTTGTTCATTCTTAACCTTCTGTTTTCCCTCTAACCTCTGAGCAAACGATTTTCATAAAAATCCCACGGAAGCTCCAATCCCTCAGAACTCCCGTGGGGCGTTTTGCAACTACCGACCTTGTATTTTAAGGCCAAATGTTGGCAGTTAGCACGTAATGATAGCCGGGCAATAAATGACGCCGCCGGCCGGTTTGCAAACTTCAACGCCATTGGCATTGATACAGCACTTCAACGGAGCGCCGGTGCAGCTGCACTTGTAGTAGCACGGGCCTGCTTCTGCCGCCGGACTGGCTGCGCCGAATATGAACGCGGCGACGAAAACGACAAGGAGAATTCCAAGGACTTTACGCATAGTCTCACCTCCTTCCATGTAAAGTTGGATGAATCAAGCTAACACGGGTCTACCATGTCCGTCAAGTACTTTTTGCCGGCAACCGATTTTGTGCCGCAAATGTCCTTGCGATAATCGCCGATATAATTAGCGTAGTGTCACTATTCTCATGGACTTGGCCGATTCTGGCGTCAGGGATGACAGGAGTACTATCGTTTTGAAGAAAGTCAAATTCTGTTTCGGGATACACAATCACCAACCAGTCGGAAACTTCGGTTGGGTAATCGAAGACGCATACCAAAAATCATATCTGCCGTTCTTGCAGTTGCTTGACCGCTTCCCCTCGATTCGTATCTCCCTGCATTTCACCGGCATTCTCTACGACTGGATCAAGCAATTCCATCCCGACTGTTTCGACTTAATCCGCAAAATGCAGAATCGCGGACAGCTCGAGCTTCTCACCGGCGGATTCTACGAGCCAATTCTTCCGGCAATTCCCGATCGCGACAAAGTCGGTCAAATTCTCATGCAATCTGATTTCATCGAACATGAATTCGGCGTCCGTCCGACCGGCATGTGGCTCGCCGAACGCGTCTGGGAACCGGGACTAGCCAAACACCTCAATCAGGCAGGCGTCAAATACACCATCCTTGATGACATCCACTTCCGTTATGCCGGCCTCGAAGAGTCCCAGTTGGATGGCTACTATGTCACCGAAGACCAAGGCTACCAGATCGCTCTTTTCCCAATCGCCAAAAAATTGCGCTACACAATTCCCTTTGCCGATCCGGAAGACACCATCGCCTATCTCCGCAGTCTCGCCACTGAATCAGGCGACAGCATCGCCGTCTATGCCGATGACGGCGAAAAATTCGGAGTTTGGCCCAAGACCTATGAGCATTGCTTCGTCGATGGCTGGCTCGAACGCTTCTTAACGATGCTCACAAACAATCTGGACTGGATCGAAATGACCACCTTCTCGGAAGCGCTCGCCTCAGTCCCAGCCAAAGGCCGCGTTTACTTGCCGACAGCCTCATATTCCGAAATGAATGAATGGGCAATGCCCGTCTCCGCAATCGAACGATATGAGGATTTCGTCCACAAGTTGAAAGATTCCAAGCTCTACGAGGAATTTGAGCCGTTCGTCAAAGGCGGATTCTGGCGCAACTTCCAGACCAAGTATGACGAAAGCAACAACCTGCACAAACGCATGTTGCTCGTCAGCGACCTGCTCGAGCTCAATCGCAAAAACATGCCGCCAGCCAAATTTGAACAAGCTCGCAAATTGCTCTATGCCGGCCAATGCAATTGCCCTTACTGGCACGGCGTTTTTGGCGGCCTCTATTTGCCGCATCTGCGTGGCGCCGTCTTTCAGGAATTGGTCGCCGCCGAAGCTGTAATTAATGCGACTCTTGCGGATGCTGGCAATACCCGGGTCGAAATGCGCGACATCGACTGCGATGGCCGCGACGAAGTCGTCGTCACCACGCCTTTAATCAAAGCAATCATCGCTCCCGAACTTGGCGGCATGCTCACCGAACTCGATCACTTCGGCATCGCAAAGAATCTCATCGATATCGTCGGTCGCCGCAAGGAAGGCTATCACCGGAAATTGCTCCATCGCGATGAAGCCTCAAACGCCTCCACCAAGTCGATTCACGATTTAGTCATGGTCAAAGAAGAAGGTCTCGAGAATCTTCTCATCGAGGACTCCTACCGTCGCGGCATCTTTGTCGATCATTTTTCTTCAGTGAATGCAGTTCAAAAGGACTTTGAGCTGACCAAGTTCGCTACCCTCGTGGGGCATTGCCAGCAGCCGTATTGTGTCGCGCTTGAATCTTCGAAAAGCTCGGCTACAGTCAAATTGTCTCGAGTAAACAAGATTAGTACCACGCAGGGTCCAGCCGATTTGGAAATCCTCAAGACTCTCAAGTTCGCATCCAACCAACGCGGCATTTCCTCCAGCTACGAGATTCACAATCAAAGCAATCAGAGTCTTGCCTTCTGTTTCGGCTCCGAAATCGGCCTCGGCAGCTTCCCATTCCCGAACACCGAATCATTCTTGCTGGATGCCAATGGCGGCCGTCTTGACCTCGGAATTAGCCATGAGCTGAGCAACAGCCCCAGTGTGGCAATTTACAGCCGCCTCTATCGATTCCTCTTGAAGATCGCCGTCAATCGCAATGCGACAATATGGACCCACCCTCTTTGGACAGTCTCACTCTCCGAAGGCGGATTCGAGAAGGTCCTGCAGGGCACAATCATGCTCCTGCACTGGAGCATTGAATTGGCGCCGGGCGCGGTTTGGTCGGCAGAAATCAGCCTCGAAGACCACGCAAATACCGACGAGTCGGCAATCCCCGGGAAGTCGTAGTCGACAGCAGTTCATTTCCAATTCTTCAAAAAAATCCTGTCAACTATCGCCGTTTTTGGCGTTATATGATGAAATGCTGAATCTCATCGATCAACCATACATGACGAGATCTTCTTCTTGAGCTCGACACCGAACCAAAGCGGTCATAATACACTCAGAAAGTACTACCGACGGTACATCTGGTACTTCCTTGGCGGCATTATCGTGCTCGCCGGTGCAAACATCTTTCTCGGTATGTCTCCGTGGCTGCTTCGGGAAGCAATAGACTCGCTGGAAAACCCGAGTCTGCCTTCGCTGGCTCCGACCGACGCCTACTACGGAATGCAGCACGCAATGGCCCAAACCGCTACCGGAGTGTTGCCCTGGTTTGCCTTGGCGATAGTTGGAGTGACGCTCATCGCCGGAATCTTCCGCTTCTTTGCCCGCCGAACCATTATCTGGGCATCTCGCGATATCGAGTTCGAGCTTCGCAATGAAGTTTTCAACCATCTGCTGAAATTGTCGTCGCAATTCTATCAGCGCACACCGACTGGCGATATCATCGCACGTCTCTCAAATGACATTGAATCGGTGCGTCTGATGGTCGGTCCGGCAGTAATGCAGTTGATCAACACCGTAATGGTTAGCATCGTGGCGTTCTACTACATGATCAAAATTTCACCGACCTTGACGCTCTATGCGCTCATTCCACTCCCGCTGCTGACAATTGCCATGTGGCAGATCGGCCAACAAACCCATCGCCGCTTCATGAAGATTCAAGATCACTTCTCCACCCTGTCAACATTTGTGCAGGAATCAATGGCAGGAATCCGCGTCATCAAGGCATACCGCCGCGAGAAGTACCAGCAAGGTAAATTCGAAGTCGTCAATCGCGAGTATGTCCGCCTAAACCTCGATCTCGTCAAGGTCCGCGCTCTGCTTATGCCTACCGTCATCTTCCTCGTCCGGATTGTTGTTCTTATTGTGATCCTGGTCGGTGGTGCGGATGTCATCAAAGGCAATATCACCAAAGGCGAATATGTCGCGTTCATGGCATATCTCCTGATGCTCGTCTGGCCGATGCTTGCCGTCGGTTGGGTGATCTCGCTCTATCAACGCGGCAAAGCATCACTAGCTCGATTGGATGACTTGCTCCGCGAGATTCCCGATATCCAATCACCTGAGAATCCGCAGCGTTTACCCCAAGTCGCAGGAGCACTGCGATTCTCCGGGCTGAATTTCACCTATCCCGGCAGCAATGTCCAAGTGCTGCGCGATATCAACTTCGAAGTCAAACCCGGCGAAACGCTTGCAATCGTTGGCGCTACCGGATCCGGCAAGTCTACACTCATTTCGTTGTTGATGCGCACCTATACTATTCCTGACGGTACAATCAGAATCGATGAGACTGACATCAATCGCATGGCTCTCGACGACCTACGTGGAATGATTGGATTCGTCCGCCAGGACTCTTATCTCTTCTCGGATACTATCGCCGCTAACATTGCGCTGTCTCAGCCCAAGATCGATATGGATGCCGTTCACGAAGCCGCTCAGGTCGCTGCGTTCGAAAGCGAAGTCGATTCCTTCCCGCATAAATATGACACGATACTGGGAGAACGCGGTATCACGCTCTCCGGCGGCCAAAAACAGCGCGCCGCGATTGCCCGCGCATTGCTCAAACAACCGCGAATTCTGATTCTCGATGATGCCTTCTCGTCGGTTGATACACAAACCGAAGAAATGATTCTCGAACGGCTCAAAGCATCGCGCGGCGACATTACCACATTGCTCATCAGTCATCGCCCTTCCACAATTCGTCGCGCAGATCGGATTATCGTGCTGGACGGCGGTACGATTGTCGAGCGAGGCACGCATGATGAATTGATCGCCGGACAAGGCCGCTACTACGAGATCATTCGCCGCGAACTGCTCTCTTCTGAACTTGAGGCACTCGAGTAGTATGCAAGACTTCCGCGACGAAGACAAACTCGGCAAAGGCTACGATGGCCAATTGATGCGGAGACTTCTGGTCTACCTGCGGCCATATCGCCTCTATGTCGGACTTGCCCTGCTGCTTCTATTGGTTGCCGCCGCGGCGCAATTGGCGACACCGTATCTGATCAAGATAGCATTTGACGATCACATTGCGATTGGCGACCAGGACGGACTCATAATCGTCGCCATTCAACTGCTTGCCATCATGTGCCTCGAATTCTTCACCGGCTACGGACAGATTCGCATTATGGAATGGATCGGCCAAAGCGCCATGTTCGATCTGCGCCAGAAGATATTCAATCACATCCAGTCGATGCACCTTGCCTTCTTTGATAAGAACCCCTCGGGACGGCTGTTGACGCGAGTCACCTCCGATGTCAACGCCCTCAACGAAATGTTCGCGTCCGGTGTCATTGATATCCTTGGCAACATCGTGACCTTGGTCGGCATCGTTGCGGTCATGTTCTTCCTCTCGCCGAAGTTGTCCTTGGTTACATTCATCATATTGCCGCTCATTGTCGGCGCCACTTTCGTCTTCCGTAAACGCGTTCGCGATTCATACCGTGAAATCCGCATCATGATCGCCAAATTGAATGCCTTCACGCAGGAACATCGCGCCGGCATCAATGAGATCCAGAGCTTCGTTCAGGAACGCAAGACCATGGATCGCTTCACATCCGTCAACACCGACTTGATGTACCAGCACAAGCGGTCGATTCTGTACTACGCCGTCTTCTTCCCGATAGTCGAATTAATTGGCGCGATTAGCCTTGCATTGATCGTCTGGTACGGCGGAGGTCAAGTGGTGCAGGAAGCAATCACCTTCGGTACATTGGTGGCTTTCATCCAGTACGTCGAAATGTTCTATCGCCCCATTCGCGACTTGGCAGAAAAATACAATGTCTTGCAATCAGCCATGGCGGCAGCCGAGCGGGTCTTTAACATACTCGACACCAAATCCGACATCAAGGTGCCGGAGAATCCAGTTCCATTGACAAGCTTCAGCGGCTCGATAAGATATAACAACGTCGACTTCGGCTATAACAAAGACCAGCGCATCCTGCACGACATCAGTTTTGATATCAAGCCCGGTGAAAAAGTCGCTCTCGTCGGCGCCACCGGATCCGGCAAAACTACTTCGGTCAGCCTGATCTGCCGATTCTACGATATCGAAAACGGCTCGATCAAGTTCGACTCTGTTGACATTCGCGACCTTGACCCGCAAGTTGTCCGTTCGCAAATCGGCTTAGTTCTGCAGGATGTCTTCCTCTTCTCCGGTTCAATTCGCGAGAACATTACCCTGGGCAATGAAGCAATATCGGAAGAACAAATGAAAGCAGCCGCCGAACGCGTCGGCCTCGCACCTTTGTCGAACGACTGGAAAACAAGTATGATCATCGTGTCGGCGAACGCGGCGGTGCACTCTCGGTCGGCCAACGCCAGTTGATCAGCTTCGCTCGGGCACTTGCCTACAATCCGCCGGTGTTGATCCTCGACGAGGCGACATCTTCCGTCGATAATGAAACCGAATTCATCATCCAGAAAGCTATTCAGAAACTGTTCGAAGGGCGCACTTCTTTGATAGTCGCTCACCGACTTTCGACTATCGAAGAAGCCGACAAAATATTAGTATACCACAAGGGCCGCATCGTTGAGCAAGGCAAACATGAAGAGCTGCTCAAACAACGAGGCGTATATTGGCGGCTGTATCAACTGCAATATCAAGATCAGGAAGTGACACGCGGAACATGAGAATCAGTTCATCAATGACCGCCGCGCTGCTGGCAGAGACTTCTGCAACAGCCAAAGCCGCCGGAAAAATCCTCCTCGATAATGTTCAGAAGAACCGCAAAGTGCAATTCAAGGGCCGTATCGACATCGTCACCGAAATGGACTTAGCCAGCGAGAAGTTGATCGTTGCCCGTCTTGGCAAAGCCCTGCCCGAAGCCTCATTCCTCACCGAAGAAGGAAGCATCGCCGACTTGAACTCAGAATTCAAATGGGTAATTGACCCGCTTGACGGAACAACAAACTACGCCCACACTTTTCCGGTCTGGTGCGTTTCAATCGGCTTGCAATACCGCGATGAAATGATTCTCGGCTGTGTATACGACCCGACCCGCGATGAGTTGTTCACTGCGACCAAGCATGACAAGTCGCGGCTCAATGGTCAGATTATCAAGGTCAGCGATCGTCGCCGTCTCGATCAGGCGCTGCTCGCCACCGGTTTTCCGTATGATATCCGCACCAGTCGCATCAACAATCTTGTCAATTTCACCAACTTCGTCAAGACAGCGCGTGCTGTCAGACGTGCAGGTTCTGCAGCGTTGGATCTGTGCTATCTTGCCTGTGGACGATTTGATGGCTATTGGGAGTTGAAACTGCATCCATGGGATATGGCTGCGGGAGTCTTGATAGTTAAACAGGCAGGCGGAAAAATCACCGACTTTGAGGGCCAACCTTTTTCAATCTATCGGGATCGTTTACTCGGTTCGAATGGCCGCATTCACAAAGAAATGATGCGGGTTCTCGCCGCGGACAAAAAATAGAGTTCTTACTTCAGGGCCGCGACACAAGATTTAACGACGTCATCAAGCTCGCTGAAATTGACCGGTTTCGTCAGAAACTTCTGTACTCCGGACTTCCGTATCCGCTCGACCAGATCATCCGTCGCGTAAGCGCTCACCATTACTACCGGCAAATTCGGGAAGCGATCGTGCAACTGGCTTATCAGGCTAAGCCCGTCGCCATCCGGCATCTTTAGATCGGTGATTACCAGATCAACAGGATTCTCAGTGAGGTATTCAGTTGTATCTTTGACTGTCGTGAATGCGTGAACTTCATTGTCGCCCTCTTCAAGCCGTTGACAGAGACTCGCAAGGAACTCCTCGTTATCATCGATTACAACGATGCGACGCCTTTTCAGACTCGACAACATCTTGCCAATTTCCGATTCCATTGTTCCAATCCGAAACGGTTTCGCCAGAAAACCGTCCGCTCCCTTTGAGTATGCCTGCGCCTTAATCCCGTCACTGCCAATTCCCGTGATAAGCATAACCGGAAGACGTCGATTTCTCTTCTTGATCTCTTGCAGCAGTTCAATTCCCGACATTTCCGGCATGTTGATGTCTGATATCACCAGATCGATCCGCATCGAAGACAGCACATTGAGCGCCTCCTGCGCAGACCCTGCCGAATGTGGCTCGTACCCGATTGCGGATAGCGTATCTACAAGCAAATCCGTGAGGTTTGGATCGTCATCAACTACCAGTACTTTCGAGATTTCTGCCGCCATAATACCGTAACTCCGTCTGACCGCGCCTACCATTTTCGGTTAATGATTTCGACCCCTCCATCTTAGTATCGGCACCTTCCCCTGATTACTCAATTTTAGTTGGTACCGACGGCAAAGGAAAATAGATTCCCATAATGAGCAGAATCGAGTTTCGCAGCGTCGTCAAGCGCTTTAACAACAATCTGGTAATCCCCCGGCTGGATCTGCAAATCCCCTCCGGTTTGTTGACTGTCTTGCTTGGTCCTTCTGGATGCGGCAAATCGACAATCCTGCGCATGATTGCTGGTCTCGAAACGCCTGATGAGGGCGCCATTCTAATCGACGACATCGACATTACGACACAGGAACCCCGCCACCGCAACATGGCAATGGTGTTTCAGAATTATGCACTATATCCGCATTTGTCTGTCCGGGGGAATCTCGAATTCCCTCTCAAAGTCGCCAAAACTCCGAAAGAGACCATGGTCGCCAAAGTCGCTGAAGCGGCTCAGCTCCTCGGCTTGACACCGATGCTTGACCGCTACCCACGTACACTCTCTGGCGGAGAACGTCAGCGTACTGCTGTCGGAAGGGCAATCGTGCGCAATCCACAGGTCTTCCTCTTCGATGAACCTCTTTCGAATCTCGACTTCCAGCTCCGCAACCAAATGCGCGGCGAATTGAAGTCTCTGCAGATGCGTTTGGGCAAGACAACTGTCTATGTGACCCATGACCAGACCGAAGCGATGACGATGGCTGACAGCCTCGTCGTTCTCAATCAGGGGAAGATCATGCAGATTGGATCCCCTACCGAAGTCTTCCGAAAACCGGCCAACCTCTTTGTTGCCCGCTTCATCGGATCGCCCCCAATGAACATCATCCGAATCGAAGTCGAATCAGGCGTCTGCTATCCAATCGGTAAACGTGTGCCGCTCACAAACCTCCCTATTCCTAACGGAAGGTACATTCTCGGCATCCGACCTGACCAGCTTCCCGTCTCTTCTAAAACCGGCCAGAAGCACCTCTCCGTCGAGCGTATCGAATTTCACGGCACGGCGACATTTCTGATAGGAAAAATCGGCGATGACATCGTTATGGCGCTCGCTCCAACTGACCGGACAGTCAATGTCGGCGATCAAATCGAACTCGATTTCGCCAACTCAGTGCTGCACGTCTTTGATGAAAGCACCGGCAATCGTCTCTCATTCTGAGATATTCTTCAATCAAGCAATAGTCAGGAGAAACTCTTGACTTCGATACCGAGCCGCCTATATTTGGAGTAAATGGTATCTTTTTAGTGAGGTATAGAAATGACAATTAGCCCAGAAGCTCTCAGCTATCTTACCGCTGGAATCCAAGCCGAAATCGCTGCTTACGTGTTCTATCGCATCGGCGCAGAGAAGATAAACGACCAGGACGTCTAAACAACCATGCTCCACTTCGCCGGCGAAGGACGGAAGCACTTCCTTACGCTCGAACACCGATACGACCTTCATGTTCGGTCTGAGAAATGGGTCACCTACCGCGATGTCATGAATCGCGACGAGCTACCCGTAATCGACGAATCAATGGGCGATAAGCACGTCGAGCGCATTGCACTCGTCAAAGCCGCCAAATCCAAGAATGAGATTTTGGCAATTGCTCTCCAATTGGAGAAGGAAGCTTTCGAGCTGTACTCAGCCGCTGCCAAGGTCGCAAGCGAACCCGATGTCCGCAAGACGTTCGAATACCTGACTCAGTTTGAGATGGGACACATTAAGAACGTAGAAGGAATGATCGCAGGGAAATAGGAGTCTGTTCGCACAGGCAGGGCTCAGTCGCTTGCCTGTCGAATATGATCCTTGCCGCTCTGCTTAACAGAGTACATGAGTGTGTCGGCTTTGGTGATCATCTCGTCCACAGACTCTGGCGGACGGCTGAAAGTCACAGCTCCCGCACTGTAGGTCACTGGCCAATTATATGTCTGTGCCATGGCAGTCAAATCGCTTCTTAGGCGCTCCATTACCGTGGACGCGCCTTTGGCATCGGTACCACTCAAGAGCAGCACAAACTCGTCGCCTCCAAGTCGCGCAACTTGGTCAATTTCACGCACATTCTGCCTCAGTATCTCCGCCGTAAGTGTCAGGAGCCGATCCCCAATTAGATGGCCGAACTTATCGTTGACGTTCTTAAAATTGTCAATGTCCGTGAAAACTACTGTAAACGGTGTCGGAGTACGGTGCGCACGAGCTATCTCCAATTGCGCAGCTTCGTAAAATGCCCGTCGATTTGGAATCCCCGTCAGTTCATCAATGCGCGCCGCTTGTTTGTGAACTTCTGCAGTACGCTTTAGCGTTGTCAATACCCAGGCGACTGCGATGAATAACGCAAGTCTGAGTATCATATTGATCCCAAGCCACAATTGACCCACATTTGACGCACCGTCATAAATATCTGCAAAGTACCATGTCGCTACACTAAGGAATGAATAGAAAACACCTGACCAATACCCTACAGTCCAGGTAGCAAATGCGATGGGAATCAGATAGAAGATTGAGAAAGATAGTTGAGAGCCAGTAGCATAGTAGACCGCACTTATGGAAGAAACGAGCAGGAACGACGCGGCGTGACAGAGCCCCGGCGGCACATTCTCGAATCTCCTGAGTACCTGAGGCACACTTTCTCCGCTACTTCAAGGTTGGTTTTGAACCAATTCAGACAATCCATTCTTGAAAGGTCTGTTTAGTGCTGATAACTTAATCATCGACATTTTGCAACAGATTTTTACCTGACAATGAGCACCAAATCCTCCAAGAAGAAGCACGTTTGACTCGTATATTTATCTCACAAGACAATCGGCGACTTAAGTCATCAATGATGTCTTGAAAACAAACATAGTTAGTGAATACTTGCTAGCATAAGAAGGAGTCAATATGGCCTACGAATTACCCAAACTTCCCTACGCATATGATGCACTTGAACCGTTCATCGACAAGGAAACGATGACCATCCATCACACCAAGCATCATCAGACTTACGTCACCAAACTCAACGAGGCTCTCGCCAATGCGCCCGATCTTCAAACCAAGTCGGTGGAAGCACTTGTGACCGACCTCAACTCGGTTCCCGAGGCCATCCGCACAGCCGTCCGTAATCACGGCGGCGGGCACGCCAATCACACTTTCTTCTGGAATATCCTCAAGAAAGACGCCAAACTTGGCGGAGCCGTTGCCGATGCGATCAACAGCACTTTCGGCAGTCACGACACTTTCAAAGAAAAATTCACTGCTGCTGCGACTGGAGTCTTCGGCTCAGGTTGGGCATGGCTGGTCGCTTCCGGCGGTAAGTTGGAAATCGTGACGACTCCCAATCAAGATTCGCCACTCACCCAAGGCAAGAAACCGATCATCGGCATTGACGTCTGGGAGCACGCCTACTACCTCAAGTACCAAAATCGTCGCCCTGAGTACATTGCTGCTTTCTTGAACATCATCAACTGGGATGAGGTCAACAAAGTCTTCGCTGCCGCCAAGTAGACTCGTGCAGGCATTCAGTTATCGAAGGGACATAGCGCGCTGTGTCCCTTTTTTGTGTCTGGGCCGATTCTACAACTGCTTCAAGAATCGCAGAAATCGCTTCACAATTTTGGGAGTTGAACGGACAGGTTTGCTTACTTCAGTTTTTTTTTAAGCGCTAACTTGAAACGCGCATCAAAACGCGAGGGCGAGCACTTCCCGCACGACGCCGATATCAACCGCTTACGACGCGGGTATTCCGTCTTGCACGACTTGCACTGATAGATGTAGCGCGCCGGCAATCGTAGTTGCGAATGCGCCTTGGCTTTGACCGAAGCGCCAATGCGCGCGGCCTCGCTCTTGAAATCAGCATTGTGATTGAAGTGAATTATGTGGATCATCTCATGCTTGAGCGTATCATCGATATCTTCCGGAAACAGCTCATGATACTTGCTCGATAGCACGATCTCTACCCGGCCGCGGATGTATTGGCCCGCGCACAGCATCCGCGAAGAGTAGCGAATCCGCGGCGTTGGGAGCTTACCCGCAAAATACTTTACGTTAAAATGATGAAATCGATTATACAGTTCATCAACCGATGGCAGTATCCCGTCACTTGGTTTCTCCGTCTTGGACGGCTGTACCAGGAACGGTTGCTCGAACAGGCTGAGATTGGTCGGCAACGTATTGGGACTGCTTTTTTTCCTGTTCATGGGCGGCTAACTTATATAGTTTAAACCGTTCTCGCAAGTGGAGGTCTTATGCGTTTTTGGATATCGTTGCTGGTCTGTATCGTCGCACTTCTTCTATCCTGTGCCGGTCAGTATCAGCCTGATTACAATACTGTCTTTGTAAAATCAAGTGCCGAACCCGGCGGCGATGGCACTTTCCGGGCGCCTTTCGTAAGTCTCCAAACCGCAATCGATTCGGCGCACTCTGGCGACAAGATCGTCCTGCTGAGTGGCACCTATAATGGGATATCGACCAAATTTACTGAGGATTTATGCGGCAACTGCACCGAGCCGATTACCCCCGTCGAAGCGTCCTACGGATTCATCATTAAGGACAAATCCCTCTCAATCACCGGCGACCATGCCGATTCCGTCGTTCTGATAACCAACGCCGGCTACGGCATCTACTTCTCCAATAGCTGGGGATCAACAATTGAGAACGTAAAGATCACCGGCGGAGTCCGCGACCGCGATGGCAACGCCACCGATGCCGCTATCGTCGCCAAGTTCTCCCGCCTCACCGTCCGCAATTGCGAGATCATTAACAACGACAACCGCGACACCACCGTCGTCGTCGGCATCGGCGGAATCTTCGTCCGCGAAGGCTCGGAGCTCTTCATCGAGAACAACCGCATCATCAACGGCGGCTGGGATGGCATCGCGCTCTATCGTGGCGCCAAAGCCTTCATCGCCGACAACGTCATCACCAAAGGCCGCGGCGCTGGAATCGGCATAACCTGGGACGCCCAAGCCACCGTCCTACGCAATCGCGTCAGTGAATTCTGGAAAGGCATCGGCTCGTTCGGAACTTCGCGTGCAGTCGTACGCAACAACATCGTGCAGGACTGCCTCGGCTGGGGAATCATCGCTACCGGCGAGTCATTCATGGAAGCATCCAACAATCTGATTTATCGCAACGGCAACTGCGGCTTTGCCAATTGGGGCGACCGCGAACAAAAACTCGGACCGCGCGGCGTCTTCGTCAACAACATCGTTTACAATAATGGCTGGCGTGCAAAGTGGGTCTGTCCTTGCGTGGGAATCTGGATGCTGGGCAATCCCGTTGACTTTGTAATCGCCAACAACAACGTCTATGTCGACCCGGAGATCATTTCCGCCGAACGCGCCGCACCGACTACCGCTGCCGGCGAAGACCTCAAATGGGCGGCAAACTACCAGGAAATCGCCGACCTGACCGGCAAGTTCGGCAACATCTCTGTCAATCCCCTATTCGCTGATACACTGTCATTCAAACTGCTTCCGACATCCGTCTTGATCAATGCTGGAGATTCTGTCCTCACCGATCTCGACGGCACTCGCTCCGACATCGGCCCTTGGGGCGGCAATTCGGCAGCGAAGTAGACTCAAGATCGCAATGAATCTCTCTTGTCCAAAGATACGATTCATGTGAGGGTGCCCCAGCGCTTGCGCTGGGATCACTTTGGTGGTCCGTGTTCTTCACATAATTGTAGGTCGGTGTTCTCAGGGACCCGTCCCGCGCTTTAGCGGGAAGCGTGGAACCCGACAATCGGACTGCGCCCCCTACTCATTCCTCAACGACTCCACCGGATCGAGCCTTGCCGCCCTTCGCGCCGGATAATACCCCGCAAGCAAACTCACCACGATTCCAAACCCCAACGCAATCGCGATCAACCACCACGGCGTCGCAAACAACTCGATTGCTTCCATACCCTCTTTGCGCATAAACGACTGCGCCGTAAACGACGCAATCCGCGCAATGACCCAGCCCAAAATGATTCCAAATGTCGCTCCCAGCGTGCCGATTGCCGCCGCCTCGTACAAGAATATCCGCCGAATATCCGAATCATCCGCACCCAGCGCCTTGAGCACGCCGATCTCGCGGCGACGCTCCAGAATCGACATGATCATGGTGTTCGCAATCCCCAACGAAGCCGTCACCAGCGCAATCAAACCGATCATCCCCAGCGCCATGTCGAAATAGATAAACATCTTCTGTATCTCTTCGAACTCCTCGGCAAAACTGAAAGTCTTAAATCCCAGCGCCTTCACCGAATCGCGGACTGTTTTGAACGGCATGTGCGGATCAAAATCGAGCGTCACCTTGGAGTATGACTTGCCCTCCTTCGGCGCAAACATATCCGGCAGATTTCCCGAACTAAACGAACTCATCAAACTCGCCGGCGACATCGAGATATCGCTGTCATTAAGCCTCCGCGCCGTAGCCAGCGGCAAAACAACCTGCTCCACACGCAGAGGACTCTCGCGCCTGCCCGGAATAACACCGGCAATCTTCAGCGTTTCTGTAACCAGCTCGCGGTTATTCATCAATCCCGAGTAGAACCGCCGCAACGCCTCCGAGGTCTCCCGCCTCAGCATCCCCATCATATAGCCCGGCTCAAAAATCGAATCGCGATCAATGCCGCGCAGTCTCTTGCGTATCGCACCGTCGCGATCGCTGATTATCGCCGACCACGCGCTGTCGATTCGAATCAACCGTGCAGTAACCACCAATTCTCTTCCTACCGCAGAGTCCGCATCTTCGATACCCATTCGCTTAAGGAAATCGCGCGTCACCACCGCCTGTCTCGCACTGTCACTCGCAAATCGTGTCCCTGCGACGTACTGCGACATTGCCGTCGTACCGGCAACCTCCGATGATATCGCCTGCGCATTTAGTGTCGCTGTGCTGTCTCCCATTTTGGCTACAATTTCGAACGCCTCCAGCGGATAAGCCAGACGCACACCCGGGATTTGCGCCAGCAGCGCCAGCGCCGAATCATTCAGCACCTTCGCCTTGACACTGTCGCTCTTGTCCTTGTCATCTTCGGGGAACACCTGCATCGTCGTCAACAGCCCGAATTTCTCGAACTGCTCGTTGACATACTGCTGATTTCCGGCGCCGAACGAGATCATCGACACAAAAGCCGCAATCGCAATCAACACGCCGGTAATCGTCAGGATCGAACGCAGCTTCATCCGCCACAGATTATCCGCCGCCGCCGTAATCAGATCGTACGATGTCACTGTTGTGCCCCCGAATCTTCAACGATCCGGCCATAGTGCATTTTGATGATTCGATTACAGATACTGCGCGCCAGTTCCAAATCGTGCGACACCATCACGACAGTCAATCCCTCTTTGTTCAGGTCAGTCAACAACGCCGCAATTTGCCGTGCATTTTCGTAATCGAGGTTCCCCGTCGGCTCGTCGGCGAATATCACTTCCGGCCGCTTGACCAGCGCCCTTGCAATCGCCACGCGCTGTTGCTCGCCGCCGGAAAGCGCACTCGGACGATGTTCCAGCCGGTCGCCCATTCCCAGGCTGGTCAAGATTTCGCTCGCCCGTTTGTGGCGCTCGTTGCGCGGTGTGTCATTGAAATACAGGGCGACTTCGACATTGCGAAGCGCCGTATGATGCGGAAGCAGATTAAATGTCTGGAAAATCATCCCCACTTGGCGTGCGCGATACGCTGCAAGGTCCTTGCGGCTAAGCGCACTCAACACCGTCGCACCAACTGCAATACTCCCCGCAGTCGGCGTATCGAGCCCGGCAAGCAAATTCAAGAGCGTCGATTTGCCGGAACCGGAGGACCCGACTATTCCGACAAACTCGCCGCGGGCGATATTAAGATTAACACTGTCGATTGCGCGAATTTCTTGCGGACCGCGTTGATAGTAGCGGCAAAGTTCTTTCGTGGTTATCCAAGGTTCGGTCATACTACTTGATATAACTTTACGTTTCTATCCACAAATAGTTGCTTCATTCGCATCTCCCGTATCCAACCCCATTGTCGGCGTCCTCCTTTGTCTCCTCCCTGTTTCTGTGGGTTCGACTTCAGTCGAACAACCTGCCCTCCGTTGCTGCTCCCCTCTCCCTTTGGGAGAGGGGAAGGGGTGAGGGCAACGCGCTGTGTCGATTGAAACTGCTCGAAAGCCACCACCTTCCACACCCCAAATTCCCCCTTGAGAATATTTGACAATCCTCGCGAAATCCCTATTATGTTCGCGGAATTTTTGCAGTTCATCTGCGTACTCGGGCTTCTCTCGGATACGTGCAACCAAGAGAGGAGTCTGTTATGGCTTCAGCTAAAAATGGCGATACCGTCCGCGTTCACTATACCGGCAAACTTCTTGACGGAACCATCTTCGACAGTTCCGAAGGCAGCGACCCGCTCGAATTTATCCTCGGCCAACAGCAAGTCATCGCCGGTTTCGACAGCGCCGTTCTCGGCATGAATATCGGCGCCAAAACCACTGTGACAATCCCGGTCGCCGATGCCTATGGTCAGCGCAAACCCGGCTTGGTCCTCGATGTCGACCGCTCGGAGTTTCCGCCCGACATCGAACCTCGCATCGGCCTGAATCTGCGCATGGAACAATCCGACGGCTCAACCGTGAATGTCGCTGTTACAAACGTCGCAGACAACATGGTCACGCTCGATGCCAACCACCCGTTGGCCGGCGAAGACCTCGTCTTCGATATCGAACTGGTCGAAATCATCGCCGCCTAACGGCATCAATCACAAGACTCGCTACAAATCAAAACGCGGCAGATGTTGTCATCCGCCGCGTTTTCTCTTGCTGGGTCAGAATGGAGGTTATAGTTCTGCCCAATTGATCGTATAGTGTCCGGATGCCTGTGTATCCGGTTATAGTACTGATGATCTGAACACCTTGTAAGTCTTACCGCCAACTTTCAATGCATAGATATCTTTGCGCGAGTATATGATGAGTCTGCAAATTGTATTTGTACCACGATCGGGATTTCTAAAGACGGATGCAATCTCGTCCTGGACAGCACGCTGGCCCAACCGTTTGAGCGCTTGAGTAGTCATCAAAGTCCGTCGAGTCGGAAGGATCACTGGGCCGGGAATCATACACCTGGAATGGCCGACGCCCTGGCCGATGCCGAACACTCCGCTGTTCAAGTCGGCATCATAGTGAAAGAATCGTATATCCCAATCAATCCGGTTGCCCGGGTCGGTCAAATTGAATGACGCGGTACCTGTTGAAAAATCATAGTACAGCGTGTCGTCTGTAGGACCTACTGTATCAACTTCTGCAGCAGCTGACAGGTCAGTACCTGTCGCCGAGTAAACATACTTGAGAACAATCTGCCCCATCGTCGGAGGAGCGCCTCCGCCAATGACGTCCAACAATCTGGAACTTCAGGCATTTGCCTTCCGCATCCTTCATTGCAAACACGTAGTTGGAAAGTTCCTGGGTAGTCGGACTGAGCCAGTTGTTCAAAGACTATCGAGAGCAAAGTGGTTCCATCCACCATCCACTGCCGACAATAGTGTTGCATCAGCAGCTGTTCGTATTGTTATCACCCGGTCCGGTTCCGTCATCATCATTCGAACACCCAACTACGGCCGTCATCAAAAGCGCAATCAATGAAACTACCTTGAAGTACCTCATTCGTTACTCCTCTCTATTATTGAATTGTTGTTCTTTCATACTTCAGATTCCTCGCGAACTACATGCTGTTCCAGCGCAGCCCAGCGTGAAATGTCCTGCCCGGCCAGTAACCAAATTCGATCTCGACATCGTCAGTCAAGTTCTCGCCGCGCGCGAAAACCTCGAGATTATCCCACACCCGCTTCGATACACTCAAGTTGATATCGCGTCGCGTCGGCGCCCACACATCCGTCTCGAAATCATTCTGCTCTCCCAGCGGCACCCACAGCTTGCCCGAGTACCAGCTTCCCCATGCCGTCACGACCAACCCGACCTCATCGAAATGAATCGATGACAGCAATTTCAGCGCATGCTCCGGACGGTTCAACAGCCAATGTCCCGTCTCGCGATTCTTCGCCGTCAGCCAGGTGTACGACACCGAGAAATCGACGTGATGATTAATCTTCAGTTCGCTCTGCCACTCGATCCCGCGTGTGTATGCTTTGAAAACATTCTGATACTTGTAAATCCCGCGCCAATACGTCGGCGAGAATCCCGTCAGGTTGAACTCGATCATGTCGTTGATGTCGTTGTAGAAATAGGTAATCCGGTGCAGTCCGATCCCCTCGTAGCTGTACTCCAAAGACAATGAACTATTGCGCGACTTTTCCGGATTCAGATCTTCTCCACCGCCGATAACGATGTATCCCGCCGCCGAGTGATCGAAACGGAAGTACAGTTCCTTGATCGAAGGCGCTCTGAATCCGCCGCCGTGAAATCCGCGAATACGAAACCGCGGATGCGGATTATACATCACGTTGATTGAAGCATTGACGTGTTCGCCGAATGTCGAATGTTCTTCGAGCCGGATTCCCGGAAGCATAGTCAGATTCTCAACCGGCTTCCACTCGTACTGCATATAAACATCGCCGCTGGAAACCTCCTGCGTACCGCCTTCAATCTCTTCCGATTTCAGCGACTGCGCGACGAAGTCGCCGCCCATCGTGACGACATGTCCATCCTTGTAGCTGTGCGTCGCATTTACCGACGCTTCGCCCAGATAGTCCTCGGTTCGCGACTTGTCCGACAGCGCGCCGGATGCCGTAAATTTCTCCCACAGGTGGTCATAATAGGTCCCATACACATTGACATCCACCAGCGTACGCGGATTCGGCTGGAATGCGATCTTGCTCCCCGCCGAATAACGAAAGTTGTTTTCCTGATCATCGAAAGTAAACGTGATCGGGTCGATGTATTCCGACTCAATCCAGTCCTTGCGTTCGCGGAAGAAATTCCCATTGACTGTCAAATCAAACGCCTTCGAAAGTCTTCGCGTGACCTTGCCGTCAAGGTTGAATCGCTTGATCCGCTCCATTCCATTGGTGTGCGGTGTCGTCTTGTCCAAATCAAATCCGTCAGTGCGGTCAAATCGCGCTCCCATCTGCAGCCCCCAATTGCCCCGCTTTGATTCCAGTTCAAGATTCTGCATATACGAGTTGAAAGTCCCGTATTCGCCTGCGCTATTCAGCCTTAGTTGAGCTTGTGGTTTGCGCGTGATGATATTCACCACACCGCCGATCGCATCACTCCCGTACAGCGTCGAGCCGACTCCCTTGACCACTTCAATCTTCTCAACGTTGGCGAGCGATATCTGCGCCAGATCAATCGCCCCGCGCACACGTCCAACCATCTTCTCGCCGTCGATCAGAATCAGCACCCGCGTCGGATCGAGACCGCGCAACGATGCCCCGCTGCCGGAGAAATTGTTGTCAACATTGATCCCCACTGCCGACTTCAATGCCTGATCAACTGTCGAAGCTCCCGTCTTTATCGCATCATCGGTTCGGATGACTTCCGTCGTCACCGGAACATCCTTGAGCAAATATGGTGTGCGCGTGCCGGTAACCACGACTTCGTCATAGATGTAGGTTCGTGAAGACAGCGTCACATTGATCACCGTATCGCGCTCACCCAACTCGATGTCGAGCACCTTCGTCTCAAAGCTCACATGCGTTATCTGAAGTCGATACTTGCCGGCTTTGTCGATTTCAATCTGATACCGTCCCTCAAGATCGGCGCGTGCATTCAGATCAAGCTCTTCTACCAAGATATTCGCTTCGACCACCGGCGACTTGTCTTCGCTTGATGTGATCGTTCCACCCAGCTTGATACCAAATGCGGGAGCACTAATGCTAAGCAACAGAACAAGCATCAGCGCGAAGGCACAACGTTGGCTGGACTGGAATACACAGAATCTGCTTCGGTGAGTTGTCGAAACGGGGAGCAAGAAATCCATACAATAGAGAGTACGGATTTTCGCAGAAAATCGTGTCAAACGGCTGTCACAGCTTGTGAATTTTTTCTATAACTTCGAGATTGGGGGTCGAAATAGTAGCATTGCAAAATGCAATTCCCGGCGGGACTCTTTCGGTTCCGCCGGGAATTCTATACTTAGTGCTTTTGTCAAAAGACTTTAGCTACGCGCCCAAACCAAACAACAGCCCGAGCCGGTAAATTGCGAATGCAGCCACCCACGGCACTGCCAACTGCACCGACATTCCAAACCACATCCACTTGGCGCCAATCTCGCGCTTCATCGCCGCCATCACCGTAATACACGGAGTATACAACAGCACGAACACCAGGAACGCATACGCCACTAGCGGCGTGATTCCTCCCGACTCATCGCTAATAATGTTCATCAGCGATGTCGAAGTCTCATCCACATCTTCACCAAGCTGATACAGCACTCCCAACGTCGAGACGACGACTTCCTTGGCAACAAACCCTGTGATCAGCGCAATTCCCATCTGCCAGTTGAACCCAAGCGGCTCGATTATCGGCTGAATCAAATTACCGATCCGGCCAATGTACGAATGCTGAATCTCTTCGGTCTGCATCTGGCTCTGCAAGTGCACAACCTGCTCTTCGGCTTCGGGTGTACCCTGCTGTTGCAGCACACTGATCTGCGAATCGTAATCCTGCGAATAGTTATCAATCTTCGGGAACGCACCCAAAAACCAGATTACCACTGAAGCGACAAGAATCACTTTGCCAATCTTGCCGAGATAAATCTTCGCCCGTTCCCACATCATCAGCAGGCCCGTCTTGAAAGTAGGACGGCGATACGGCGGAAACTCCATGAAAAACGGCGCTGTGTCGTCCTTGAATAAACTCTTCTTCAGCAGCCGGCCGAAAATCACCGCAACCGCAATCCCCAATAGATACAGGCTGAAAATGACATTCCCTGCATTTCCCGCAAAGAACGCGCCGCAGAACAATACATACACCGACAACCGCGCCGAGCACGACATAAACGGAATAATCAACACCGCCAACACGCGGTCGCGATGCGACTCCAGCGTCCGTGTCGCCATGATCGCCGGCACATTACAGCCAAATCCCATCAACAGCGGAATGAAAGCCTTCCCGTTCAATCCCAGCACGCGCATGAAACGATCCATCATAAACGCCGCTCGCGCCATATACCCCGAATCTTCCATGATTGCTATACCGAGATACAGAATCATGATATTCGGCAGAAACACCAGCACTGCGCCCATGCCGCCGATCATTCCGTTCGTAACCAATTCATTGATCACGCCCGCCGGCAGAAGACCGGAAATCAAACCTTGCAGCGCCAACACGCCTTGGTTAATCCAATCCGCCGGATACTGTCCGATAACGTATGTCGCTTGAAAAATCAACCACATGAAGAACAGGAAAATCGGATATCCAAAATATCTGTGCGTCAGAATCGAGTCGAGTTTGTTTGAGAAGTGCATCCGCGTATCGCTGCCGCGATTCACCGCCGAATCAAGCACATCGCCGATATAGCGATATCGCGCATCGGTGATCGCAGTATCCGATTCGTGACCAAGATGCTTCTTGATGCGATTCTTGGAATCCGCCACCTGCGTATGAATCAGCGTCCGCTCCGAAGGAGTCGGCTTCGCGAAATCGTCAATGTTGACCGTATCTTCAAGCAGATTCACCGCATACCAGCGCGGCGGCAGCGTATTGCAACTCGTAGATCCGACGGTACGGGTAATCTCTGCGATCTGCGTGTCAATCTCGCCGCCATACTTGATCTGCGGAGTGAACTCAGCAAGGTTGCTCTTGTCGAGCAGGAATTTGACAGTGAGTTCAAGCAGTTCCTTTACCCCTTCACCCTTGTGCGCAACCGTCTTCACGATCGGACCGCCCAACAATTTTGTGAACTTGCTTTCCTTAATAGTAATGCCCTGCTTCTGAGCTTCGTCCCACATGTTGAGAACGAAAATCATCGGCACGCCCATCTCCATCACCTGAGCACTCAAGTACAAATTGCGCTCTAAGTTGCCGGAGTCGATTACGTTAATGACGACATCCGGCTTATTGTGCAGAATGAACTTCCGCGCAATCCGCTCATCGAGCGTCGCCGCGGATAGCGAGTAGACACCCGGCAGATCGACAAACTCAATCTCCAATCCCGATCGATTGAGCACCGCGCTGCGCTTCTCAACCGTTACGCCGGGATAGTTGCCGACATGCGCACGCGCACCGACAAGTCCGTTGAAAATCGATGTCTTGCCGCTGTTAGGATTACCAACCAGCGCTACGGTGTATGTCTTCTTCTCAACACCAAGGCTCATCATTCGGAGCCGTCCACTTCAATCAGGTTCGCTTCTGATTTTCGCAAACTGACGTATGCGCCGCGAAGTTTGTAAGCGATTGGATCAGCCAGCGGTGCCGAACGCACCATCGTGACCTGCTCGCCGCAACGGAAGCCAAAGTCCATCAATCGATGTCGAGCCGCGCCAAGGGCATGCACTGCAACTATGCGCGCACTTTCCCCCGGCTTGAGGTCCGCAAGGCTTAGCTTCTTGGTATTCATAAACTCTCCCGAGAAAATCGATATTCTAAGGTGACCGCTGTCACAAAACTGTCATAATTCATGACTATTTAGACCCTATTGATTGGCGATACCGCCCCAAACAGCCGGGGTTCCCACCGCCGCAACCATTGACCGCATCAAGGAACAGACTCAACCGCCGCAGTGTACTCCGCGAAAGCCCATGTTCCATCCGGCAGGCCTCTTCATCCGCCTTTTCTGCATCAAGCAACAACACCTCGGCGAGAAATCGCCGAATCGTACTGTGTACCGAATAGATCTGTTCGCCAAGTTTTTCGCCGTCCGAATTCAGCATGATCTTGCCGTAATGCTGCTGCCTGACCAAGCCATACCGAATTAGGCGGCTGACTGCAGATCTGGCAGTCGGAACAGTCACATTGCGCGCTCGCGCAATATCAGTAACACCGACCGTGTCGGAATCGCGTGAAATGCGATAAATTGTCTCGAGGTAATCCTCATCCTTTGGCGTCAATGTAATCATGTGCTCACAATGTAAGATTCGTCTTACTTTGTCAAGCAAATTAGCGAAATTTTGTGAAATCTTTCTCAAATAACAGGGAGGAGCAGGTCCGAATTTCGGGCTTCGGACCTGCGGGGAACTCTGAGCTACCTAGGCTTTTCGCTGAATCAGCGCGATTCTCTGCCGCGCCATCGATTGCAGTAAGTTATTTACCAGATTATAGTTATACGCCTTTGTGAAGTAGTCTTGACTTAGGGCGGCGTCGCCCATTGCGTTGTAAACTTCGCCAATCAAGTACAAATTGGGCATCATACTGATAATTCAGTCGCGCCTGATCTGAAAGTTGATCAGAGTTGTTTTCGGCTTTGGCCTGCATTTCGACGGTCTCTTTGAATTTCGCCAAAGCATCATCATAACGACCCATCTCGATCAAGACAGTTCCCATCAAGTTCACATCACCGGACATTGCCGCGAAATCGTTTTTCCCTGCGGCTATTTCGAATTGCTTCTGAAGCATCTCTAATCCAAGATCGTACTTCCCTTCATCGATATATGATACCGCCATACCGGCGAATGCCGCCCGTCGCTGTCCGTCATTGACTGCGAAATCAAGAAACTCCTGCATCTTTTTGCGAGCATCCTCGTAACGTCCGAGGAAATTCAGATTCGATGCGATCCCGAAATAAGATGGCGGAAATGTCGGCTGCACCTTCAACGCCTGTTCATACTGCGCGATTGATTCATCATACCGTCCCAGTTTCATCAGCAGCTCGGCATACGAATCGTAAGGGTTCGGATCATTCGGGATGAGTTGAATATATTTCTTGAATGCCGACTCGGCATCCGTGTCACGATCACTAAAACGATAACTGTAGCCGAGCTGATTATAGACTGGCGAAAACGACGAATCGATTGCCGCTGCCTTCTGATATGCCGCTACCGCTTCAGTCCAATTCTGTTGTGCAAAATAGAAATTGCCCATCAGCATGTGGACACGCTCATCGCCCGGACGCGCGGCGGCTAACTTCTGAAGCGTCTGCAACTGCTGCGTCGTGTTTCCGGCAACAGCCGCATCAAATGCCTGGATCATCCACTGCTCAGCTTCGCTTGCAAATGTTGCGGTACGTCGTGCCGCTTCAAGGCTTGCAAAAAACTCCGCAGCCCCCGGTGCGGTTTGCGACATCAGCAAATGCGCCTGGGCAAAATTCGAATCAAGCGCGACCGCCTGTTGCAGAAGCGGAATCGCCTCATTGCCCCGCAACTTGTCATTTAGATCCTGCGCCTGCACAAACAGCTCGCGTGCTTCTTTGGAAGTTGTCGATATCGGCACCTTGCCGTCATCAACAGGTTTGCTGCTGCACGCCGTCAGGCAAACAGCAAGAATCACGATAGTGGCAGCTTTCACGTAATTCATCGGTTTCTCCTTTTGAGGAAACGCGCTTGGCACGAAAAGGTAATTACTTACTTATGTTCGTAAGACGAACCAGGAAGTTTCGTGTTTAATCGCTATCTAACTGCCATCAAAATAATTGCACACTGAATTTCCCGAGGACTTTGCCTCCTGATTTGCGTATCATAAGGCATGAAAACGCTCGGACTTATCGGCGGTACCACCTGGGTATCGACCGTCGATTACTACCGCCTCATAAATCAGATGGTCAATCAACGACTTGGCGGGCTGAATTCCGCCCGGATGCTGCTTTACTCTGTCAACTTCGAGGAGTTTCGCCCTCCTGACACCGTCGAAGGCTGGGAAAACGTTACACAAAGAATCATTGCCATCGCCCGTACTCTCGAGCAGGGTGGCGCCGAGGGCTTAGTCCTCTGTGCCAACACCCTGCACAAAATTGCCGACCCGGTTCAAGAGAAGATTGGCATTCCTATCATTCACATTGCCAAAGCCACCGCAGCTGAAATCGGCAGAGCCCAACTTCACAAGGTCGCCTTATTGGGCACCAAGTTCACCATGCAAGAGCCATTCTATCACGACAAGTTGCGTGCGCAAGGCATCGAAACCTTGATCCCCGAACAAAATGACCGCCTCTACATCCACGATGCAATTCTCGATGAGATGGCGTTGGAGATATTCAAGCCGGAAACGAAACAACGCTTTCTGGAGATCATCACACAACTGCAACAGCGCGGCGCGCAGGCAATCGTCCTCGGTTGCACCGAAATCCCGATCCTCATCAAACCAGCCGACACAACCACACCGCTCTTCGACACAACTCACATCCACGCCCAAGCCGCCGTCGACTTCGCTCTGTCAGACTAAGCCACTTCCGAGTCCGCAATCCTTCACCCTTCACTCTTGTGCGTACGACATTAGTTTTGTAGGTCCGATCCACTGTGATTCGGGCTTCTTGTTACCATCAAACCGTAGGGGCGCGGTCCCCGCGCCCGCCGTTGCCTAACCTAGCAGCCCAAGTTGATCCCTCTCCCACCGGGAGAGGGACGGTCGAAGATCCCGCGCTTCGCGGGAGGTGAGGGCAGTTTGCAGGTCGGTATTCCCACCGACCTGTCCCGCTCCTTAGCGGGAAGCGCAAAACCCGACACCCTACAATTCTTGGAGCCAAGTTCAATTCCCCTCTTGAGAGGGGTGCCTTGAGCGCGCGATCCGCCGCCGCGGCGGAGAGCGCGATCAAGTCGCGGTGTGTCCTCGCGCCGCGGCCGCGCACGCCCCCCCCCTCTCCCTTTTTGGGAGAGGAGTTAGGGGTGAGGGCTTCGCGGGAGGTGAGGGCAGTTCGTAGTAGCGCAGTCCTTTCGCTCTCCGCTACCATGCACCCACCACACGACTCATTTGTCACCAATGCCTCCTCCAACTTCAATTCCCCTCTAAAAAGAGGGGTGGCTCGAACGCCCGATCCGCCGCGGCGGAGAGGGCGGTCGAGACGGGGTGTGTCCTCTCGCCATCTCAACGAAAACTAAGCAAGAAAATATGTTGTCATCCACTCGACATTATTTCTCGCGCCAATAAGTGAAGGCACTGATGTTCGCTCAGAAGCGCCAGCTTTGCCGGCCCAACATGTGTTTGCAGTGAGTTCGCAACGGCCGTTGCGGTTCAACAATCTCGATCTCACTGTCAGCTCTTGTGGGGGCGAGTCTGCAAAAGGTAGCCCCGGTTGCAGATGCAAATGGTCTCTATAGCGGACACCGGTTTCGGTAAACGGCCTTTGCTGTCCCGATTAACCCGGGTTATGCCGATTTATTAACAGACTTTGGAAGGACGAAAGTAGAACAGAAACTCAGAAAGGAAACAACGATTCAGAACTAAGCGCTCTCAGTGGCAGCGACCTGACGCATACTCGCAATATCGCGCACTGGCGAATTTCCGAACAAGCGGTTGTACTCGCGGCTGAACTGGGACGGGCTTTCATAGCCGACCCGAAAGGCCGCCGTCGCCGCATCGAGACGTTCGATCAGCATCAACCGCCGGGCTTCGTTCAATCGCAGCCACTTTTGATACTGCAGCGGACTCATCGCGGTCAACGCCCGGAAATGATGATGAAAGGTCGATGGACTCATGCTCGCTTGCGTTGCCAGGTCTTCGACACGCAACTGCCGCGAATAATTGCTCTTCAGCCAATCGATTGCCCGCGCCACTTGATGGCCCTGGCTGCCATTCGATGCTATCTGACGAAGTCGGGCACCCTGCTCGCCTACAAGCAGACGGTACAAAATCTCCCGCTGGATAATCGGCGCAAGAATCGGAATATCCTGTGGTTCATCGAGCAAATCTACCAACCGTTGAATTGCGGTCAGAAGTGGCGTTGTAATCTTGCCGTTCGCCATACCAAGGCTCGATTTCTGAACAGGTGGCGAGGGAAGACCGCTATCGACCATGAGTTGCGCAATCTCGCGCCGATCGAGCTTCATTACGAGTCCCAGACATGGTTTCTCCCGGCTCGCCTTGATGACTTGCACGATCGTGGGAATGTCCACAGTCGTGATCAGAAAATGACGCGAATCATATACATACGATTCTTCGCCCAAAAATACACGCTTTGCGCCTTGAGCAACTACACAAAGACAAGGCTCGTACAAAGCGCATTCCGGTTCAGTCGCCTTTTCACGACGAAACAAGATGAGCCCCGGGATCGCTGTCATGAGTAGATCTTCCTGATTGGTCCACCGGGCAATATTCGTTGCAAGTTTTTCATCAGTAATTGTCATACATGAATGTACGCAGCAAAAGATCGACAATCAACACAATTTTCGCACTCATCGGAGGATTAGGCAATGATTCAGCAGGACTGGTCTACCCGGTTCGGTGCCATTGGGCGTAAACTCTATTGTCAGTCGGTCTGATCTCTAAAGGCACGAATTTGCAGATCACAGATCGTCTGATAAGTCAGACATATCAACAGGAGAAATAGATGAATAACTACCGAGCCTATGCTGCAACCAGCCCCACGTCCCCGCTTGCTTCCACCAAGATTCCGCGGCGCAATCCAAATGAACACGATGTTCAAATCGAAATCCTCTACTGCGGCATCTGCCACTCCGATCTTCATTCGGTCCGCAACGAATGGGGCGGCACCAAGTATCCGATTGTGCCGGGCCATGAAATGGTCGGCCGCGTCACCAAGGTCGGATCTGCCGTCAAGAAATTTGCTCCCGGCGACCTCGCTGCTGTTGGTTGCCTGGTTGGTTCCGACCGCACCTGTCCCGCGTGTCGCGAAGGCCTTGAGCAATACTGCGCGAAGATGGTCATGACCTATAACTCTCCCGACGAGTTCACCGGCGTCATGACCTATGGCGGTTACTCGGAAAGCATCGTCGTCGACGAACATTTCGTTCTGCGCGTGCCGAATAATCTTGAACTCGCCGGCGCAGCACCGCTACTGTGCGCTGGAATCACCACCTACTCGCCCTTACGTCACTGGGGCGTCACCAAAGGAAAGAAGGTTGGTGTCGTCGGTCTTGGCGGGTTAGGTCACATGGGAGTGAAGTTCGCCCACGCCTTCGGTGCTCACGTGATTGTGTTCACCACCTCTCACAGCAAAACCGAGGATGCACTCCGCCTTGGCGCCGATGAAGTCGTCGTCTCGAACGACAGCAACCAGATGCAAAAGCACGCCGGTAGCTTCAACTTCATTCTCGACACCGTCTCTGCTAACCACGATATCAATGCTTATATCAACCTGTTAGGACGAGACGGAAACTTCACCTTGGTCGGCGCTCCGGAGAAGCCGCTCGAAGTCTCCGCTTTTCCTCTGATCATGGGCCGCCGCAGTTTCTCCGGTTCGCTCATCGGTGGTCTCGCCGAGACGCAGGAGATGCTCGATTTCTGCGGCAAGCATAACATCACCGCCGATGTCGAAGTCATCCCGATCCAGAAAGTCAACGAAGCTTACGAACGGATGCTCAAGTCCGACGTGAAGTATCGCTTCTGCATCGACATGGCATCCCTCAAATCAGAGTAGAGCGACATTGATGAATAGTTGTCAATCTCGACAAGCCTAAAGCGCGAGATCTTCAATGAGCCGTCAGGCAAAGTCCCCCTAATGGGAACTCCTGCCTGACGGCCGATTTTGTCGTTCGTTCTGAGAGTTCGCTTTGTGGGTTCGTTCTAACGGTTCGTTCTGTGGGTTCGACTTCAGTCGAACTTCTTCTTGTCATTGCATCAGACCTCGACTCGAATGTGATGCGTTCGTAGCCTAGCCCCTTGTGGGCGTATGTCTCTTGTCCGGAGGCGAAGGAGTTGCACTCGCTCTCCATGACTGACACCAATGTGAATCACCCTGCACAAAGTTATCAATTATTTCATTGGTCCACGTTTGGATCGCCCACGCCCTGCTCATTCTCCAATCCGATTGGCGACTTTTTTCTCCTCTTAACCTCATTGCGGAAGCGACATTAGTTCTCTCAGTATTGCCCTTCCCCCATAGCTTGGAATCGTGACTCACGTTTAACCGTGTCGGCATATGAATTGCAATGACATATCTGTGACAGTGTCGCCTTGCAGAAAGCGCACGGAAAAGTTCTTTAACATAACCGGAGGAAGCTTATGAAGACGTTGGCAGAATTGTCCATCGTAATCGTAGCTTGGACGCCCATTGTGTTGGTGATTCTTGTACTTTGGATCGTGTACAAGATCGTCGCAGTAGTGGCGAAAGCCAAGCAGTGATTGCAGGAAGTTTTGGCGAAACGCCTGAACACCGTTTGAGTAGGCCGCGCACGTCAGACCCGGCACTAGATTTCGTGCATCGGACCAGTGGTTTGACGTCGCTGCCTATCAGAATCTCGCACCACTCGTGTTGCGTCAGGTCTTGTCCCGGACGAAGCGGAGCCTGACCGAGATCAACACCCAATCGTTCGGAATGTGATGCGTTCGTAGCCTAGCCCCTTGCGGGCGTTGGTGCGTGCAGGCTCACCTCCCGCTATACTTCGCCGTAAACTCCTCTGTGACGACCCGCAACGGCTCCACCAAATACGTCATCGCTTCATCCGCAATCGCCTTCGGCACTCCGCCGTAGAACGCTTCCGCAATTCCACCCGTGATACAAGCCAGCGTATCGCTGTCACCGCCCAGCGACACCGCCAGTCGAATTGCATTCTCATAATCGGTCGAATCAAGAAACGCAATGATCGCTTCCGGCACCGTCCCGCGACACGATTCGTTGAACGCGTAGTCCGGCCTGACTTCATCGCACGTGCGTTGAAGATTGTATTGGAAGTTCTCACTGACATACCTGCGAATTTCTTCCTTGGAGCTTCCCGTCCGCGCCAGAAATATCGCCGCCGCCGTTGCCTGCGCTCCGGCAATCCCTTCCGGATGATTGTGCGTGACCTCGGTGTACTTCTTCGCCTTCGCGAGTACATCTTCCAACGAATCAAACGCAAACCCCACCGGACTGATTCTCATCGCCGCGCCGTTCCCCCAGCTGTTGTATGGCATGTTGTCATCGGAACGCACCCACCTTAAGAACGACCCGCCGTAGCCTCCGTACGGAAAGCGAACATAGTATTGCTTCATCGTCGCAACATAGTCGAGATCTTTGAGAATCGCCTCTGCCAGCGCAATCGTCAGGATGCTGTCGTCCGTGAAATGACAATCTTCACCGAACAACGGAAACTCCGTCATCTTGATGTTGTCGAATTCATAAACCGATCCGACTATATCACCGACAATCGCACCTAGCACTAAACCTCCCTATGTTTTGTTGCGTCAAGTCTTGCGCCGAGCTGTCCGCCGAGACGGAAGCACCGACCCACGCACAATGCGTGCTGCAACCTCCACGATTGCCTACCACAAGTTCCCCTCTCCCTATGGGAGAGGGTAGGGTGAGGGCGTTAGAGCCTCCCCTTCACCCACTCCTCTAACCCGCCTTCCAAGATCAACTCCTGCGCCGCCACACCAACCGGTCCAATCGGATATTCCTTTCCCCGAAGCCAATATCTTCGAGTGCGCAAAATCCACCACCGCCGCAATTCCTGTCTTGACGGTTAACTTCTCCGCACCAAATTGCGCCTTGAGATCATTCACCAATTCCGGCGCTTCAATCGCCAGAAATCCGTTATTCAACGCATTGCGTTTGTATGTCTCCGAAAACGATCCCGCCACCACCAGCGCAATACCGCGATACTTCAGCGCCGTCGCCGCCTGCTCGCGCGAAGACCCGGTGCCGAAATTGAATCCGCCCACCAGCACATTTCCCTTCTCGACGATCTTGCCGAATTCGGCATCGTAGTTTTCCATCACCACGCCCGCCTGCTGTTCCGGCGTGAAGTCATCATTATATGTGTACTTGCCCGGATAGATGCCGTCGGTGTTGAGATTGTCCTGATGACAGAAAATCAGCTCGCCCTTAATCTGCGCCGGAAATCCCTCGATGATTTTCACCGCCGCCGGCTTGGCCGCCGTTGCACCCTGCGAAATCACACCACCGACCGGTTTGCTGTCCCCGTCAATCCCCGGCAGATCGATATGCCCCGCTATCGCCGAGGCCGCCACCACTGCCGGCGAAGCCAAATACGCCTGTGCATCGCGACTTCCCATCCGTCCCTTGAAATTGCGGTTCGTCGCCGAGATACCGACTTCGCCGTCTTCGAGCGTGCCAGTTCCGAGTCCGATACACGCGCCGCATCCGGCCGGAAGCACAATCGCTCCCGCGTCCACCAGCACCTGCCAGTCGCCGCGTCGTTCCGATTCGGTCTGCACCTCTGATGATGCCGCCGCCAGATAGAATTTGACATCCTTCGAAAACTTCTTGCCGCGCGTAATCGCCGCCGCCTGTGCGATATCCTCAATGCGCCCATTCACGCACGACATCAGGTACGCCTTGTGAATCTTAACTCCCTTGTCGCGCATCGCCGCCACCGAGTTCATCACCTTCACGGTATTCGGTCCTGACACATACGGCTGCACCGAATCGAGATCAAGATACAGCACCTTGGCATACACAGCGTCTTCATCCGCGGTTGGAATGTTCTTCTCAAGTTCATCAATACGCGCATGATTCATCCGAGGATGTCCGCCCTTGCCGTCTTCGTCCGAAGGCACACCCTGCGCTCCTCGTCTTGTGACATATTCCGCACGCGCCCGCAGCCACGCAATGGTCACTTCATCAATCGGGAACATCCCCACCAGTGTCCCCCACTCGGTTGTCATGTTCGCAATCGTCAAGCGCTCATCAATCGACAACGCCTTGACGCCATCGCCGCCAAATTCCACCGCGTGGTTGAGGACCTCGTCTCTGTTGAACAATCCGCACAGCGTGACAATCACATCCTTGCCCGTCACGCCCCTGCGCATTTTCCCGCGCAATTCAACCTTCGCCACCGGCGGCACCTGCCACCATGTACGACCCGTCGCCCAGATCGCCGCCGCATCGGTGCGCACAATCGGCGTCCCTAAACATCCGAGTCCGCCATACATATTCGAATGCGAGTCGGATGCCACCGCCATCGCGCCGGGCCACGCATAGCCCTCTTCGCACATGATCTGATGTCCAATCCCGCGACCCGCCGGATAAAAATCGATGCCGTGCTCTTTCGCGAACGCCTCGATCTTGCCGTACTTCTTCATATTGTCCGCGCCGGTGTCCTGCACGTTGTGATCAAGCGTGAACACAATCTGCCGCCGATTGAACACCTTGCTCGCGCCGATTGATTTGAATTTTGGAATCACGGCGCCGGTGTTGTCGTGTGTCATCACGTATCCGGGGCGGATCGAAATGTAGTCTCCGGCGTGGACGACCTGTCCCGGCTCGAGACCGAATGCGAATTTCTGTGCTATCTTTTCAACAAGTGTTTGCGGCATGACTGGTCAACTCCCATAGATTTTAACATTCATTGCGCAGAAGATACCCTTGGGCGCTCATCAAGTCAACGCTGGGAATAATCTCTTCCAAGTCGTTGTGCTGCAACAGGTCCATTTGTTTTTTGTTGACTAAATCGCTCCCCATTTACGATATTGTAGTCAACAAAACATGAATAGAACCTGCCGCACCTGCCGGCACTCAGCGCTGGACTGCGGTAACTAATCGATTCAATCACTCCAGGAGGAATCATGCACCAACGCTATCGCGCGCCAATAATCATTATGATGATGATTCTTATGGCGCTCTCGTCTTTCGCACTTGCGAATGAACGCGACATTCCTACATCCGTCTCGTCCGTCAAGCTCGATGATCTGGTAAGGGTCAACGGCAACCTGCGCTACGGCTTCAACTACTTGGACGATTTCAGTGATGACCCCGCTGCGTCGGCTCACGATTTTCGCACGCGCCTGACGCTGAACTTTCTTTCCCAACGATAAAGAACAAGGCGTCGTCGAGTTTCAATCGTGGAAACTTCTCGGCGGTGATTACTACGGGCAAGGCTCCGACGACGGCTCTATCAACTTTTCGCAGATGTACATTTCCGTAGATGACTGCCTCGGCGCCAACATCGGCGGCAAGATCGGTCGCATGCGTTATCAGGTCGCTAACGAGCGCATCATCGGCGATGATAGCTGGAGCAGCAGCCAGAGCTATGATGGCGGTGTTTTCTATCTCGGCGATAAGAACATCTTCACTCACTACAATGAAGTCCGCAATCACACTGAACACACATGGATGGAACGCATCGAGATACTCAAAACCGCACCTGCGTCAAGATACAGCACCAGCCTCGGCGGTGAGTTGTTGCTCTTCAAGCGCGCCGAGAATGATCCGGCGGGCGATGATGATCAGGAATTCATGGGCGTCAATCTATTCGTCCCCAAGATCGGCATCATGCCGTTTGCTTACTATGACCGCGACAATGAACTTATCGGCGGTCATCGCCGCGAGCACCAGTATACCATCGGCAGCTACGGAAAGTTCGATATCGGCAAGAATTTGCTTCTCGAAGGCAACTTTGCCTATCAAATGGGCAAGTTCCGTTACGGCCCCGACGACGAGGACAAGGAAGATATCGGCGCCTACTTGCTGCAGGCTGATCTTTTCTACTATGCCGGAAATTACGAACGCCCGATTGCGTTTGGAGTCGGTATTGATATGACCTCGGGCGATGATGGCGAAGACGAAGACAAGTACAAGTCATGGACGAATGTGACGCGTTCGCCGCACCAGTTCCAGGGACGCACTGATCTGCTCGGTGACAACTTGATCTATGGCCTCAACGACATCGTTGGCCGCATCGCTTACTATCCGTCAGAGAAGGTCACGACCGGATTGGATCTTCACCTGTTGCGCACCAACGTCGATTACTTCACTGGTGTCGAAGATGAAAAGAGCAGTTCGATCGGCACCGAGTTCGATTTCTATCTGCGCTACAACATGCATCAGCGGACCCATTGGACATTCGAACTCAACTACCTCAAGCCGAGCGAAGACTGGGCCGGCGAAGATGCAGACGCCTTCATGACCGGCATCGTTCGCGCGACATTTACGTTCTAAAAACTTCACCCTTTGAACAACTGTAGGGCAGGTCTCCTTAAGAGACCTGCCTTTCTATTCTTGATCCGAGATAACCCAAAAGATGTCGAAACCACAAGAAGCCCGACC